>PHEV01000116.1 GCA_002843035.1 Actinobacteria bacterium HGW-Actinobacteria-5 | reverse complement strand
CGGCGCCCAGATGCAGCGCGAACGGAGCCACGACCACATCACCGGGAGTGAGGTTGCCGACCGGAGTGCTGAAGCTCAGCGCGCCGGCAGAGCCGGGCAACGCGTGCTCACTGAAGGAGGACTGCGCCGAGTCGACCGCACCCTCGAGGTTGAAGTAGCCCGCGGTGAACGTTGCGGTCGCGTACTCCGAATCGTTCCACGACGCGAGCGTGGCCATGGTGCCCACGCCGAGGACAAGTCCTCCGGCCAGGACAGCTGCGACCTTCCGGCCCCTCTGCCGGTCAGTCTGCTTGGTGGTGATGTTCACTTGTGTCGCCTTTCTTGGTCCCCTAATGGCGGATGAGTAGTTTGAGAGTATGCCGCTCGACATTCAGAGGCCAACCTGTGTCTAAACTCTGATAGCGCTCACCGCACACAGTCTTAATCGCGGTTAACGCTCCCCCTTCAGACTGCCGCTCGACGCGAAATCCCTTGTCACCCGCAGGAGTGGCGCCCATCTGGGTACGTCGAGACCCGCCAGCTGTCGACCCAGGAAACACAATTGTCACCCTCCCGGGTGACCTGCATTTTCGCCTTTGTCACCCTTTGGGGGACGTCACCGAATGCACATTTGTCACCCTTTTGGGGACACCGATTACCCGGCGGGCACGAAAAAGGAGCGGGGCCCCGAAGGGCGCCCGCTCCGTTCGCAGAACCGATCAGAAGGCTCGCAGTACCGCCCCGCAGCGCTGCTCGGCCACCGCCACGGCCGCGGTGCGCGCCGCAGCCGTCTCCGCATCGGTCAGGGTGCGGTCCGGCGCGCGGAACCGTAAAGCGAAGGCGAGCGACCGATGCCCCGCGGGCACCTGCCCGCCGGTGTAGACATCGAACAGGCTGATCGACTCCAGGAGTTCACCCGCGCCGTCGATGAGGGCACGCTGGACCTCTGCAGCGCTCACGTCGGCGGGAACGACCAGCGCGACGTCCTCCTTCGCCACAGGGTGGCCCGATACCGGCCTGATCGAACCGTCCACGGGCGCGAGCCGGATCAGGGCGTCGAGGTCGAGCTCCACCGCCGCGGTCCGCTCCGGAAGGCCGAACTCGTGCACGACCTCCGGGTGGAGCTCGCCTGCGTACCCGACCAGCTCGCCACCGAGCCGCAACTCGGCGCACCGTCCGGGGTGCCAGGGCGCCCGCTGGGCAGGCGTGCGCTCGAACGCGGCGCCGAGCGCCGCAGCAGCCTCGTCCGCGAAGGCGAACGCCTGCTGCCATCCGGCGGGCGTGCCCGGCCCCGTCCAGCCCGGACGGCGCCACAGCCCGCACAACACCGCGGCCAGGTGCCGCGGCTGCCGCGGCAGCGCCGACTCGATCGCGGCCAGTTCTTCGGCCGACGGACGATGCTCGACCGACGGGATCGGCGCCGATTCGCCAGAACCCGCGAAGAACACGCTGCCCGCCTCGTAGAGGGCCAGGTCGTCGTTGCCGCGCGAGGTGTTGCGTGCGACCGCGGCGAACAGTCCGGGCAGGATCGACGTGCGCAGGAACGGCGCCGTTTCGGCCAGCGGGTTCGCCAGCCGTACCAGGGCACGCCGCTCGTCGTCAGCGTCCACGCCCATCCGGTCGAGGTCCTCGGCGCTGACGAACGGGAACGTCAGCACCTCGACGAACCCGGTGGCGGCCAGTCGCGAGCCGATCGCCCGCCGCGCACGCTGGCCCTGGGTGAGGCCACGGCCCACCGGTGCGGTCGGCACGATCGAGGGCAGCGTGTCGAAGCCGACCTTGCGACCCACCTCCTCGACGTAGTCATAGGGGTCGCGCAGGTCGGGACGCCAGGTCGGCGGAACCAGGCTCAACCGTTCCTGGCCCGGGATCGTCGAAGGATCCACCTCGACGTCACAGCCGCTCTCGCGCAGGATCTCCACCACCCGCTCGGTCGGCACCGGCACCCCGAGGATCGCTGACGGCAGCGAGGCGTCGATCGCCTGCAGCGGCATGTCGGGCACCGCGCCGGCGACGGTCTCGTCCGCCGACAGCGTGCCCCCGGCCAGCTCGACCAGCAGTCGCGCGGCCAGGTGGGCCGCGCTGTAGGCCGCGTTCGGGTCCACCCCGCGGTGGAACCGCTTGGACGCCTCCGAGGGCAGGTTGTGCCGCCGCAGCGTGCGCGAGATGGTGTTGGGCTCGAACTGGGCGGCCTCGATCACCACGTCCACCGTGGTGCCCCGCAGCTCGGTGGACGCGCCACCCATCACGCCGGCCAGGCCGATCGGCCCGGAGTCGTCCACGATCAGCAGGTCGTCGGGGTCGAGCGTGCGGGTCTGGTCGTCGAGGGTGACCAGGCTCTCGCCTGCGCGCGCCTTGCGCACCACGATCGGTCCGCGCAGCAGCGCTGCGTCGTAGGCGTGCAGCGGCTGGCCGGTCTCGAGCATCACGTAGTTGGTGATGTCGACGGCGAGCGAGATCGACCGCATCCCCGACATGACCAGCCGGCGCGCCATCCAGCGCGGCGTGCGGACGCTCTGGTCGATGCCGGTGACGCCGAGCGCCACGAACAGCGGGCAGGCCGGATCGGCGAGCTGGACCGGGTAGCCGTCCGCCTTCGTCGCAGGCGTCGCCTTGTCGACGACGTCGGTGAACCGGACGCCGAGATTCTGGCCGGACTCCCTGGCCAGCCCCCGGATGCTCAGGCAGTAGCCGATGTCGGGGCTGACGTCGATCTCCAACACGTCGTCGCGCAGCACGAGGTAACCCGCAGGATCATCGCCCGGCGAGAGGCCCGCGTCGGGCGGCAGCACGATGATGCCCGTGTGGTCATTGCCGATGCCCAGCTCGTCCTCGGCGCAGATCATGCCGTCGGAGACGTGTCCGTAGGTCTTGCGGGCGGAGATCGCGAAGCCGCCGGCCAGGACCGAGCCGGGCAGCGAGACGACCACCAGGTCGCCCACGACGAAGTTGTGCGCGCCGCAGACGACGCTGCGACAACCCTGCGGGAAGTCAGGGTGCGGCTGGTTGTGTGTCGGCCCGACGTCCACCTGCACCCAGCGGATCGTCTTGCCGTTGGACTGGGGTTCGTCCACCGATGCCAGCACGCGGCCGACAACGATCGGCCCGGTCACCTCGGCACCAACCTCGTCGACCCGCTCGACCTCGAGACCGGCGCGGATCAGCACCTCACCCAGCTCGCGTCCGGTCATGCCCTCGGGCAGGTCGACGTGCTCGGCCAGCCAGCTCAGCGGCGCCCTCATCGTGCCATCCCCTTCAGTGAGCGGCTGAACCGCACGTCGCCCTCCACCATGTCGCGCATGTCCGCGGCGTTGTTGCGGAACATCAGCGTCCGCTCGATGCCCATGCCGAAGGCGAAGCCCGAGTACACGTCAGTGTCGATGCCGCAGGCGGTCAGCACCCGCGGATTCACCACGCCGCAGCCACCCCACTCGATCCAGCCCTGGGACTTGCAGGTGCGACACGGCGCGTCGGGGTTGCCCACAGAGGCGCCGTGACAGACGAAGCACTTCAGGTCGACCTCGGCCGACGGTTCGGTGAACGGGAAGTAGTGCGGACGCATCCGCGTCTCGATGCCGTCGCCGAACATCGAGCTGGCGAGGTGGTCAAGGGTGCCCTTCAGGTGGGCCAGGGTGATCCCCTTGTCAACGACCAGGCCCTCGAGCTGATGGAAGACCGGGACGTGGGTGGCGTCGAACTCGTCGGCGCGGTAGACCTTGCCCGGGCAGACGACGTAGATCGGCAGCTCGCGGGTGAGCATCGAGCGGGCCTGCACCGGGGAGGTGTGGGTGCGCAGCACGACGTGGTTCTCCAGTGGCGCCACGAACAAGGTGTCGGAGGTGAACCGGGCCGGGTGCTCCGGGGTGAAGTTCAGCGCGTCGAAGTTGAGCCACTCCCCCTCGGCCTCCGGGCCCTCGGCGACCTCCCAACCCATGTCGAGGAACACGTCGCTCATCAGGTCGATCAGCGCGGTGATCGGGTGCCGGGCGCCCTCAGGGCCCAGTTCCACCGGGAGGGTGACGTCGATCCGCTCATCGATCAGCCGCTGCTGGAGCTCAGCCGCACCGATCTCGGCCTCGCGGGCGGACAGGGCGGTGTTGATGGCGGCACGGGCTGCGCCGAGCCGCTGGCCGGCATCCTTGCGCTCAGGTCCAGGCAGCGTCCCGATCGCCCGGTTGGCGAGGGAGAGCGGCGAGCGCTCACCGGCGTGAGCTGCGCGGGCCGCCTTGAGTTCGGCGCCGGAGCTGGCGGCGGCAAAGGCAGCGAGCGCCTCGGCGACCATCCGGTCGATCGCGGCGGGGCTGAGGTCGGCCGGTTGCTCTGAGGGCATCGCTGTGGTTTCTCCTCGAATCAATTGGACGCTCGCTGCGCGCTGGCGCTGGCGTACAGGCAGACGGCGGCGGCAGTGGCCAGATTAAGGCTCTCGGCCTGCCCGTAGATCGGTACGGCCACGGTGTGGTCGGCGAGGGCGAGGTGTTCCACCGGCAGACCCCAGGACTCGTTGCCCATCACCCAGGCGGTCGGCGCCTCGAGCGCTGCGTCCAGGTCGGTCAGATCGGTGCCGGCCGCGCCGTCGGTGGCGAAGATCTGCATGCCGGCCTTCCGGCAGGCTGCGATCGCCTCGGCGAGATCGACGCCGACGACGATCGGCAGGTGGAAGATGCTGCCCACGCTGGCCCGGACGGTCTTCGGGTTGTACACCTCGACCGAGTCGGAGCTCAGGATGACGGCATCCGCCCCGAAGGCGTCCGCGCACCGGATCACGGTGCCGGCGTTGCCCGGGTCGCGCACCTGCGCACAGATCACGACCAGCGAGACGTCCTTGCGGCGGTGCTTCTTGCCCGGCTTCTCCTCGCGCTTCGGCTTCTTCTTGCCCAGCACCGACTTCAGCGGCACGTCGACCGCGCGCGCGACCGCCACCACGCCCTGCGGCGTGACGGTGTCGGTCATCGTGGCCAGGTTCTGCTCGCTCACCCCGTAGTAGGTGACGCCGGCCTCCTTGGCCAGGTCGAGCAGGTCGACGTTGTCCATCGCGGCGGCCCACCGGAAGAAGACCGCCTCCACCACTCCGGGAACGCGCAATGCCTCCCGGACTGCCTGGCGGCCTTCGACCAGGAATTTGCCGGTCTCCTTGCGCTCCTGGCGGCGTTGTAGTGCCCGTGCCGCCCGCAGGACGGCCTGCGGCGGCTCAGGGAGTTCGATCGAAGCGACGCTCATCGTCGGCCCTCTTCTCGGATGTGGTGAACGGCCGGGCCCTCCGCGGGCCCGGCCGTCGGCGACCTCTCTGGTCAGGCGGCCTGGGCCGGCTGGTTGGCCCTGGCAACCTCCACCAGGGCCGCAAAGGCCCCGCTGTCGTTCACGGCGAGCTCGGCCAGCATCTTGCGGTCGACCTCGACGCCGGCGTTCTTCAGTCCATTGATGAAACGGTTGTAGGTCATGCCCTCCGCGCGGCAGGCCGCGTTGATCCGCTGGATCCACAGCGACCGGAAGTCACCCTTGCGGGCGCGACGATCGCGGTAGGCGTAGGCGTAGGAATGCAGCAGCTGCTCCTTGGCCTTGCGGTACAGCCGGGAACGCTGGCCGCGGTAGCCGGACGCTGCGTCCAGGACCTCGCGACGCTTCTTCTGCGCGTTGACGGAACGCTTCACTCGAGCCATGTCTGTTACTCCTCAGTCTTCCCGGGTGGACGTCACTTGGCCTTGTACTTGCCCAGCAGGCGACGGGCCTTCTTGGCGTCGCCCGGAGCCACGACCTTGTCGCCGTCGAGACGACGGGTCTGGCTGGTCGGCTTGTGCTCGTTCAGGTGCATCTTGCCGGCCTGGCGGTGCATGACCTTGCCCGAGCCGGTCACCCGGAAGCGCTTCTTGGCGCCCGAGTGCGTCTTCATCTTCGGCATAGCTGTTGTCCTTCTCTTCTTCTCTTACAGGTCGATGTCGGGGTCCATGTTGTCCGCGGGACCGCGCTTCTTCTTCGGCTGGGCGGCCGCATGCGCTGCGGCGCGCAGCTCGGCCTCCTGGCGACGCTCCTCCTCGGCGCTCGCCGCCCGGTCGGCAGCCCTGGCGGCCTTCGCCGCCTCCACCTCGACGCGGGCCTCGCTCTTCTTCCTGGTCGGCGAGAGCACCATCAGCATGTTCCGGCCGTCCTGCTTCGGCGCCGATTCGATGAAGCCGTCCTCGGCCACGTCGTCGGCAAGCTTCTTCAGCAGGTTGAAGCCCAGTTCGGGCCGGCTCTGCTCGCGGCCACGGAACATGATCGTGATCTTGACCTTGTCGCCGGCTTTCAGGAACCGGACCACGTGACCCTTCTTGGTCTCGTAGTCGTGGCTGTCGATCTTCGGCCGGAGCTTCATCTCCTTGATCACCGTGTTGGTCTGGTTGCGCCGCGACTCGCGCGCCTTCTGCGCCGCCTCGTACTTGAACTTGCCGTAGTCCATCAACTTCGCCACCGGCGGCCGCGCCATCGGAGCCACCTCGACCAGGTCGAGGTCTGCCTCCCGGGCAAGCCGCAGGGCGTCCTCGATGCGCACGATGCCCACCTGCTCGCCCGCAGGGCCGACCAGGCGTACCTCGTTCACGTGGATGCGTTCGTTGATCCGCGGTTCAGTGCTGATGTGTTCCTCCAAGGATCGGACTTTTCACCGATCGACCCGGAACGGAAAAGGGCCTCCGCGCGTGCGGAGACCCTGAAGAACGGACGACGTAGCACGCCGCCTCGTGTACCGACCCATCGCCCCGCGGGACGATCAGGTGGGAGTTCAGGACTCCACTTCGCGGACAGCCACCTCACCGGCGGCAGTCGATCAGGGCAAGACTACCCTGTCGGGTCGTCCGACGCCGAATCGGCCTCGTCCGCCGCTGCGTAGAGCCAGCCCCAGCCGCCGTCGTCCAGGCGGACCAGGCGCCGGCCGCGAGCCAGTTCGGCGAGCAGTTCGCGCTCGATCACGAGCGGGTGCGGGCCGGCCAGGTCGACCAGGATCGCCTCGGCCTCCTGTTCGACCGCGGCGACGGCGAGTTCGTCCAGCCGGCACGGCACCGGCCGCGCGTCCGGACGCCAGGCCGACAGGGCGTCGACACCGGTGAAGGCGGGCAGGGCGCGCCGTCCGTCGGCCCGCTGGAGCATCGCGGCCTGGAGTTCTGCGTGCCGGTTCGGGTCGGGCCCTTCCCCGCCGTCGTCCCCCAGGGCGATCACCGGCAGCAGGAACCGCGCCGTGCACAGTGCCGCGACCGCGGACAGGTAGCCATCGTGGTCGGACGCGGCGGCCAGCAGCCCGCGGACCTGCGGATCGGGCTCACCCCGATCGCCGGCCCAGGCAGCACTCGAAGTGCCCAGCGTCGCCATGGCTAGGCGCCGAGCGCCGCGGGCGCGCCAGCGCCCGGGAAGCGCGAAGTCCGGACGAACGGTGCGGAACGAACCATGAGGACTACAGCCGGCAGGAGTGGATGCTGGTCACGAGGATCGCGTCCGCGCCGGTGTCCCACAGCTGGTCCATGATCCGCTGGGCGTCCCGCGCCGGAATCATCGCCCGCACGGCCACCCAACCCTCCTTGGCCAGCGGCGAAACGGTGGGCGCGTCCAGGCCAGGAGTCACCCGACACGCGGCGTCCAGCAGCTCGCGGGGAACGTTGTAGTCGACCATCAGGTAGTCGCGGGCGGTGATCACGCCATTCAGGCGCCGCTGCAGCAGGTCGAGACCGGGTGGTGCCACTGCCCCCCGGCGCTGGATCAGGATCGCCTCGGACTCCAGGATCGCCTCACCGAACAGTTCCAGGCCGGCCCGCTTCAGAGTGGTGCCGGTCTCGACGACGTCGGCCACCACATCGGCCACTCCGAGGCGCACCGAGCTCTCCACCGCGCCGTCCAGGTGGATCAGCCGGGCGGTGACGCCGTGGCTGTCCAGGTAGGCCGCCACCAGGCCGGGGTAGGAGGTTGCGATCCGGCGTCCGGCCAGGTCGGCGACACTCATCGACCGCCCGCCGGGAGCGGCGAACCGGAACCGGGTGCCGCCGAAGCCGAGCGACATCACCTCGTCGGCCTCGGCACCGGAATCGAGCAGCATGTCCCGTCCGGTGATCCCCAGGGCGAGCGTGCCCTCCCCTACGTACACCGCGATGTCGCGCGGGCGCAGGTAGTAGAACTCGACGCCGTTGGCGTCGTCGACGAGCACGAGCTCCTTCGCGTCGCTGCGCTGGCGGTAGCCGGCCTCGCGCAGCATGGACGCGGCCGCCTCGGCCAGCGAGCCCTTGTTGGGCACTGCGATCTTCAGCAGGTCACCGTTCACGTCCGCTCCGCTCACAGGTACTCGTAGACGTCTTCGAGCTCAAGGCCCAGCGCGATCATCAGGACCTGCGTGTGGTACAGCAACTGGCTGATCTCCTCCGCGGTCTCGGCCCTGCTCTGGTACTCGGCGGCCATCCACACCTCTGCGGCCTCCTCGACGACCTTCTTGCCGATGGCATGGACGCCCGCGTCCAGCGCCCGGACGGTGCCGGAGCCCTCGGGGCGGGTCGCCGCGCGGTGGCGCAGTTCGGCGAACAGGTCTTCGAAGGATTTGCTCACGAGGGGTGAGCCTACCGGCGTCCGCTCCGCCGCCGCACGCCGCCCATCCTGCCGAGCGCCCCGGGCGGACGGCCGTGCCGCGATCCCACCGTTCTCCGTGTCACCCCGGCAACTCCCGTAACAGCTCACTCGGCGGGTGGCCGGATCGCGACACCTTGCTGCGCGGCATCCTGAGGCTGGGCAGCGTTCACGGACGGCGCCAGCAGTTCCCGAACCCCAGGCCACGTGTCGCGATCACGCCGCGGATCGCCCGAAGTGAGACGTTCGGGACGGCTGGGACGCAAAGGTCGGACGATTGACGACACCGGCGCCACGCGAACCCCGGGCGGGCGCCGAGGTGGCTCAGAGGGCAATGCCGAGCAGCGCGTCCGCGAGATCGCGGATCAGCCCCGGCGCACTCACGTCGTCCCCCTCGGAAGCAGCCCACGCGTCGATCGCCGCCAGTGCGGCCGGAGCGTCCAGGTCGGTGCGCAGTGCCGTCCGGACCTCGTCAAGCGTGGCCGTCGCGTCCGGGCCGGACGGACGCGACGCCGCAGCCCGCCACGCGTCCAGCCGGGCCTGCGCCTGGGCGAGTGCAGCCGCTGTGTACTCCCAGTCGCCGCGGTAGTGGTGCGCAAGCAGCACCAGCCGGATCGCCATCGGGTCCACGTCGTCGGCGAGCAGCCGGCTGACGAAGACCAGGTTGCCCAGCGACTTGCTCATCTTCTCCCCGTCGAGCCCGACCATGCCCGAGTGCAGGAATAGCTTCGCCATCGGCCGCCCCGTGGCGATCCTGGCCTCGGCAGCGCACATCGGGTGGTGCGGGAAGGCGAGGTCGCGTCCGCCCGCCTGCACGTCGAACTCCTCGCCCAGTTCGGCCAGCGAGATCGCGGTGCACTCGATGTGCCAGCCCGGGCGGCCCCGACCCAGCCAGGAGTCCCACGCCGGCTCGCCCGGGCGGGCCTGCCGCCAGACCAGGCAGTCGAGGCGGTGCCGCTTGCCCGGGCGGTCCGGGTCGCCGCCGCGCTCGGCGAAGACCTGCTCCGCCTCGAGCAGGGAGATGCCGGTACCCACCATCAGGTTGCTGGCCTTGGTCACGGCGAAGTACCAGTCCGGGTAAGCCGGGTCGGGCACCTGGTAGACGGCCTGCTCGTCGCGAAGCACTCCGATCAGGTCGGTGACGACCTCCAGGCTCTCCACCACTCCGGTCAGCCGGTGCGGCGGGAGCACCCGCAGCGCGGTCATGTCGGAGCGGTACAGCTCCACCTGCTCCGCGGCCAGCTCGGCCCAGTCCACACCGGTGGCCTCCGCGCGTTCCAGCAGCGGGTCGTCCACGTCGGTGACGTTCTGGGCGTACCGGACGCCGAGCCCCGCGTCCAGCCAGGCCCGCAGCAGCAGGTCGACCCCAACGTAGGTGGCTGCATGGCCGAGGTGCGTCGCGTCGTAGGGGGTGATCCCGCAGGCGTAGAGACGGGCCTCGCCGGTCTCGGGCCCGGCAGGCTGGAGCCGACCGGTCAGGGTGTCGTGCACCAGCACCCGTCCACTCCCCGAACCGGGCAGCTGTGGCACGTCGGGGCTCATCCAGGCACGCATGAGCGGCATGCTACCGGGCAACGGCTAGGGTGTGCCCGAGCCGAGAGGGGAACCTGATGGGTTGGTTGGAAGCGATCGTGCTGGGCATCGTCCAGGGCCTCACCGAGTTCCTCCCGGTCTCCTCCAGCGCGCACCAATCGATCGTCGGTCAGCTCTTCTTCGGCGGCCACGACCCGGGTGCGGCATTCACCGCCGTGACCCAGCTCGGCACCGAATCGGCCGTGGTCCTGTATTTCGCGAAGGACATCGGACGGATCATCAGCCACTGGGCGCGCTCGCTCGTCGGCCGGGTACCCCGTGACGACCCGGAGGCCCGGATGGGCTGGCTGGTGATCATCGGCTCCATCCCGATCGGCGTGCTCGGCCTGCTGTTCCAGGACGCCATCGACACCAGCCTGCGCAACCTGTGGATCACCGTGGCGATGCTGGCCGGCTTCGGCATCGTGCTCTGGGTGGCCGACCGCGTGGCCCGCAACACCTACGACCTCTCCCAGCTCACCTGGGTGGACGGCATCGCGTTCGGCTTCGCGCAGGCGCTGGCACTGATTCCCGGCGTGTCCCGCTCCGGCGCCACGATCGCCGGCGGCCTGTTCCTCGGCTACAAGCGCGAGGCCGCGACCCGGTACGCGTTCCTGCTGGCCATCCCGGCCGTGTTCATCTCCGGCCTGTTCAAGCTGAAGGACATCCCGGGCACCGAGGTCAGCTGGGGCCCGGTGATCGTCGCCACCGTGATCGCCTTCGTGATCGGGCTGGCCGTGATCCACTGGCTGCTCCGGTACGTCAGCAGGCACACCTTCTCGATCTTCGTCTGGTACCGGCTGGCCCTGGCCGCCCTCGTGGCGGGG
>PHEV01000282.1 GCA_002843035.1 Actinobacteria bacterium HGW-Actinobacteria-5 | reverse complement strand
CCGGCGACCCCGACCTGGCCGGCGTCACGATCGGCGACCTGGTCGGCTACGCGACGGTGAAGACGCTCGCGAAGCACGCCGTGGTGAACTCCCACCTCTCCGAAGGGGTACTGCGGACCTTCGCGCACGTCCACCTCGGCATGGCCGTCGACACCCCCCGCGGGCTGCTCGTCCCGACCCTGCGGTTCGCCGACACGCTGAGCCTGCGCGAATTCTCGGCGCAGTCCAAGATGCTGGCGAACCAGGCCATCGGCGGCTCGATCAACCCCGACCTGCTCGGCGGGGCCACGTTCACCGTCTCGAACCTCGGCGCCTTCGGGATCGAGTCGTTCACGCCGCTGCTGAACGTTCCCCAGGTGGCCATCCTCGGCGTGGACGCGATCTTCCCGCGTGCGGTGATCCACGCCGACGGCTCGGTCGGTGCCGAACAGCGGATCGGGCTCTCCCTGACCGCCGACCACCAGGTGATCGACGGCGCGGACGCCGCGCGCTACCTGAAGGACCTGTGCACGGCGATCGCCGACATCGACCTCACCCTGCTGGGCTGAGAAAGGGATCCCGAAACCGATGGCTGACTACGACGTGATCATCCTGGGCGGCGGGCCCGGCGGCTACCTGGCCGCCGAGCGGCTCGGGCACCGGAAGTTGAAGGTGCTGCTGGTCGAGCAGGAAGCGCTCGGCGGCACCTGCCTCAACGTGGGCTGCATCCCCACCAAGTCACTGCTCAACTCGGCGAAGCTGTATGCCCACGCGCAGCACTCCGAACGGTTCGGCGTCACCGCGAACGGCGTCGCCTACGACTGGACGCAGGTGCAGGCGTGGAAGGCCGACGTGGTCGGCAAGCTCGTCGCCGGCGTCGGGGCGTCCGAGAAGCGGGCCGGGGTCGAGGTGGCGTACGCCCACGGCAGCCTCGTCGCGCCCGGCGCGGTCGAGGTCGCGGGGGAGACGAAGACCGCCGACCACGTGATCGTCGCGACCGGCTCGGTGCCGGTGCTGCCGCCCATTCCGGGGGCCGCGGACAATCGCTCAGCGGATGAACGCGCGCAGTCGCTGGAGGAGCTGCCCGCGGGTACGCACTCCGGCCCTCTGAAAGGCAACCTGGACGTGGGACTTGATGGTGTGCGGGCTCACGGCCAGGTCCTCTGCCAACTGCTGGTTGCTGCGGCCTGTGCGGTAGAAGGCAACCAGAACTTCACCCTGGCGGGGGGTGAGTTCCCACTGGCGAAGCACCAGGTTCCAGTCGGGTTCGGCGTCGCCGGCCGCGGCCGGTGGCAGCTCCAGAATCCGGGTAACGCAGTCTAAAAACGCCTCCACGGTGAAGGGCTTGGTCAAGAAATCCA
>PHEV01000281.1 GCA_002843035.1 Actinobacteria bacterium HGW-Actinobacteria-5 | reverse complement strand
ACCAGAAGGACCGGCGGGAGTTCGTGGCAGCCCTGGCCGGCCTGGAGCCTGACCTGGTGGTGAACACCGGCGACAACATCGCGCACGCGAATGCGCTCGGTCCGCTGCTGGATGCGTTCGGTCGGCTGCTCGACGTGCCGGGGGTGTTCGCGTTCGGCTCGAACGACTACACGGCGTCCCGGCTGTCGAATCCGCTGGGCTATCTGGCGTCCTCGACGAGCCGGCACGGCGTGCACGAGGACCGGGAGCTGCTGCCGACCGAGGACCTCCGCGCCGGACTCGTCTCGCGCGCCTGGCGGGATGTCACGGGGCACCGCGCAACGCTCGAGGTTCGGGGCGTGCGGATCGAGTTCCGTGGCACCGACGACGCCCACCTGCACCGGGACGAGTACTCGCTCGTGGCAGGCCCTCCGGCGGAGGGTACCGACCTCGCCCTCGGGGTGACGCACGCGCCCTACGCGCGCGTGCTGGACGCGATGGCGGCGGACCGGATGCCACTGGTGTTCGCCGGCCACACCCACGGCGGCCAGGTGTGCGTGCCTGGCTGGGGTGCGCTGACGACGAATTGCGACCTGCCACCCGCCCAGGCGAAGGGTTTGAGCCGCTACCATGCGGCCGACCACACGATGTGGCTGCACGTCTCGGCCGGGATTGGCTCGTCCCCGTTCGCGCCATACCGGTTCGCCTGCCCGCCCGAAGTGACGCTGCTCACGCTCACTCCGGGACCGAATGGCTGAGGCTGCGCAGTTCGGCTAGACTGCCACTCGGCCCTGACCCGGTCAGGGCTGTTCGGGGTGTGGCGCAGCTTGGTAGCGCGCATCGTTCGGGACGATGAGGTCGCAGGTTCAAATCCTGTCACCCCGACCAGCGGAAAGCCGCTCTGACTAGGGATTTAGCTCCCGGTCGGGGCGGCTTTGTGCGTTCACGCGTCCCCAGCGCGGCAGACTCGACTCTGAGGCGGCGGGACTGACTCGAGGGGCCCGCGGTCGTCGACTCGGAACTCGAAGCCCATGCCCCCGAATTCAGCGTCGCGCAGCTCCACCCAAGCCAACCGATCACACGAATTCCCGCTTGTGACTGCCTATGCTGTCGCGCATGGGTGTGGGCAGCCTTGCCGAGGCCGAGGCACTGTTCGAGGTCGGTCGTGCTCAGGACGCGCTTGAAGTCGTTGCTGCGGAACTCGCTGCCCGTCCCGACGACGTAATGGCCTTGTTGCTGGCGACTCGGTGCCACTTGAAGCTCAGGGAACCCGGATACGCAGTGAGCGCCGCCACGACCGCTCTCGGTTACGCACCCGACGACCTGGACGCGATGGTGCTCACATCGCTGGCGTACACGGCCGCTGGG
>PHEV01000115.1 GCA_002843035.1 Actinobacteria bacterium HGW-Actinobacteria-5 | reverse complement strand
GATCCCGGTCCCCGGCACCCGATGCGCTGGCGGACCGTCGCGGAGATGGCCCGGCTGGGCCGCGTCCCGATCTTCTGAGCCGGTCCAGCCCCGATCAGGCCGGACGCACGCGCGAGGTGTCGACCACGGATTCGGCGCCGCTGGTCCAGCCGCGGATGAAGCCGAGCCCCCAGCTCAGGTGCACGATCACCAGCACGACGAGGTTGAGCGCCTTGTCGGTGAGCGTGCGCCCACCCAGGGAGGTGGACGCGACCACGGCCGCCCCGCCGAGGTAGCCCGGCCATGCGAGGTGGCTGAGTCGGAGCAGGCCCGAGGGCCCGCTGCGCGCCACCCCGAACACCTGCAGGACGGCGGTCACGACCGACACCGCCAGGGCCAGGACCACGGCCGGCGGCGCGAGGTACTTCAGGGGCGTACGGCCCTGCTTGCGGACGAGGTGGCCCCGCCACACGCCGGTCGCCAGCATCTGCCGGGCCAGCTTGGCCGGGGTGGCCCTCGGCCGGTACTCGACCTCGACGTCGGGGGTGAACCAGATCAGGTGGCCCGCGGCGATGATCCGGGAGTTCAGTTCCCAGTCCTGCGCGCGGCGCATCGTCTCGTCGTAGAGCCCGACCTCGTCCAGCACCTCGCGCCGGAACACGCCGAGGTAGGCGGTCTCGGAAGGCCCGGCCTCCCGAGCGCCGTGGAACTGGCCGCCGCCCAGGCCCCAGGGCGAGTTGTAGACCCGCGCGACCGCCTGCTGGAACGGCGTGTTGCCGACCGCCCGCATCACCCCGCCGATGTTCGCAGCCCCGGTCTCGTACAGCATCGTGACCAGGCGCCGGGTGTAGTCGTTCGGCAGCACGGCGTGGGCGTCCACCCTGACCACGATCGGGTGCCGGCTCAGCCGGATCGCCTTGTTGAGCCCGATCGGAACGTCGTTCGAGGGGTTGTCCACCAGCTTCACCCGGGGATCGGCAGCGGCGAGCTGCGCGGCGACCGCATTGGTGTCGTCGGTCGAACTGCCGAGCGCGATCACGACCTCCTGCTCGGCGGGGTAGTCCTGGCCGAGCACCGAGGCGACGGCTTCGGCGAGGTGGGCGGCTTCGTTGAGGACCGGGATCACGTAGGAGACCGGAGGCAGGTCGACGCTCACCGGCGCAGGATAGCGTGTTGCGGCGGCTACTGCGCGCGCAGCTTCGAGGAGCTCATGATTGCCACGAAGTGCCCCACCAGCGTGAGCGCGGCGAGCGGGGTGAGGATCATCAACAGGCCCACCGCTGCCGGCTGCTGTCCGACGAAGAGGCCGGTCACGCCGGCGAGCAGGCACCAGAACGTCAACTCGACCCAGTGGAACATGCGCTGGATCGGCAGCAGGTTCGCCAGGTTGCGCAGTGTGCGGACGCCGGAACGGACCGGCGCGGCGGCCTCGGGGTCCTCCTTGATCAGCGCGAGGCCGTACTTCGCGCGGGCCACGTGGACCATCTCGTTGAGCACCTTGTTGTAGATCAGGAGCAGGCTCAGCGCGCCGCCCAGCGCAGCCCACTGCCACTGCGCCGGCTCCACGAGGAGGGCAGCGCGCAGGCCGAGGAAGAGCGGGATCAGGCCCTCCGCGGTGTAGTGCGCCACCGCGTCCAGGAAGATCCCCTTCGGCGAGGTCAGCTTCCGCCAGCGGGCGACCTCGCCGTCCGCGCAGTCGAGCAGGAGCTGCAGCTGCCCGAATCCGAGGGCCAGCACCGGGCCCCACACGCCGGGCACCAGGAGCGATGCCGCGGCAGCGACGGCGGTGAGGATCATCAGCCCGGTCACCTGGTTGGGACTCATCCCCAGCCGCACGCAGGTGCGGGAGACGTAGGGCGACAGGTGCCGCATGACCAGGGGGCCGAGCCAGTGCTCGTAGTTCTTGCGGCCGAGGATCTCCGCCGGCTGCACGGCTTCCCGGTACTCGCGGATGCCGGGTACTCGGTACGGATCTTCGGGCATGGCCGCATTATGCCAGTGGGGGTGGCGCCCCCGGTTCGGGCCGACCCCCGGCTCAGGCCGCGGGCCCCACCGCTAGAATCTGCGCGTGGACGACCCTGAGCCTGCGGCGGTGGCATGAGCCCGATAGTCGGCGACTCCCTCCTGATCCTGCTGTTCATCGTCATCGGCGGCGTGTTCGCCGCGGCGGAGATGGCGCTCGTCTCCCTGCGCGAGTCCCAGGTCAAGCAGCTGAGCCTGCGTGGACGCCGCGGCCGGACGGTCGCAGAGCTCACCGCGGACCCGAACCGGTTCCTGTCCGCCGTGCAGCTCGGCGTCACCCTGGCCGGCTTCCTTTCCGCTGCCTTCGGTGGCGCGACCCTTGCCGACAGTCTCGCGGTCGTGCTGATCGGCTGGGGCATGCCGAGCGGGGTGGCGGCGCCGGTGGCGCTGGTGGCGATCACGATCGTCATCTCCTACTTCTCGATCGTGATCGGCGAGCTCACCGCGAAGCGCCTGGCCATGCAGCGGGCGGAGTCGTTCGCGATCGCGCTCGGACCGATGGTGAACGCCATCGCCCGCCTGGCCACCCCGGTGATCTGGTTCCTGGGCAAGTCCACCGACCTGCTCGTCCGGGTGCTCGGCGGCGACCCGAACGCCTCCCGCGAGGAGGTCACCGACGAGGAGCTCCGCGAGATGGTCGGCAGCTCCCAGACCCTCGGCGACGAGGAACGCCAGATCGTGGACGAGGTGTTCGCCGCGGGTGAGGTCAGCTTGCGCGAGGCGATGATCCCGCGTACGGAGGTGGACTTCCTGGACGGCGCGATGCCCGCCTACAAGGCGTTCCGCGAGGTGCAGGGTGCCCCGCACAGCCGCTACCCGGTGATTGGGGAGGGTCTCGACGACGTGATCGGCTTCGTCCACGTGCGCGACCTCGCCGACCTCGACCCCGCCGAACGCAACGCCCCCGTCCGCGAACTGGTGCGTCCGGTCGGTTCACTGCCGCAGTCGGTGAAGATCCTGCGGGCGCTGAGCGAGATGCGCCAGACCCGCCAGCACCTGGTGATCGTCCGCGACGAGTACGGCGGCACGGCGGGCATCGTCACCATCGAGGACCTGGTCGAGGAACTGATCGGCGACATCAACGACGAGTTCGACCTCGAGGCCAGCCCCGCGACCGACAGCCACGACGCGACGGTAGAGCTCGACGGCCTGGTCACGCTGGAGGACTTCAGCCAGCAGATCGGCTATGTGCTCCCCGAGGGCCCCTACGACACCGTGGCCGGCTTCGTGATGGCACAGCTCGGCACGCTGCCCCAGGTCGGAGACACCTGCGAGGTCACGCTCGGCGCCGACGACGATCCGGACACCGTGAGCCGGTTCGAGCTGAAGGTGGTCGAACTGGACGGGCGGCGCGCCGCCCGGCTGCGCCTGACCAATCTGGGATCCGAGTCCGGCAACGGGTAACGCACGCCGGTTCGACGAAGTAGTGTGCTGCCTGCTACGCGCTCCGAGGAGGTGAAGTGCCCGCGTCCGACCCCGACGGCTCCACGCTGCTCACCTCGGAAGGCGTCGGCGCGCTGCTCTCGGCAGCGGTCCAGCATGCGGGCGGCACGCTGGTCTCGTGGGCGCTCGATCACGTGGACGCCAATCCCGCCCAGTCCACCACCGCGACCTACTCGGCACTGGTCGACTGGCCGTACGGCCGGCGCGAGGAGTTGCTCGGGGTGAGCGCCCGGGCGTCCGGGCCGACGGACACCGACACCGCTGCGGAGATCTTCGCCGACGGCGAGCGTGAGGTGGCGGTGTGGATCTACCCGCAGGACCCCGACCTCCCCGGCCTTTCCCGCGCGGCCTATGCGGAGTCGATGGCCGAACTCGCCAACAGCAAGCACATCTTCGCCCGCACGGTCACGCCCGACGACCTGAGCCTCCAGATGATCGGCTACCGGCCGCGGCGGCGGGCCGTGGTGAAGGTGAGTGCCGGCGACGAGATCGTCTACGTGAAGGTCCTCCGGTCGCGGCTGTTTGACGACGTCCTGGCGAGGCACCGGCTGCTGAGTGAGGCCGGGCTGCCGGTCGCAGACGTTGCGGCCACCACCGATGACCACCTGCTGGTGTTGCGTGAGCTCAGGGGCGAGCCGCTGGCCAGGGCCATCTTCGAGCCGGCAGAGCCGTGCACGGCCGAGGCCCTGATCGGCCTGCTGGACGCCATGCCGGCCTCGGTGGCCCGGCTCGACCGGCGTCCGCCCTGGTCGGACGCGGTGGCCCACTACGCGCGGATGGTCGCCGCGGCGATGCCCGTGCTCGGGTCGAAGCTGAACTGGCTGGTGGAGACCATCAGCCAGGGCCTCGCGCCCATCCCGCCCGGCAGCGAGCCGACCCACGGCGACTTCCACGAGGGCCAGGTGCACGTGGCTGGTGGGCGGGTGTGCGGGCTGCTCGACACCGACACGATCGGACCGGGACGACGGGCCGACGACCTCGCCTGCCTGGTCGCGCACCTCTCCACGATCCAGCGGATGAACAGCGCCCAGGAGGCGCGGGTACACCAGCTGATCCGGCGCTGGGTGCCCGTGTTCGACACCCGGGTGGATGCCACCGAGCTGCGGCTGCGGTCCGCAGCGGTGATCATCTCGCTGGCCACCGGCCCGTTCCGCGGCCAGGAGCCTGACTGGGAGCGCGAGACCGCGACCATGATCGGGTCAGCGGAGGCGCTCGTCCGGCAGGTCAGCTGAGATCCGGTGCGCCGGCTCAGCCCTGGATGGTGAAGGCGAGGCGCAGGGTGACGTTGTCGCCGGGGGCGAGTCCTTTCGGGCGGACGGCGGCCTTCAGCGGCACGACGTAGCCGCCGTCCTTCGGGAAGAGCGAGGTGGTGAAGCGGGTGCCGTCCAGCCACACCTCGACCGGGATGCAGCCCCAACCGTAGGTGAGGGCGGAGGCCATCTCCGCGATCGTCTCCGATGCGGCCGCGGGCACGACCGCGAAGACGAAGGGCGCCGGGCCGCGCCATTCGATCACCGCAGCGGAGAACTCGAACTCCATGCCACCTCCTGGAGCGAGGATCAGGTCAGTAGAGCAGTGGGCGCGGGCGGGCGTCCAGGTTCTGCCCGGCCACCCGGGCCGTCAACGCGCGGTGCAGGGCAGGGTCGTAGTCGCGGAGAACCTCGGACGGCAGGTTTCTCGCCGCGTCCGGCGCGGGCGCCGCTGCGCCGAAGAGGGAGCTGATCGCCTCGCCGAACGGGATCCACCAGGGCTCGCGTCCGGTGGCCGCACGTCGGACGTCGGTGTGGGTGAGGGTGTGCTGCGTCATGGAAGGACGGTACGATCTAATCCGGACGATCTACTTCCGGATTCGTCCGGAACATCGACTACGCAGGATTCGGCAGTGCGCACCAACGACACGTCCAGCCCGACCGCGCGGGCCCTGCTCGCGCTGGAGGTGATCCAGGCCGAGCCCGGTATCACCGCGACCCGGCTGGCCGAAGCGCTCGGTGTCACCGAGCGGGCGGCACGGCGCTACGTCGGGATCCTGCGCGAGGCGGAGATCCCGATCCTGTCCGAGCGCGGGGTGCGCGGTGGGTACACCGTCGGACGCGGGGTGCGGCTGCCGCCCCTGGTCTTCTCCTCGACCGAGGCGTTGGGCCTGGTCATGGCGGTGCTGGAGAGCCACCACGACGTGGCCGACGCTGCCGACCCGGTGGGCAACGCGCTGCGCAAGATCATGCGGGCCCTGCCCGAGGCGGTTGCGGCGCGGGCCGAGCTGGTGCGGCGGACGGCCCGTCCCGTGCGTGACCGCGACGCCGTGCCACCCGACCCGGCGATCACCGCGCTCCTCGTGCAGGCCTCGGCGAACCAGCACCTGGCCCGGCTGTCCTACCGTTCCGGAGCGGGCTACGAGCGGGAGATCGTGGTCGAGCCGTGGGCGGTGATCGCCCGACACGGCCGCTGGTACCTGCTCTGCCGGGTGCCTGCCCGCGACCAGCTGCGCACCTACCGGGTGGACCGGGTGCAGCGGGCGACCGAGCTGGACCAGCGGTTCGAGCCCCCGGCCGACCTCGATCCGGTGGCCGTGCTCGAGGACAACTTCGCGCTGGGCTGGGAGTTCGCCACCGACGTGCTGATCGATGCCCCGCTGGCGCAGGTCCAGCCCCTGCTCTCCCGCACCTGGGGACGCCTCGAGGCCGTCGACGCCGACCACACCCGGCTGGTCGGCAGCACCAGCGACACCCCCTGGTACGCGGAGGTACTGGCGGGACTGCAGATGCCGTTCCACGTGGTCGGCGGACCGGAGCTGCGTGCCGCCGTCCGCGAGCTGGGGGAGCGGATGCGGGCGGCCGCCGGCTGAGCACCGTGCGCCTCCGGCGCGACCAGGCGGGTGGTTCGGCTCCAGGCACCGATGCGCAGGAGTGCTGTGTCCACGATCCGGCGGGCTCTTGCCCGCTCGTCCCGAATTGGTCCTGCCAGAAGGACTCGGCAACCAGTGGCGCTAGGGTGAAGCCATGACCGACATGCCCCTGCAGCTTGCCGGGGATTTCGCCACTCCCACCAGAGAAGACTGGGAAGTTGAGGTCCTCAAGGTCCTCAACCGGCGGCGTCCCGAGGGCAAGGAACTGACCATCGAGCAGGCGATGAAGCGCCTGCGCACGATCACCGTCGACGATCTCACCATCGAGCCCCTCTACACCGAATCCAACGTCCCGCTGGGCCACCCCGGTGTGATGCCGTTCACCCGCGGCACGATGGTCAAGACCAGCCCGATGACCGGCTGGGACATCCGGCAGCTCCACGAGGACCCGGACGTCGAGTTCACCCGTCGTGAGGTTCTTGCTGATCTCGAGCGCGGCGCGAGCTCGGTCTGGCTGCGCACCGGGTCGGACGCGATCGCGGTCGATGACGTCGCCGCCGTGCTCGCCGAGGTCGAGCCCGACCTGGCCCCGGTGTCGATCAGCAGCGCCGAGGACCAGGTGAGTGCAGCGAAGGCACTGGCCGCCTGGTGGAAGGCCGCCGGCGCCCACCACGCCCGGGGCAACCTCGGCCTCGACGCGCTCGCACTCGCCGCCCGTACCGGCGAGGCCCCTGATCTCGGCGCCCAGGCCGAGTGGGTCAGCGCGACGCTCGCCGAACTTCCCGCTGTCCGCGCCCTGACCGTCGACGTGCTGCCGTACGACGACGCGGGCGCCAGCGATGTCGACCAGCTCGCCTTCGCGATCGCCACCGGCGTCGCCTACCTGCGCGACCTCGAGGCTGCGGGGATCTCCCCGGCGGCCGCGTTCGGCCAGATCGCGTTCCGGGTCAGCGCCAACGCCGACCAGTTCACCACCGTCGCCCGGCTGCGCGCGCTGCGCCGGCTGTGGGCCCGCGTCGGCGAGGTCAGCGGCGTTCCCGCGAACGCGCGCGGCGCCGTCCAGCACGCGGTCACCTCCTGGCGGATGGTCACCCGCGACGATCCGTGGGTGAACCTGCTGCGGGGCACGATCGCCACCTTCGCCGCTGCGGTCGGCGGAGCGGAAATCATCACCTGCCTGCCGTTCGACACCGCCTGGGGCCTGCCGGACGAGTTCAGCCGGCGGATGGCCCGCAACACCCAGGCCGTGGCCTCCGAGGAGGCCAACATCGGCCGGGTCAGCGACCCGGCCGGCGGCTCCTGGTACGTCGAGGAGCTCACCGAGTCCCTCGCGGCCAAGGCATGGCAGGCGTTCCAGGCGATCGAGGCGGCCGGCGGCATGGTCTCCGCGCTGACCTCCGGCCTGGTCGCCGAACGGATCGGCGCCAGCACCGCGGAGCGGGTCAAACGGCTCGCCCACCGCAAGCTGCCGCTCACCGGCGTCAGCATGTTCCCCAAGCCCGACGAGGAGCCGGTGCAGGCGAAGCCGCGTCCCGCCGCTCCGGAGCGGCACGGGCTGGCCGCGCACCGCGACGCCGAGGTGTTCGAGGCGCTGCGCGACCGCGCCGCTGCCGCGGACGTCGCTCCCGCAGTGTTCCTTGCCTGCCTCGGCGCCCGCCGTGACTTCGGTGGCCGCGAGACCTTCACCTCGGCCCTGCTCGGGGTCGGCGGCATCACCCGTCCGTCGTGCGAGGGCGGTACGCCGGAGGAGATCGTCGCCCAGGTGCAGGCCGCCGGCGCGAAGATGGTGATTCTGTGCTCCTCCGCGAAGGTGTACGCGGCACAGGCCGTCGACGTCGCCCGGGCCCTGAAGGACGCCGGCGTCGCGTCGGTCTTCATCGCCGGACGCAAGACCGAGACCGCCTCGGAAGAGGTCGACTCGGTGATCGATGGCGAGGTGTTCGACGGAATGGACGTCGTCGCCTTCCTCGCCGACGCCATGGACCGGATTGGAGTGGCCAAGTGACCAGCATCCCGAACTTCGGAGAGGTCGACCTGGGCGCTGCGAGCGTCCCCGCCGACAGCAAGGAGCAGTTCCAGGCACTCCTGGAGTCGTCGCCCTCCTACAGCGAGGGCTGGCAGACCCCGGAGCACATCCTGGTGCCGCCGAACTACGACGCGTCCGCCCTCGAGGGGCTGGACTTTCTCGGCACGTACCCGGGCATCCCGCCGTTCCTGCGCGGGCCCTACGCCACGATGTACGTCAACCAGCCCTGGACGATCCGGCAGTACGCCGGCTTCTCCACCGCGGAGGAGTCGAACGCCTTCTACCGGCGCAACCTCGCCGCCGGCCAGAAGGGCCTCTCGATCGCGTTCGACCTGGCCACCCACCGTGGCTACGACTCCGACCACCCGCGAGTGACCGGTGACGTCGGCATGGCCGGTGTGGCCGTCGACTCGATCATGGACATGCGGCAGCTGTTCGACGGGATCCCGCTGGACCAGATGTCGGTGTCGATGACCATGAACGGCGCGGTGCTGCCGATCCTGGCGCTCTACGTGGTGGCCGCGGAGGAGCAGGGGGTGAAGCTGGAGCAGCTGCAGGGCACGATCCAGAACGACATCCTCAAGGAGTTCATGGTTCGTAACACCTACATCTACCCGCCGACTCCGTCGATGCGGATCATCGCCGACATCTTCGCGTTCACGTCGGCGAACATGCCCAAGTTCAACTCGATCTCGATCTCCGGCTACCACATGCAGGAGGCCGGCGCGACCGCCGACATCGAGATGGCCTACACCCTCGCCGACGGCGTGGAGTACATCCGGGCCGGCGAGTCGGTGGGCCTGAAGGTCGACCAGTTCGCGCCGCGGCTGAGCTTCTTCTGGGCCGTGGGCATGAACTTCTTCATGGAGGTGGCCAAGTTCCGCGCCGCCCGCATGCTGTGGGCGAAGCTGGTCAGGGAGTTCGGGCCGAAGAACCCGAAGTCGATGAGCCTGCGCACGCACAGCCAGACCTCGGGCTGGTCGCTCACCGCGCAGGACGTCTACAACAACGTGATGCGCACCTGCATCGAGGCGATGGCCGCGACCCAGGGCCACACCCAGTCGCTGCACACCAACGCCCTGGACGAGGCGATCGCGCTGCCGACCGACTTCTCCGCCCGGATCGCCCGCAACACCCAGCTGTTCATCCAGCAGGAGTCGGGCACCTGTCGCACGGTGGACCCGTGGGCGGGATCGGCCTACGTCGAGCGGCTCACCGCCGACCTGGCGAAGAAGGGCTGGGACCTGATCCAGGAGGTCGAGGCGGCCGGAGGCATGGCCAAGGCGATCGAGGCGGGCATCCCGAAGATGCGCATCGAGGAGGCCGCGGCCCGTACCCAGGCCCGGATCGACTCGGGCCGCCAGCCGCTGATCGGCGTGAACAAGTACATCGTCGAGAACGACGTGCTGCCGGAGGTGCTGAAGGTCGACAACGCGCGGGTGCGCGAGGAGCAGGTCGCGAAGCTGCAGCAGCTGCGCGCCGAGCGCGACCAGGCCGCCACGGACGCAGCGCTGGAGAAGCTCACCTGGGCCGCGGCGAACCCCGACCCGACCGACCCCGAGCGGAACCTGCTCAAGCTGAGCATCGACGCCGCCCGGGCGAAGGCCAGCGTGGGCGAGATCTCCGACGCCTTGGAGAAGGTGTTCGGACGCTACACCGCGAACATCCGTACGATCTCCGGTGTGTACAACTCCGAGTCCGGCTCCACCGAGGCCGTCACGAAGGCCCGCGGCCTGGTCGACGACTTCGAGAAGGCCGAGGGCCGGCGTCCGCGCATCCTGGTGGCCAAGATGGGCCAGGACGGGCACGACCGCGGCCAGAAGGTGATCTCGACGGCGTTCGCGGACCTCGGCTTCACCGTCGACGTCGGCCCGCTGTTCCAGACCCCGGAGGAGACCGCACGGCAGGCCGTCGAGTCCGACGTCCACGTGGTGGGTGTCTCCTCGCTTGCTGCCGGTCACCTGACGCTGGTGCCGGCGCTGCGGCAGGAGCTCGACAAGCTGGGCCGTCCCGACATGATGATCGTGGTCGGAGGTGTGATCCCGCCGCAGGACTTCGACGAGCTGTACGCCAAGGGTGCGGACGCGATCTACCCGCCCGGAACGGTGATCCCGGAGTCGGCGATCGAGCTGCTCACCAAGCTGCGCGAGCGCCTGGACGCCTGAACCCACGACGCCGATGATCGAGCCTGTCGAGATCCGCTGAGGGGTCTCGACAGGCTCGACCAGCGATTGAGGACTGCAATGACCGACGAACGCACCCCGCTGTGGGCCGAGTCGAGTCCGGCGCCGGGCCGGCAGTACGGCGACGCGGCCCCGCCCCGGCGTGACCTGGCGACGATGCGGCGGCCGAACCTCGACCCGCGCCTGCTGGCCGACCAGGTTCTGACCGGGTCCCGCGGCGGCATCGCCCGCGCGATCACGCTGGTCGAGTCGAGCAAGCCTGCGCACCACGCGGTGGCCGCGGACCTGCTGCGGATCCTGCGCCCGCACACGGGCAGGGCAGTCCGGGTCGGCATCACCGGCGTCCCGGGCGCGGGCAAGTCGACGTTCATCGACGCGTTGGGCCGGCGCCTGATCGAGCAGGGCCACCGGATCGCGGTGCTCGCTGTCGACCCGACCTCGGCGAAGACCGGGGGATCGATCCTCGGCGACCGGACCCGGATGGGCGAGCTCGCCCAGAGCGAGGCGGCGTTCATCCGTCCTTCGCCGGCGGGCAGCCACCTCGGCGGGGTGGCGCGCACCACCCGGGAGTCGATGCTGGTGCTGGAGGCCGCCGGTTACGACGTGGTGCTGATCGAGACCGTCGGTGTCGGGCAGTCCGAGGTTGCGGTCTCTGGCATGGTCGACACCTTCCTGCTGATCGCGCTGGCCCGGGCCGGCGACCAGTTGCAGGGGATCAAGCGCGGCATCCTCGAGATGGCCGACGTGATCAC
>PHEV01000114.1 GCA_002843035.1 Actinobacteria bacterium HGW-Actinobacteria-5 | reverse complement strand
CGTGCACGAGTACCCGTACCTGCTCGACGACCCGGCGACCAACGACACCGCGAACAGCGAGATCACCGCGCTCAGCAACACCACCTTCCTGATCACCGAGAGGGACGGCGACTTCGAGCCGAACGCGTACAAGAAGCTCTACACCGTCGACATCTCCGACGCGACCGACATCGGCCCGTCCGCCACCGTCAGCGGCGCGGTCTACGACACCTCGCTGGGTCTCACCGTGGGCGGCAAGTCCCTGGAGGCTCTGACCACCAAGAAGACCACTGCCGAGGCGACCGCAGTGCTGGCCTCGGCGGAGATCACCCCGGTGACCAAGTCGCTCACCCTCGACCTGGGCGCCTACCTCACCGCCCTGAACCCGAAGGGCTCCTTCTACGGCCACGACAAGGTGGAGGGCCTCGCGCTGATCAACCACGGCCACACCCTCGTGATCGCCAACGACTCCGACTTCGGTATCGCCGGGGTCACCGGCGACACCGCTCCGTTCACGCTGGAGGCGAAGATCCAGCCGAACGGCACCGCGGACGACGGCGAGATCCTCACCATCGACCTGAGGAAACTCGACCGGCCGAGCACCACCGCCACCGCCACCCTGCGGCTGCGCTGAACGGGCAGCCTGCCGGACCGGCTGCGGGAGACGCTGCCCGGCGTCCTCCCGCAGCCGCGAGGCAAGACGAGCCCGATCCCCTTCGGGGGAGGCCTAGCGTCAGACCCGTGAGCCCCGACGCGGACCCGCCGCCCCCAGCCGATGTGTCGCCGGTATCCGTCGTCGACCGGACGCTGGAGGCGCCTCCGCAGCGCACCCTACTCGACATCCTGCGCGCTACTACCGCCAAGCATCCCGACTCGGCAGCGATCGAGGACCCGAAAGGGACGCTCACCTACTCCGAGCTGACGGCAGTGGTCCAGCAGGCGGCGACCACCCTCGCAGGCAGGGGCATCCGACGCGGCGACCGGGTCGGAGTGCGGCTGCCGTCCGGTTCGCGCGACCTCTACGTGGGGATCCTGTCCGTTCTCGCGGCCGGCGCAGCCTACGTCCCTGTGGACGCCGACGACCCGCCCGAGCGCGCCGAACTGGTCTTCGCCGAGGCGGACGTGGCCGGGGTCCTCACTGTCGACGGGTACGTCCCCCGACAGGCCGCGACCACGCCGGCCGCGGAAGCGGCCGCGGCCGGACCCGATGACGACGCGTGGATCATCTTCACTTCTGGCTCCACCGGTGTGCCCAAGGGAGTCGCGGTGTCGCACCGCTCGGCCGCCGCGTTCGTGGATGCCGAAGCAGCCCTGTTCCTCGTCGATGCGCCACTCGGGCCCGGCGACCGGGTCCTGGCCGGATTGTCGGTCGCCTTCGACGCCTCCTGCGAGGAGATGTGGCTGGCCTGGCGCCACGGCGCGTGCCTGGTGCCCGCGCCCCGCTCGACCGTCCGGAGCGGCGCCGACCTCGGTGGCTGGCTGGTCAGGCACCGGATCACCGTCGTCTCCACCGTTCCGACGCTGGCCGCGCTGTGGCCGGTGGAGGCACTGGAACAGGTCAGGCTGCTGATCTTCGGGGGCGAGGCGTGCCCGCCCGAACTCGCCGCCCGCCTCGTGGGCGATGGCCGTGAAGTGTGGAACACCTACGGCCCCACCGAGGCGACCGTGGTCGCGACCGCGTCCGTGCTGGACGGGGGCCCGCGGGTAGGGATCGGCCTGCCCCTGGCCGGCTGGGCGATCGCCGTGATCGGCCCCGACGGAGCACCCGTCGCGCCGGGCAAGACCGGCGAACTCGTCATCGGCGGCGTGGGCCTCGCCCGCTACCTGGACGCGGACAAGGACGCCGAGAAGTACGCGCCGCTGCCGTCCGTGGGCTGGACGCGCGCCTACCGCTCGGGCGATCTCGTCGCGCTCGAGCCGGACGGGCTGTCGTTCCACGGCCGGGCCGACGACCAGGTGAAGGTGGGCGGACGCCGGATCGAGCTCGGTGAGGTCGAGGCGGCGCTGTCGGCCCTGCCCGGAGTGGAGGCTGCGGCCGTCGCGGTTCGACGCACCGATGCGGGGGTGCCGATCCTCGTCGGGTACCTGGTGGCCGCCGGCGGGTTCAGTCGCACGGACGCGCGGGCCCGGCTGGCCGAGCGCCTCCCGGCACCGTTGATCCCGATCCTCGCGCCGGTCGACGAACTGCCCGTCCGCACCTCGGGGAAGGTGGACCGGGACGCCCTGCCCTGGCCACTGCCACAGGTGAACGAGGAGATCACCGAGGCGCTGACCCAGTTCAGCCCGGACGAGGCCTGGCTGGCCCGGGAATGGGTGGCCGTGCTCGGCACCCCGGTGTTCGACCGGCAATCCGACTTCTTCGAGTTGGGCGGCGGTTCCCTGACCGCAGCCCAGCTCGTCTCGCGGATCCGCACCCGGGCGCCCGAGTTCAGCGTCGCTGACGTGTATGACCATCCCCGGCTCGCTGCGATGGCGACCGCCATCGCGGACACCGCCGTGGATACGCCCTGGCGTGAGTCGTTCAGCAAGGCCGGCGCGACCCCGCTGGCGACGCGCTGGGCGCAGACGCTGCTCAGCGGGCCGCTGTTCATCTTCTCCGGCGCCCGCTGGCTGGTGTACCTGCTCGCCGCGAGCTGGCTCCTGCGCGCGGCCGACCCGGCCGGGTATCCGTTCCTTCCCGACGTGAGCGGCTGGCTGGTTCTGCTCGTCCTGCTCCTGTTCGCCGTGCCGTTCGGGCGGATGCTGATCGTGGCCGGGTGCGCCCGGCTCCTGTTGGCCGGGGTACGGCCCGGTGACTACCGGCGTGGTGGACGCGTCCATCTGCGGCTGTGGCTCGCCGAGCAGATCGCGCACCAGGTCGACCCGGTCGGGCTGGCGGGAGCGCCCTGGGTGACCTGGTACGCACGCATCCTCGGCGCCCGGATCGGCCGGGACGTCGACCTGCACACCCTGCCACCCGTGACCGGCATGCTCCGGATCGGGGACGGGGCCGCGATCGAGCCGGAGGTCGACCTCGCCGGCTACTGGATCGACGGCGAGACCCTGCGGATCGGAGGGATCCGGATCGGGGCCCATGCCAGCGTCGGAGCCCGCAGCACACTCGCCCCCGGCGCGCGGATCGACCCGGACGCCGAGGTCGCCCCTGGCTCCGCGGTCTTCGGCAGGGTGAGGAAGGGCCAGTTGTGGGCCGGCTCCCCGGCGACCCGTGCCGGAGAGCCCAACGACGACTGGCCCCGGGACCGGCCACCGGCCGCCCCGAAGTGGCTGGCGGCCTACGCCGGTTCGTCCACCGTGCTCGGCCTGGTCCCGGTGGCGGCCTACTCGGTGGGCGGCCTCGTGGTGGTGCAGGCCGCGCGGGGGGCGGACAACGTGGCCGCTGCCGCCGCCAGGGCGTTGCCGTGGCTGCCGGCCGGCACCCTGGCCGCCGGCCTCGTGCTCGCCGGCTCCGTCGTCGTGCTGGTCCGGCTGCTCTCGATCGGACTCGCGCCCGGCACCTACCCCGTCCGCAGCCGGATCGGCTGGCAGGCGTGGAGCACCGAACGCCTCCTCGACTCCGCGCGCACCCAGCTGTTCCCCCTCTATGCCAGCCTGGCCACCCCGGTGTGGCTGCGGCTGCTCGGCGCGAAGGTGGGCCGGCAGGTGGAGGCGTCCACGGTGGTCCTGATCCCCTCGCTGACCACGATCGAGGACGGCGCCTTCCTCGCCGACGACACCATGGTGGCGTCCTACGACCTGCGCAACGGGTGGCTGCGGCTCGGCCGGGTGACGATCGGGCGGCGCGCCTTCCTCGGCAACTCGGGCACGGCCGGCGCCGGCCACGTGGTGCCGCGGGACAGTCTGGTCGCCGTCTTGTCGGTGGCGCCGGTGAAGGCGAAGCCGGGGTCCTCGTGGCTTGGCTCGCCGGCGGTACGGCTACGGCGGATCGTGGTCGGTGGGGATGTCGAGCGGACCTACCACCCGAGCGTCGGACTGCAGTGGGCGCGCGGGGTGTGGGAAGCGTGCCGGCTGTTCGCTGTGGTCGCGACCGGCGCGATCGGGCTGGGCGTCCTGCTCACGCTGGCCTGGCTGGACGAGGCGCTCGGCACCTGGGGGGCGCTGCTGCTGTCCGGACTGGTGATGATCGTCGCCGGCCTGGTCGCCGCAGCCCTGACCACAGCGGTGAAGTGGCTGGTGGTTGGTCCGATCCGGGCCGGCGAACAGCCGCTGTGGTCGAGCTTCGTGTGGCGCACCGAAGTGGCCGACACGTTCACCGAGATGGTCGCCGGGCCCTGGTTCGCCAACCCCAGCACCGGGACACCCGCCTTGGCGGTGTGGTTGCGCAGCCTCGGCGCGAAGGTGGGGCGGGGGGTGTGGTGCGAAACCTACTGGCTGCCCGAACCCGACCTGGTCACGCTGGGCGACGGGGCGACGGTGAACCGAGGCTGCGTTGTGCAGACGCACCTGTTCCATGATCGAATCATGAGCATGGACGCGGTACGGATCGAACGCGGCGGCACACTCGGGCCGCACAGCATCGTCCTGCCCGGTGCCACGATCGGCGCACACGCGACGATCGGTCCGGCCTCGCTGGTGATGCGCGGCGAGTCCGTCCCCACCGGCAGCCGCTGGAGCGGGAACCCGATCGGCCCGTGGCGGGCGGTCAAGGTGCGTACCTACCAGGCGGATTCGTGACGGTCGACCCGTACGCGCCGGAGCACGGCGACCCGTCCTACCGCGTCCTGGAGTACCGGCTGAGCCTGCGCTACAAGGTGTCCACCAACCGCCTGGACGCCGAAGCTGTGATCGTCGCCGAGGCCCTCGAACCTTTGACCAGGTTCCACCTCGACCTGGTCGGCCTGACCGCGTCCCGGGTCCGGGTGGACGGGGACAAGCGGACCCGCTTCCAGCACACGCCGCGCCAGGTCACCGTCCGGCCGAGCGCCCGGATCGAGGCCGGGCAGCGGTTCGAGGTGGACGTGCGGTACTCCGGCTCGCCGTCCCCCCGCTCCTCCCGCTGGGGCCGGGTGGGCTGGGAAGAACTCGAGGACGGGGTGCTGGTGGCATCCCAGCCGGTCGGTGCGCCGACCTGGTTCCCGTGCAACGACAGGGTCGGCGACAAGGCGAGCTACCGCATCGAGCTGACCACGGAGGACGCCTACACGGTGGTCGCGCCGGGGCGCCTGGTGGCACGGTCGAGCGCCTCGGGACGTACGAGCTGGACCTACGTCGAGGACATCCCCACCGCCGCCTATCTGGTCGCGCTGCACATCGGGCGGTACCGCACCGACCCGGTGCCGCTGGGCAGCGTGCCGGGCGCGGTGCACTATCCGGCGGCCCTGCGCACACCGGTGTCCGCGACGGTGGCGAATCTGCCGCGCATGCTGGCGCTGTTCGAGCGCAGCTTCGGGCCCTACCCGCTGGGTCGCTACGACATGGTGGTCACGCCCGACGTCCTGGAGATCCCGCTCGAGGCCCAGGGCATGGCCGTGTTCGGCTCGAACTTCACCGACGGCCGTTGGGAATCCGAGCGGTTGGTCGCCCACGAGCTGGCCCACCAATGGTTCGGCAACAGCATCGGGCTGGAGACCTGGCGCGACATCTGGCTCAACGAGGGCTTCGCCTGCTACGCGGAGTGGCTGTGGTCGGAGGAGTCCGGCGGCCCGACCGCCCACCACCAGGCGAAGAAGCACTGGGAGTTGCTGGACGGGCTGCCGCAGGACCTGGTGCTCGGCGATCCCGGGCCCGACCTCATCTTCGACGACCGCGTCTACAAGCGCGGGGCGCTCACCCTGCACGCGCTGCGCCGGGTGGTCGGGGACGAGGTGTTCTTCCGGATCCTGCAGTCGTGGACGGCGGCGAACGAGGGGGCGACGGCCACGACCGCCGACTTCATCGCCCTCGCCGAACAGGTCGCCGGCTGGCGGCTCGGCGGGTTGTTCGTCGAGTGGCTGGAAGACCGGGCCCTGCCGAAGCTCCCCCACCGACGCAAGGACGCCTGAGTTCACGTGCGCGGCTGCCAGGCCACGCTGATCTCGTAGCCCGCCGGGCCGCGGACGCGCGCGAGCAGGTAGGTCTCGGCGGTGCCGTCCACCCGGGCAGTGCCGGCATTCACCCGCACCTGGTCAGGGTCGGTTCGCAGCCCGCGTCCGGTGGCCTTGAGCACAGCCTCCACCTCGGTCCAGCGACGCAGCGCCCGGCCCGGGCGGACGCCGAGCAGGCGACCCAGATCGGCGTCCCTGGCGGGGTCGGCGGTCGCTGCCTCCGCGTCCACGCCCACACGAAGGGCGTGCCGGTTCGACACCACGGCAGCCACGACCAGCCCTTCGGTGTAGGCCACGCTGGCGAACGCCGACCCGCTCGCGACGAGGACCGGCCCGTGCTCGCCGCCGCAGCGCGGGCAGGGTGCGGTGTCCACCCGCTCACCTTCCCCGAATCGGTCGGTCAACAGCTGGGCGAGCAGGGCACGACCGGCGAGGAACTCCTCCCTCCGGGCGGCGGCGAACCCCGCGACGCGGCGGGCATCGGCGGCGCCCAGCCGGGCCGGCGCGACGCGATCCCCGGGCACGGCCCAGCCGACCAGAACCGGGCCGGCCTCGGCGCGACCCCGCTCGCCGACCATTCAGGCGGGGCGCGCGAGACCGAGCGGAACCTGGCTCTCCGCCCGCAGGCGCGCGGCCACCCTGCGTTCCACCAGCACCGGCAGGAAGTCCCGGATCGGCGCGGAGCTGAACGCGCTCAGGCCGACCTGGACCCGCGTAACGATCGTCTCCCGGGCAACGCCGGGGAACATCGCGACCAGCCGGGCGACGACCTCGTCCACAACCCTGGCCTCAATGCTGTCCTCCACTCCTCAAGGATGGTCCCGGGTCAGCACCGAGACAAGATCCGGCGCCCGGCGCGGTCGCGTTCCGGGCCGATGGTTGCTCGAACCTCACTGGTGGCTAGCGCGTCGGCTTCTTCTTCTGTTCGAGCAGCCGCCAGACCATCGGGGTGAAGATGAGCTGCATCGCGAGATCCATCTTCCCGCCGGGCGCAACGATGGTGTTGGGGCGGCTCATGAACGAGTCGTGCAGCATGCTCAGCAGGTACGGGAAGTCGATGCCGTGCGGGTTGGCGAACCGGATCACGAGCATCGACTCGTCCGCGGTCGGGATGGTCCGTGCGATGAAGGGGTCCGAAGTGTCGACGATCGGCACCCGCTGGAAGTTCACGTGGGTACGGGAGAACTGCGGCGTGATGTAGCCGATGTAGTCCGGCATCCGCCGCATGATCGTCTCCGTGACGGCCTCGGTCGTGTAGCCCCGCTGGACCTGATCGCGGTGGAGCTTCTGGATCCACTCCAGGTTGATCACCGGGGTGACTCCGATCGCGAGATCCACGTGGCGCGCGACGTCGACCGTGTCCGTCTTCACAGCGCCGTGCAGCCCTTCGTAGAACAGCAGGTCGGTGTTCTCGGGCACTTCCTCCCACGACGTGAACGTGCCGGGGGGCTGCCCGTACGGCTCGGCCTCGACATCGTCGTGCAGGTACCTGCGCACCCGACCCCCGCCGCTCTCGCCGTAGGCGACGAACAGTTCTTCGAGCTCGGCGAACAGGTTCGCCTCCTCGCCGAAGTGGCTCATCGCGTGGTCGCCGCGCGCGAGCGCTGCGGCCATGGCCTGCTTCATCTCGGCGCGGTCGTAGCGGTGGAAGCTGTCGCCCTCAACGTAGGCGGCGTTGATGTGCTCACGGCGGAAGATCTGGTCGAAGGTGCGCTTCACCGACGTGGTGCCGGCGCCGGACGAACCGGTGATCGCGATGATCGGGTGACGCTGTGACATGGTGGTTTCCCTCGTGATGGGGTCAGCGGGAGGCCCGGAACAGGCCGCGGGAGGCGTACAGGGGAAGATCGAGGTCGGCGTCCTCGGGCTCGTCGTAGTGCTCGGCGTGGTAGCGCTCGATCCGTTCGACCTCCTCGCGGGCGCCGAACACGAACGCGATCCGCTGGTGGATCTCGCTCGGCTGCACGTCGAGGACGCGTTCGCGACCTGTGCTGGCCCAGCCACCCGCCTGCTCGATCACGAAGCCGACCGGGTTGGCCTCGTACAGCAGCCGGAGCCGTCCGGCCCTGGCTGGGTCCTTGGAGTCCTTCGGGTAGAGGAAGACTCCTCCGCGGGTGAGGATGCGGTGGGCCTCGGCGACCAGCGCCGCGATCCAGCGCATGTTGAAGTCCTTGTCGCGCGGGCCTTGGCGGCCCTCGAGGCATTCGTCGACGTACCGCCGCACAGCGGGCTCCCAGAAGCGGCGGTTCGAGTGGTTGATCGCGAACTCGGCGGTCTGCTCCGGGATCCGCAGGTCGGGATGCGTGAGGAAGAACTCGCCCACGGTCTGGTCAAGGGTGAACCCGTGCACGCCGCGGCCGACCGTGAGCACCAGCATCGTCGTCGGCCCGTAGATCGCGTAGCCTGCGGCGACCTGCTGGGAGCCGGGCTGCAGGAAGTCGTCGTAGGACGCGCCGACGCCGGGGCTCGGAGCCCGCAGGACGGAGAAGATCGACCCGACGGACACGTTGACGTCGATGTTCGACGAACCGTCCAGCGGGTCGAACAGGAGCAGGTACTTGCCCTTGGGGTAGGCGGCGGGGATCTCGTACGGCTCGTCGAGCTCCTCGGAGACGATCCCCGCGATGTGGCCGCCCCACTCCGTCGCGCGGAGGAACGCGTCGTTGGCGAGCACGTCGAGCTTCTGCTGCTGTTCGCCCTGCACGTTGGTCTGCCCGACCGCGCCGTGGAGGCCGGCGAGGGCGCCGTAGGACACCTGGCGGGCGATGGTCTTGCAGGCCAGGGCCACGTCGAGGATCAGCGAGTTGAACTCGCCGGTGCTGTTCTCGTGACGGCGGGCCTCGACGATCAGGAACTGCGCCAGCGTGGTACGGGTGGAGAGCATCACGCCACCGCCACCTGGTGAGCCGACCTGGCGCGCTCGCGCAACAACTCCACGGCCGCCCGCTTGCCCTCGGGGTGGCGGTACATCCAGCTGCCCGAGATGAAGACGTCGGCACCGGCCGCCGCGGCGGTCACGATCGTGGTGTCGGTGATGCCACCGTCGACCTCCAGATCGATCGGCAGGCCGCTCGCGTCGATCATCGCGCGCAACTCGACGAGCTTGCGCTCGACGGCCGGGATGTACGCCTGGCCGCCGAAGCCCGGGTTCACGGTCATCGCGAGGATCAGGTCGGTCTCCTCGAGCACTCCGTCGACGACCGACGCAGGGGTGTGCGGGTTGAGCGCGACACCGGATCTCGCGCCGAGCTCGCGGATGCGATGCAGCGTTCGGTGCAGATGGGTCGCCGCCTCGGCGTGGACGATGACGATCTCGCACCCGGCGGCGACGTAGTTCTCCAGCAGCCGGTCGGGCTCGGCCACCATGAGGTGGGCCTCGAACTCGACGCTCGAGTGGCGCCGGGCCGCGGCGATCACGTCGGCGCCGAACGTCAGGTTGGGCACGAAGACCCCGTCCATGACGTCCCACTGGATGCGGTCGACTCCCGCGACGCACAATGCCTCGACCTCTGCGCCGAGGGTGGCGAAGTCGGCCGGTAGCACCGACGGCACGATGAGCGGTGGGTGGGTCATCGGTGGTCCTCTCACTCGCTGGGACAGCCGAGGGTTGCTCGGCGGTCCCCAGCACACCGCGTGGATCGCGCGACCGGTTCCCCCGAGGGGGTGGAACAGGGGGGTGAGGTTGGCGCACCACGCCTCACCCCCGGCCCGGCCGCGTTACAGTGACAGCGTGTCGGAGCGCAGCCAGCCCCTACGCCTGGTCCTCGTCGACGACCACGAGATGGTGCTGCAGGGCCTTGCGGCGATGCTTGCCCACTTCACCGACGAGGTGGCGATCGTCGGTACTGCGACGTCGGCTGCCGCCGCCTACCGGCTGGTGGCGGAGACCAGGCCCGACATCGTCCTGAGCGATGTGCGGCTGGGACGTGACAGCGGGCTCGACGTCGTGACGCAGCTCGGGCGCAGCCACCCGGAGACCAAGGTCGTCATGCTCACCGTGTACGACGACGAGCACTACCTCTTCCAGGCGCTCCGGGCCGGCGCCAAGGGGTACATCCTCAAGCGGATCGACGCCCACGAACTCGTGAGCTACCTCGACCGGGTCGCCGAGGGTGACATCGTCATCGACCCCGCGCTGGCCGGACGGGTCGCGATGTCCGCGGCCAAGATTTCCGCCGGCGAGTTCTGGCCCGGCGCGAACCAGGGGCTCACCCAGCGGGAATCCGAAGTGCTCGCGCTGCTCGTCTCGGGCCACTCCAACAAGGGCATCGCCCAGAAGCTCGTGATCAGCGAGGACACGGTGAAGACCCACATCCGGGGCCTCTACCGCAAGATCGACGTCGCCGACCGCGGCGGCGCGATCGCCTACGCGCTGCGCGAGGGCATCTTCCAGTGACGCTGTTCTCGATCCTCAGCTCACCGCGTCGGCCAGACCTGCGAGCGGTGGCCGAGGCGTTCGCGTCCGAGTCGGGCTCGATCGGGGCCGTGCTGTTCACCTCGGACGGCACGGAGCTGCGCGTCGGCGCCGCGTACCCCCCTGCCCCGGACATCGAGAGCGAGATCCACATCGCACTCGGTCAGGGAGTGAGCGGCCAGGTGGCGCGCAACGGGTCGGCGATGCTGGTCAGCGACGACCGGCCGCGGACGACGGCGTACCGCCAGCTGCTCGGCATCGAGGACGGAGGCGGGGTCGCGCGACTGTGCCTGCCGGCGCGGGGGATCGACGGCGACATCCTCGGCGTGGTGTCGCTGCACCGCTACGTCGAACGGCCCTACGACGAGGCCGACCTCGTCGCCTTCCAGCCGTACGCCGACCTGCTGGGCATCAGGCTCCAGGCGCGCCATCTGCTCGACGCGGTCGACACCCACCACAACGAGCGCGAGCGGCTGATCGCTGCCGCGGTGTCGGCGCAGGAGGCCGAGCGTCGGCGGATCGCCTCGGACCTTCACGACGGCGTCACCACCGCGCTGGCGTCGATGTCGTTCCAGCTCAACGCGGCCGAACTCTCGATCAGCAGGGCCGAGGCCGACCCGTGCGAGGAGGCCCGCTGGGCACTGGGGACGGCACGGTCGCAGATCGAGGTCGCCCGGACGCTCGGCGACCTCGCGTACAACCAGACCCGCGCGGCGATCACCGGCCTCCACAGCCTCGTGCTGGACGACCTGGGGCTCGCGGCCGCGATCGAATCGCTCGCCGAGACCACGCCTGGGGTGTCGGTGGACGTCCAGTGCGACCCGGCGACGGAGTTCACCGACGTGCCGGAGCACGCGGCCGCGTCGCTGTACCGGATCGCGCAGGAGACGCTGAGCAACGCTGTGCGACACGCCCAGGCGACCCGGATCGCGCTCTCGCTGCGCCGGAAGGGCTCCACGGTGGTGCTCACGGCGG
>PHEV01000113.1 GCA_002843035.1 Actinobacteria bacterium HGW-Actinobacteria-5 | reverse complement strand
CAAATTTATCTTTAAATGATTTTCTCGAAGCGTAGCTCCTTTCGGTTTCGCGAAAATTCTGTTTCATTCTCGCTTGAACATCGGGATGCTGAGAACAAGACCGACCACATAGAGTGCGGCGTTGCCCCAGAAGCCGGCCAGGAGCGCGGTTCCCGCCACAATTCCGATGTGGTGCATCACATGCGGAACCAGTCCGAGGAGGCTCCCGAAACCAGCACGCGTTGCAGCCCAGGCACCCCTCAGACGCCCGCGACCTTTCGACCCAGGCAGCGGGCCGGGTGTCGCCTGCGCGGTGCCTTCGTCCGGTGTTCCAACAACTGACGTGTCCACTGGCTGACTCATGCCTCCCATGGTCCTCGAGGATGTCGAACCGCAGGGCAAGGTTCGGTCAAGGTTCCGACAAGGCTGGACCGCTGCTCATCAACTCTCGGGCGGCGGCGCCTCATGATTCCTCCTTGACCGCCGGGACACCGCGTTTCACACCGGCCAGTTGCGTGTAATAGTGCCAGCGTTCGTCGGCATCCGCTTGTGCGAGTTGTGCCAATTCCTCTGCGCGTTTCGGATTTGCCCTCGCGAGCATCGCGAAGCGGGCCTCGCTCATCATGAAGTCGCGCACCGGGATGGTGGGTGGTTTGCTGTCCAGGTGCAAGGGTTGCCCCGCATCGCCGGGACGGAACCGGTACAGCGGCCAGTAGCCGCTGGCCACCGCGTCGGCCTGGTGGCTCATCGAGGTGGCCATGTCGATGCCGTGTGCGATGCAGGTGGAGTAGGCGATCAGCAGGGACGGGCCCGGCCAGGCCTGGGCCTCGAGCATCGCCCGGACGGTCTGCTGCTGGTTGGCCCCGATGGCCAGCTGGGCGACGTAGACGTCGCCGTACGCCTGGGCGAGCATGCCGAGGTCCTTCTTGGCCGTGGCCTTGCCCGCGGTCGCGAACTTGGCCGTTGCGCCGCGCGGGCTCGCCTTGGACGCCTGCCCGCCGGTGTTGGAGTACACCTCGGTGTCGAGGACGAGGATGTTGACGTTGCGTCCGCTGCCCAGCACGTGGTCGAGACCGCCGTAGCCGATGTCGTACGCCCAGCCGTCACCGCCGACGATCCAGACCGCCTTGTCCACCAGCTCGTCAGCCAGGGACAGCAGGCGCCGGGCCGACTCGACCGCGGTCCAGATTGGGGACGGTTCCGAATTCGGTCCGCCCGAGGCCTCGCGGGCCGAATTGGGAACCGTCCCCGATTCGGTCCGGGCGAGGAGCTGCTTCAGTTCGGCCACCCGGGCCCGCTGGGCGGCCAGCCCGGCCTCGCCGGAGGCGTCCGCGTCGAGGATCGCGTCGCACAGACCGTGGCCCACCTCGTTGCGCAGGGACGCGAGCAGGCGGCGCGCCTCGGCGTGCTGCAGGTCCTGGGCGATCCGCATGCCCAGCCCGAACTCGGCGTTGTCCTCGAACAGCGAATTCGACCAGGCCGGTCCGCGACCGTCCGCGTTGGTCGTGTACGGCGTGGTGGGCAGGTTGCCGCCGAAGATCGACGAGCACCCGGTGGCGTTCGCGATGATCATCCGGTCGCCGAACAGCTGGGTCAGCGTCTTGAGGTAGGGCGTCTCCCCGCAGCCGGAGCAGGCCAGCGAGAACTCGAACAGCGGCTGCATCTGGGCGACCCCCTTCACCTGGTCGTGCCGCACCATCGTCCGGTCGATCTCCGGCAGCCCGAGGAAGAAGTCGAAGCCTTCCCGCTCGGCATCCCGATGCTCCCGCGCGGGCTCCATGTTCAGTGACTTGTGCTTGAACTCGCTCTTCGACCGGGCAGGGCAGATGTCGGCGCAGATGCCGCAGCCGGTGCAGTCGTCGGGCGCGACCTGCACGATCAGCCGGCGCCCGGGCAGCTGCCGGTCCTTGTACTCCTTGTGCCTGAAACCCTCAGGCGCTCCCGCCAGGTCGGCAGGATCGGCGAGCTTGATGCGGATCGCCGAGTGCGGGCAGACCACCGCGCACTTGCCGCAGTCGATGCACAGCGACTCGTCCCAGATCGGCAGCTCGGCGGCCAGCCCGCGCTTCTCCCACTTCGACGTTCCGGTCGGCCAGGCGCCGTCCACCGGCAGGGCGCTGACCGGCAGCAGGTCGCCCTGGCCGTGCAGCATGACGCCGGTGACGCGGTGGACGAAGTCGCCGGCCTCAGCCGGCAACGGCGGCAACCGGTGCTCGTGGCTGGTCGGACGCAGGCCGGCCGGCAGCGGACGCAGTGCGGCGATGGCGGACTCGATGGCCACGAAGTTGCGCTCCACGACGGTCCGTCCGCGGCGCCCGTAGGTCTGCTCGACGGCGGCCTTGATCGCGACCACCGCCTCCTCTGCGGGCAGGACGCCGGAGAGGTAGAAGAAGCAGGGCTGCATCACCGTGTTGATGCGCTTGCCGAGGCCGGCGGCCTTCGCCACCGCCTCGGCGTCGATCACCCACGTGCGCAGGCGCTTGTCGGCGATCTCCGCCTGCACCTCGACGGGCAGGTGCTCCCAGGTGTCCTCGCCGTAGGGCGAGTTCAGTAGCAGGGTGGCGTCCGGCTTGGCGACGTCGACGGTCTTCATCGCCGTCAGCAACTCGAACTGGTGGACGGCGACGAAATCGGCCCGATCGACCAGGTAGGTGGAGCGGATCGGCGTCCGGCCGAAGCGCAGGTGAGACACCGTGACCGCCCCGGACTTGCGCGAGTCGTACACGAAGTAGCCCTGGGCGAAAGCGTCCGGCTGCTCGCCGATGATCTTGACCGAGTTCTTGGCCGCACCGACGGTGCCGTCCGAGCCCAGGCCGTAGAACACCGCGGAGAGGTGGTCCTCGGGGACGCGGAAGGCCGCGTCCGGGGTGAGCGAGAGGTGGGTCACGTCGTCGACGATGCCGACGGTGAACCGCGGCTTGGGCCGCTCCTTCGCCAGCTCGTCGAAGACGGCCTTCACCATCTGCGGCGTGAACTCCTTCGACGACAGCCCGTAGCGCCCGCCGATCACACGAGGACCGGGACGCTGCGCCAGCGCGACCAGCACGTCGCTGTGCAGCGGCTCGGCCGGCGCGCCGACCTCCTTCGTGCGGTCGAGCACGGCGATGCTGCGGACGGTGTCGGGCAGCGCGGCCAGGAACGCCGCGACCGGGAACGGACGGAACAGCCGGATCGTGACCAGGCCGACCTTCTCGCCGCGGCGCACCAGCTCGTCGACGGTCTCGGCGAGGCAGCCGGACGCGGACCCCATGGCCACGACCACGCGCTCGGCGTCGGGAGCGCCGTGGTAGTCGACCAGCGAGTAGCGCCGTCCGGTGCGGACGGCGAGCTCGTCGAAAACCTCGGCCACCGCGGCGGGGACGGCGTCGTGGAACGGGTTCGCCGCCTCGGCCGCCTGGAAGAACGTGTCCGGGTTCTCGGCGACGCCGCGGATGACGGGGGCGTCCGGGGTGAGCCCGCGGGCGCGGTGTGCCAGCACGTCCTCCTCCCGCACCAGCGCGCGCAAGTCGGCGTCGGCGAGCAGCTGGATCGTGTTCTCCTCGTGGCTGGTGCGGAAACCGTCGAAGAAGTGCACGAACGGGACCCTCGTGCGCAGGGTGGCCGCGTGCGCCACCAGGGCGAAGTCGTGCGCCTCCTGCACGCTGGACGCGCACAGCATCGCCCAGCCGGTCGTCCGTGCGGCCATCACGTCGGAGTGGTCGCCGAAGATGCTGAGCGCGTGGGTGGCCACCGTCCGCGCGGCCACGTGGATCACCGCCGGCGTCAGCTCACCGGCGATCTTGAACATGTTGGGCAGCATCAACAACAAGCCCTGGGACGCCGTGAACGTCGCCCCCAGCGTGCCCTTCGTCACCGCCCCGTGCAGTGCCCCGGCCGCGCCCGCCTCCGACTGCAGCTCGACCACCTCCGGCACGCCACCCCACAGGTTGGTGCGCCCGGCCGCCGACCACGCGTCCGCCGACTCCCCCATCGCCGAGGACGGCGTGATCGGGTAGATCGCCAGAACCTCGCTCAGCGCGTGCGCCACCCGGGCGGCCGCCTCGTTCCCATCGAGAGTCGCCCAGCTCGGCTGGATGGAGCGGTCTGACGCGCGGGCGGGCATGGCCGACGACGAGAGCGATGAGGTCATGGCGCACATAGTGCCTGCACGCAGGGTGTCCGCTGGCATCGTGGAGCGACGAGCAGACGGAACCTTGACGATTTCTTCGTCGTTTGTGGTGGGAATGCAGTGCGGGGGACCGTTCGATGAAGGGTCTGGGGTGGCGCGCTGACTCCGGCGAACATCGGTAGCGCCCAGGTCGCCGCGAACCGGCCCCCACAAGGTGCCACGCGGCACACATCGAGATCTCGTCAAGTGTTTGTGAAGGTTTGGTGTACTCGCCCGTTCTGGGTCGCGCGCCGCGTTCGCCGCCCGACATAGTTCAGGAGATCTGACCCCGAGGAGCCCCCCTGATGAAACCGTACCTCGTCGCTGCGTTCGTAATGGTGGCGATGTTGCTGCCCGCGTTCGGTGCCCAGTTCGCCGTCGCAGCGGCGCCCTCGAGCGGATACGCAGCACCGGCCTTCGAGCCCGCGGTGACGCCAGCTCCCTCGCCATCGGCGTCGGCCACCGACGACATGGCCGGGATGAGCCATCAGGACATGACCGGGATGAGTCATGAAGACATGCCCGGCATGAACCATGCGAGCCCGTCTGTATCGACCCCCACCCCGAGCACCGGGATGAATGATCAGACGATGCCGGGCATGGATCACGGAAGTGGGAACGCGGAGCCTGAAGGGTCGACGCACGCTCATGGCGAGGGCGTTGCGACCCCGCCACGCCCGGTCGCGGCGCTCGTTGGCGGCTTCGCTGCCGTCAACGGCGGGGTGATGATCACCGCCGCCGTCCTGCGCCGACGCGACAAGCGTCATGCCGCCACCTCCTCCCGGCCCACCCGGCCGGCCAAATAGCCCACCCAGACGAACAAGGACGATCGATGCCAACTCTGATTCAGCTGCGTCCGCGGGACGAGGAGTCCGACCTCGACGCCAACCCCCCACTCCCTTCAGCCCCGGCGGGTCCCAACCTGATGAGGATCCCGCTCATCGCAAGGATCCTGCGCAGCCGGTGGTACCCCGGCATCCTGCAGGTCCCGGTGGCCGCTGTCTTCGGTCTGGTCGCGTTCCAGCTGCTCGCCGGGCCGGCCGCCGCGCAGAGGAATGCCGGCACCGCCTTGATGTGGGTGCTGTGGTGGCCCATCCTGCCGATCACCTTCGTGCTGGTCGGGCGCCTGTGGTGCGCGGTCTGTCCGTTCGGCGCGATCTCCGACGTCGTCCAGAAGCTTGTCGGCGTGAACCGGCCCGTGCCGCGGTTCCTCAAGCTGTACGGCCTGTGGATCATCGACGCCCAGTTCCTGGCGATCACCTGGAGCGACCACGTCTGGGGCATCGTCGAGTCGCCGTGGGGCTCGGGGGTTCTGCTGTTGTTGCTCACCACCGGGGTGATCGTTTCCGGAGCGCTCTTCCAGAGGCGGACGTTCTGCCGCTACCTGTGCTTCCTCGGCGGACTGTGCAGCAACTACTCCCGCGGCAGCGTGGTCGAACTTCGCGCCGACCAGGACATCTGCAAGACCTGCAAGGCGAAGGCGGCCTGTTTCAATGGCACCGCCACTCAGCCCGGCTGCCCGTTGTTCAACTTCCCGCGGACGATGGACTCCAGCGCGAACTGCACCCTGTGCGCGAACTGCATCAAGGCCTGCCCCAACGATGCCATCCAGGTGCGGGCACGCAAGCCGCTCAGCGAACTGTGGTTCCTGGACAAGCCGAAGATCGAGGAATCGTTCCTCGCCATGGCGATCATGGGCATCGTCCTCATCCAGAACCTCACCATGCTCTCGATCTGGCAGGACATCCTCGGCTGGATCGAACAGACCACCGGCATCACCAGCTACCCGCTCATCTTCACCGTCGCCTTCGTGGTTGCGGTGAGCGTTCCCGTCGGCTTGATGGCGCTGGCCTCGAAGGTCGCCTCGCGCGGCAACCTCGAGAACACGGTGACCAACTTCGCCAGATTCGGCTACGCCCTGATCCCGTTGGACATCGCTGCCCACCTTGCCCACAACCTCTTCCACCTCCTCGCGGAGGGCGGGGTCGTGTTCTCCACCGTCACATCACTGTTCGGCTTCGATTCGGCCCAGATGCCCACGGCGCTGGCGAGTTCCTCAACGATCCTGATCCTGCAGCTGATCATCCTCGCCCTCGGGGTGGCGGGTTCGGCCTACACCATCCGCCGGATCACGAACCGCCGCTACGGCAGCGTCGCACGCCGCCGGGCCACCGCTGTTCCCTACCTGGTGCTGCTCGGGGTCTTGACCGTGATGAACGTGTATCTGTTCCTGATGCCGATGGCCCACCGCATGTAGCAGCGCCGAGCCAGCAGGGCGAGCCACGCCAGGAAGGCGAGGCTCAGGACCTGCTGGAGCGGGACTGAGATCATCGCTGCCGGGGTGAGGCCGTTCCGGAGCGGGAGGGTCGTGACCCCGCTGGCGGCGCCTTGCTCGACTCGAAGTCGTGGCTTGCCGTCCGGGCCGATGATCCCGCTCACGCCGCTGGTGGTGACCACGAGTACTTCCCGCTTCAGTTCCGCCGCGCGAGCCCTGGTGATGGCGAACTGCTGGTCCACCTGGCTTGAGCCCTGGTACATCGCATTGCTGCTCTGCACCACGATGATCTGGGCGCCGTTGTCGGGCAGGTCGTAGGCGACCTGGTCAAACGCGACGTCGAAGCAGAGGAGAACACCCACGGTCGCGGCACGACCGTCGCGGAGGGTGACCGGCAGGGTGCCGGCCACGGTCCCGGGGACCGACTGGGCTCCCACGTAGCGGAGCTGCGGGATGAGGGGGAGCAGGACGTCGCGGAACGGAATCCATTCACCGAACGGGACGAGTGACCGTTTGATGTAGGTGGGCCCGGCGCCTTGGGTCGTCCACCATTGCGATGCGGTCTGTCGTTCGTCCTGCCCTGGACCTTTGAGGATCGTTCCCACGAGTATCGGCGCCCGGGCGGCGGCTACCGAGGCTTCGATGAGGCTGCGGGTCGTCGCGTCGACTCGTGGGTCGAGGTCGGTGGCGTTCTCCGGCCAGATCACCGCGTCGGGCACGTCTGCGCGTCCGCTGCTGATCTCCTCGGCGAGCTTCGCCGTCTGGTCGGCATGGCGGTAGGAGGTGGAGCGTTCGGCACCGATTCCGTAGATGCCACCTCCGGGGGCCCCACCCTGGACCCACCCGAGCGTGATGTTGCCGGTGGTTGCTGGGGGAGGCAGCGCGCCTCCGACCAAGGCCGCGAGAAGCAGTCCCGCGATGAGGGCGGCGAGAGCCGAGACTCGGCGCCATGACGTCCGGATGGCGACCCAGGCCAGCGACTGCGCGAGCAGTGCTGTGGCGAAGCTGAGCCCGCCGACGCCGACCAGCGGGAGCAGGCCTGACAGGGGCGAGTCGAGCATCGTGTAGCCCAGGCGAAGCCACCCGAATCCACCGAACGGGAATCGGGACGCCGCATACTCCATCGCCAGCCAGAGCCCGGCGGACAGGATCGGCCATGCCCGAGCCCTGAAGGCCAGGCTGGTGGCGACGCCGAGGAGTGCGTACCAGGTGGTCATCGCGACGATCAGCCCGGCCGCTGCCCCCAGGTCGATCATCCTCATCCAGTTGAGGGTGCTGGCCGTGAAGACGAACCCAAAGACCGTGCCCACCGCGGCGGCCCGGCGGCCACTCTGAGGACCGCGGGAGGCCAGCGCGAAGCCCGCCACCCCGACCACAGTGGCGGGCCACAGGCCGATCGGGGCGAAACCGACGCTGGTCAGGGCGCCAGCCACGGCGGCGATCAGGATCCGATGGCTTTGCCGTTGAGAACGCCGGGCGAGCTCGCCGAACCGTGGCTTCGCTCGAGCGCCCGTTGGGTGGGCGGATGCCAGCGCGAGGTTCTCAGGCAACCGGGGTCGTGAGGGGCGCGCGTTCTGGCGAATCGGCCTGGCCGACACGCCTGGCTCTTGCGATCAGGACGAGTCCCCCGATGATGCTGGCCAGGCCGAAGAGCTGCGCTTCCGTCAGGCCGAGGAGCACTGGGTTGTTGATCCGCACGAGTTCGACGAGGATCCGGGAGAGCCCGCTCATCACGAGGTAGCTGCCGAACACCGCGATCGGGGCGATCCGGTCCTGCAATACCCACAGGGCGAGAGCGATCAGGAACGCCGCCGCAGCCTCATAGAGCTGGGCCGGGTGCACCGGCACGTTGACGGGAACGGCCCCGTTGGGGAAGGCCATTCCCCAGGGCAGGTCGGTCGGCTTGCCGTACGTGCCGTCGCCGGCGAGGAAGCATCCGATCCGTCCGATGCCGTAGGCGACCGACAGTGGCATCGCCATCGCTCCGGCAACCGTGCCGAGCGGAAGTCCGCGGCGGCGGGTGATCACGAGAACGGCCAGGACACCACCGATCAGGCCCCCGTACCAGACGAATCCGGAGCCGCCGAGCATGTGCAGGTCGAAATGGCTCCAGTTGTCGATCAGGAAGTAGACCTTGGCTGCCACGAAGCCCCACACGGTCGCCCACACCACCAGCGAGTACGCCGTGTCCTTGTCGTAACCGAGCCGAGTGAAGCGTCTGCCGAGAATGAACGCACCGACGAGGGCGGCGACTGCCTTGCTCACCCCATAGGACTGGATCTGGAATCCGAAGATGCTGAACAGTACGGGTAGCACGGTGATCAATCTCCAAAGGAAGCAGTGAGTGGGGCCGCAGCAACGAGCCGGTCAGGTCAACGGTGCCGTGCCTTGGTCTGGATTGCGCAGACCTTCCCGCAAGATCTCGTCAAGAACCCAACCGGGCGGTTCGGTGAAGACGGCGCCCTGTTGGGAACCGAGCGATCGCCCCTTCTTGTCCGAATCTTGACCCGAACCACGGCTGAGCCGAACGACCTGCCCGGCATCCTGACCGCGAGGCATCGATTCACGAAGGGAGTGACGTGCTGCATCAAGGCCCCCAGGTCGCGAGCTGGATCCTCATCTGCCTCGCGCTGGTGCTGTTGTGGCTCGTCACCATCGTGGCGGCTCGTTCGCTGTTGGGCGGTCACACGCTCAAGCGAGTCCGTCACGTATCGCCGACCCGAGCCGAATCACCTGCCGGGTCGCCAAGACCGTCGGTTCGTTCTTCTTGACCGCACCTTGATCCACGCCGAACAGGAACCGAATGCTCGGTGGGCACAGTTGCAGACAGGACACCTCCAAAGAGGTGGAGCACTGAAGGAGTTGCCGTGAGCGTGGAGAACCAGTCGAAATCGTCGCCGCCGTGGGCGAACTACCCCGACCCAGAGACGTCCCGGGACCGGTCGGTCCCGGATCAGGCGAGCCACGCCGGCCATCAGGCTGACCACTCGGAGCACGGAAATCGCGGCGGTCACGGCTGGATGATGCTGCTGATGTGCGTGCCGCTGGTCGCTATCGGCTTGTGGCAGTTGTTCAGCGGCGGCGGGCTGGCGCCACTGCTTGGCGGCCTGGTGTGCTTCGGGATGATGGCGCTGATGCATCTCGGGATGGGCTCGTCGCATCGTCATTGAGGTCGCTTCGGGTCTCGGCAGGAGGCTGAGGTTGCGTACGAGCTAGCTGCGGGGGGTCCGGCGGATCGGGAGACTCAGGGTGAAGGTGGAGCCAAGGCCCAGGCCTGGGCTTGCAGCCGTCAACTGGCCGCCGTGGGCCTCGACGAGCGCGCGGGCGATGGTCAGCCCGATACCGGATCCTGCAGCATCGCGGCTTCGGGCGGCGTCTCCTCGGTAGAACCGGTCGAAGACATGGCCCAGCTGATCGGTAGCGATGCCGTCTCCGGTGTCGACAACCGCCACGAAGGCAGTGTCTTGGCTCTTCTGGACCCTGATCGTGACACTTCCGCCGGGAGAGGTGTGCCTCAACGCGTTGTTGACCAGGTTGTTGAGCGCTTGACCGACACGGATCGCGTCGATCGCCACAACCGCGTCCTCACCGGGGAGGAGCGCGAGGGTGACGTCCTTGGCGTCGAACTTCGGCTGATGGGCATCCACCACGTCGGCGACGACATCACGAAGCGACTGCACATTGGGCTCGATGGTGACCCGGCCCTCTTCGGCCCGGGAAACGTCGTTCAGGTCCCCGGCAAGTCGACTCAGGTGATTCGTTTCCGCGAGAAGAAGGCTGCGGGTATCGGCATCCCACGCCGCTACGCCGTCGTCCACGGCCTCCAGATGCGCCTGGATGTTGGCCAGGGGAGTGCGCAACTCGTGCGCCAGGTCTGCAAGGAGCCTCAAACGTGTCTGCTCGGTCGCGGCAAGCTGCGTGGTCATGTCGTTGAAAGCCGCCGCGAGATTCGCCATCTCCGGCCCGGCGCCCGCGTCGATCACGACAGGTTCGTGGCTGCCCTGGGAGAGGGCCTTCGCCGCCCTGGAGAGTTTCTCCAGCGGCCGTCGAATTCTGCGGGTCACGTAGTAGGTGACGCCGAGCGCGCAGCCGACCGCGACCACCATGGCGACCGCCAACGAAGCGGTGCTTGAGTCGAGATAGGCCTGCTCGATGTGGGGGATTTCCGGAGACGTCGGCACGTGGCCACTGTCGATGAGGTGGTCGTGGAACAGGGTTGGCCCCAGGATTGCCGCGACACCGCCGGCAGTGGCGATGGCTGCCAGAAGCACCAGGCTTTGCGCCACAAACAGCCGGACCCCGAGGCTCCAGTCCCTGGGCCGGGTGGGTCGCTTCACTTGGACGGAGCCTCGGGCCTGCCCATGCGATACCCGACTCCCCGTACCGTGAGCAGGTAGAGCGGTTCGATGGGATCGTCGCCAAGCTTGCGACGCAGGTTCGCGATGTGGACGTTCACGACGTGGTCATCGCCGACCCACTCGGTGTTCCACACGCGATCGATGATCTGACGACGCGTGAGCGTGGCCCGCGGGTTGCTGGACAGAACATCCAGGATGTCGAACTCCGTGCGGGTGAGGCTGAGCCGGCGATCCCCGACCCAGACCTCCCGCAGTCCTGGATCGATCAGCACATCACCGAACTGGCGCTTCTCAGCCGACTCCTCGGGTGACGTCGCTCTCGACTGGCGGGGTCGTCGGAGGACCGCGCTCACTCGAGCGACCACCTCCCTTGGGCTGAACGGCTTGCCGATGTAGTCGTCGGCACCCACACCGAGACCGATGATCCGGTCGGTCTCATCGTCCCGGGCGGTGAGCATGAGGATGTAGCAGTCCGAGAAGGTGCGCACCTGTCTGCAGACCTCGATTCCGTCCAGCCCGGGCAGGCCCAGGTCGAGCAGGATGACCTCGGGATCGAGTTCGCGTGCGGCGGCGACCGAGCCGAGGCCGTCGACCGCATAGTGAACCTCATACCCGGCCTTCACCAAGTACGACCCAAGAATCTGCGCCAGGGCTCGTTCATCATCAACGACGAGGATCCTGGCCGGTGCCGGCACGGTGCTGCTCATCTTCGAAGTATG
>PHEV01000112.1 GCA_002843035.1 Actinobacteria bacterium HGW-Actinobacteria-5 | reverse complement strand
GTCGGAGCGGTGATCTGCGCGGCCGGGTCCGGGCTGGCCCCGGCGGACAAGAAGCTGTACGCGCTGCGCGACGTGACCGCAACGGTCGAGTCGATCCCGATGATCTCTGCGTCCATCATGAGCAAGAAGATCGCCGAAGGCACCGCCTCGCTGGTGCTGGACGTGAAGACCGGCTCGGGGGCGTTCATGAAGACCTACGCGGACTCGAAGGCGCTCGCCGAGACGATGGTGGGCATCGGCACGGACGCCGGGGTGAACACGGTCGCCCTGATCACCGACATGGATGCCCCCCTCGGCCGCACAGCCGGCAACGGCCTCGAGGTCGCCGAGTCGGTGGAGGTGCTCGCCGGCGGCGGTCCGGCCGACGTCGTGGAACTCACTCTCGCCCTGGCCGCGGAGATGCTCGCCTGCGCTCACATCGACGCCGATCCGGCCGCGGTGCTCGCCTCCGGCCAGGCGATGGACACCTGGAAGGCGATGATCCGCGCTCAGGGTGGCGACCCGGACGCCCCGCTGCCCACAGCCCGGCACACCGAAGTCATCGCGGCGGACGCGGACGGTTACCTGAGCGGACTGGACGCGATGGCGGTCGGTCTGGCGGCGTGGCGACTGGGTGCGGGACGCGCGAAGCAGGGCGACCCCGTGCAGGCTGCCGCGGGCGTCACCTGGCACGCCTCCGTGGGCGAGCGGGTGCGAGCGGGCCAGCCGCTGTTCACCCTGCACACCGACACCCCCGAGCGGATCGAGCGTGCCCGCGAGGCGCTCGTCGGCGCGGCGAGGATCGACGACGCGCCCACAGCCCCTCGCCCGATCGTGCTGGAGCGAATCAGCGTCGGTTGAGAACGAGCCCGCGGGAACGACCGCGGGCCGAGGCCCGCTACGCGAGCACCTCCGTGGCGGGCACGTCGGCGACGGTCGAGTGGGTGAGGCCCCACCGGTAGCCGTCGTAGAGCGCCTCCCAGGAGGCCTCAATCACGTTGGTGCCGACGCCGACCGTGGTCCAGGTACGCTCGCCGTCGGTCATGTCGATCAGGGTGCGCACGATCGCGTCCGTGCCGTGGCCCTGCTCGAGGATGCGCACCTTGAAGTCGGTGAGCTCGAAGTAGTCGACCTTCGGGTAAGCCTGGGTCAGCGCGGCCCGGAGGGCCACGTCCAGCGCGTTCAGCGGGCCGTGGCCGTCGCCGGCGAGGTTGTAGCTGACTCCCCTGGCACGCACCTTCACCACGGCCTCGGAGTCGCCCTCGGGACGCACCTCGTGGCCGGTGATGACCCGCCAGGAGAGCACCTCGAAGAACTCCTCGATCCGGCCGAGCTCCTCGCGCAGCAGCAACTCGAAGGACGCGTCGGCCGACTCGTAGGAGTAGCCGTCCATCTCGCGCTGCTTCACCTTGTCGGTGATCCGTGCGGCGAGTTCGCGGTCGGAGAGGTCGTAGCCCAGCTCGGATCCCTTGAGCTGGATGTTCGCGCGCCCAGCCATGTCCGAGACCAGCATGCGCATGTCATTGCCGACCAGGGTCGGGTCGATGTGCTGGTACAGGTTCGCGTCCACCTTGATCGCGGACGCGTGCAGGCCCGCCTTGTGCGCGAACGCGGACGCGCCCACGTAGGGCTGGCGGTTGTTCATCGGCACGTTCGTCACCCCCGCGATCGCATGGCTGATCCGGGTCGCCTCGGCAAGCGCGGACGGCGGCAGCAGCGGCCAGCCGTACTTCAGCTGCAGGTTCGCCACCACGGTGATGAGGTTCGCGTTTCCGGTGCGCTCGCCGTGCCCGTTCATCGTGCCCTGCACGTGGGTCACGCCGGCCTCGACGGCGGCAAGGGTGTTCGCCACCGCGCAGCCGGTGTCGTTGTGGCAGTGGATGCCGAGGTCTACTCCGACCTGGGCTGCGGCCGAGACGATGTCGGCCATCCAGGACGGCAGCATGCCGCCGTTGGTGTCGCACAGCACCACGACCTCCGCCCCGGCCTCCGCCGCCGTGCGGACGACCTCGAGCGCGTACTCGGGGTTGGCGCGGTAGCCGTCGAAGAAGTGCTCACAGTCGACGAAGACCCGGCGGTCGCTCGCAACCAGGTGGGACACCGTGTCGGCCACCATCGCGAGGTTCTCCTCGAGCGTGGTGTGCAGCGCGCGGTAGACGTGCTCGTCGTGGCTCTTCGCCACGATGCAGACGATCTCGGTGCCCGCGTCGATCAACGCCTGCACCTGCGGGTCGTCGGCAGCGCGGGAGCCCACCTTGCGGGTGGCCCCGAATGCAACCAGCTTCGCGTTCTTCAGCGGCAACTGCCCTGCGGCGGCCGCAGCGAAGAAGGCGGTGTCGTTCGGGTTCGCACCGGGCCAGCCGCCCTCGATGAAGCCCACGCCCAGCTCGTCGAGGTAGCGGGCGATCTTCAGCTTGTCGCTGACACTGAGCTGCAGGCCCTCCTGCTGGGCCCCGTCGCGCAACGTGGTGTCGTAGACATGGAAGCTGTCCGGTGCGGCTGGGATCTGAGTCACCGGGCGAGTAAACCTGCTCAAGCCCTGGTTACGGTTGCGTTTCAGCGCGTGAGACTACGATCTCGGCATGGCAACCATCACGCGCCGCGGCGCGAGTGTCCACACCATCGGCGACCTGCCGGCGATCGGCGCCCCGTTGCCGCCGTTCACCCTGACCGGCAGCGACATGGCGGACTTCGGCGCTGAGGTGATCGGCGCGCGCCGTGTGGTGCTGAACATCTTCCCCAGCGTCGACACCGCGGTGTGCGCGATGAGCGTGCGCCGGTTCAACGAACTCGCTGCAGGCCTGGAGAACACGCTCGTGCTGTGCATCTCGGCCGACCTGCCCTACGCCCAGAAGCGGTTCTGCGGCGCCGAGGGCATCGAGAACGTGATCACGGCCTCGTCCTTCCGTTCGAGCTTCGGCTCCGACTACGGGGTCACCATGCTGGATGGGGGCATGCGCGGCCTGCTGTCCCGCGCCGTCGTGGTCGCGGACGCCGACGGCCGCGTCGTGTACACCGAACAGGTGCCCGACATCTCCTCCGAGCCCGACTACGACGCCGCCCTGGCCGCCCTGGGCTGAAAGCCCTCAACTCAGGGGAAGCACGCCGGCGACAGGCCGGCGTAATCCATCGTCAGACGACGCGCCGGAGCCAGCCGTGGGTGTCCGCGGTCCGCCCGTACTGGATGTCGAGGATGGCGTCGCGGATGCCGAGGGTCACGGGCGAACCGTTCTCCGGCAGCCGCCACTCCCCCCGCGTGGACTTGAAGGCACCGATCGGAGTGACCACCGCGGCGGTGCCGCAGGAGAAGGCCTCCACCGTGCTGCCGTCCGCGATGCCCGCGAAGAACTCCTCCGGCGTGATCCGGCGCTCCTCCGGGGCCAGGCCCAGGTCGGAGGCGACGGTCAGGATGGTCTTGCGGGTGATCCCGTCCAGGATCGTTCCGGTCAGCGCGGGGGTGATCAGGCGCCCGTCCGCGGTGATCAGGAACACGTTCATACCGCCGAGCTCCTCGACCCGGTCCTTGTCGGCGGCCTCGATGAACAGCACCTGGGAACAGCCGTGGTCGTAGCCCTCGTACTGAGCGATCAGGGACGCGGCGTAGTTGCCGCCGCACTTGGCCGCGCCGGTGCCGCCCACCCCGGCGCGGGCGTAGCTGTCGGTCACCCAGATGTCCACCGGCTTCACTCCGCCGGTGAAGTACGGTCCGGCCGGCGAGGCAATCACGGAGAACGTCACGGTCTGGGCGGCCCGGACACCGAGGAACACCTCTGCGGCGAACATGAACGGGCGCAGGTACAGGCTGCGCTCCCCCTCGGCCTCCGGCACCCAGCGCGCGTCGACCTTCACCAGTTCTGCGCACGCGGTCACGAAGTCGTCCACGTCGAGGGCGGGCAGCATCATCCGGGCGGCCGAGGACTGGAAGCGGCGCGCGTTCTCCTCCGGCCGGAACAGGTGGATCGAGCCGTCCGCGTGCCGGTACGCCTTCAGCCCCTCGAAGACCTCCTGCGCATAGTGCAGCACCGCGCAGGCCGGGTCGAGCTGGAACGGCCCGTACGGCTTCACCTCGTCCGCGCCCCAGCCGCCGTCCTTCGTCCACGTTGCCACGGCCATGTGGTCGGTGAAGTGGTCCCCGAAGCCGGGGTCGGCGAGCACCCGGGCGACGGCGTCGTCGGCAGCCGGGTCTGGATTGCGGTGCAGAGGGAAGGTCAGCGACATGGGGGCATGCTATCGCCGCGCCGCGCGGGCCAACGCAGCGGGTCAGCGGGCATGTCACTGGTCGGGATTGAGACAGCAGCGTCCCGCGGGCGGCCGCCCCGGTACCCTCCCGCGGGTGAGCAACACAGCAGCCGGCAAGCCCGTCATCTCCGTCATCGCCGGCGACGGCATCGGTCCCGAGGTCGTCGCGGAGGGTCTGAAGGTCCTCACCGCCGTCGTGGGTGAGGACGCGTTCGATTTCGTTCACCACGACCTGGGCGCGGAGCGCTGGCAGCGCACCGGCGAGGTGCTGCCCGACGCAGAGCTGGAGCAGCTGGCCGCATCGCAGGCGATCATCCTCGGCGCGGTGGGCGCGGCGCCGGGTTCGACCGCGATCCCGTCCGGCCTGTTGGAGCGCGGGCTGCTGCTCAAGCTGCGCTTCGCGTTCGACCACTACGTGAACCTGCGCCCGTCCCGGCTGTATCCGGGTGTGCCGACCCCGTTGGCCGAGTCGGTGACCAGCCGTGGCCCGATCGACTTCGTCGTGGTCCGCGAGGGCACCGAGGGCCTGTACTGCGGCAATGGTGGGGCCTTCCGCGCGGGCACCCCCCACGAGGTGGCCACCGAGGTGAGCATCAACACCGCCTACGGCGTGGAGCGGGTGATCCGGGACGCGTTCGAGCGTGCGGAGAAGCGGCGCAAGAAGGTCACGATGGTGCACAAGCACAATGTGCTCGTGCACGCCGGCGGGCTGTGGAACCGCCTGTTCTCGACCGTCGCGGCCGAGCACCCCGACGTCACCACCGACTACCTGCACGTGGACGCGGCCACGATCGCGCTCGTCCAGGATCCGCAGCGTTTCGACGTCATGGTGACCGACAACCTGTTCGGCGACATCCTCACCGACCTCGCCGGCGCGATCACCGGCGGGATCGGCCTGGCCGCCAGTGCGAACATCAACCCGACCGGCGAGTTCCCGTCCATGTTCGAGCCGGTGCACGGTTCGGCGCCCGACATCGCCGGACAGGGTATTGCCGATCCGACCGCGACGATCCTCTCGATGGCCCTGCTGCTCGACCACCTCGGGCGCGGCGAGGACGCGCGGCGCATCGAAGCGGCTGTCGACGCCGACATCGCAGAGCGCGGCGCATCGAAGCGGCCCACCTCCGTGGTCGGTGACGCCATCGCTGCACGCGTGCGCTGATTCCCCGGACGGAGGCTCTCACCGTGGTCGGCTCGGCACGGTAGCGTGCTGCCAGCGGACGGAGAGCGATGAGCGGCCCCTATCACTACGAGCAGTACCCCGAACCCCAGCCACGGCCGGTTCCGGCGCCGGTCGCCTACGTCGCGCCGCTCACCGACCAGCAGCCGATCAGCACGCCGGTCGTGGTGGTCGCGTGGGTGGTCACGGTACTGACCGGCTTCTACATGCTGCCGTGGGCCGTCGCCGCGTCCCGCGGCAAGGCGAACCAGTGGTCGGTGTTCGCGATCAGCCTGCTCCTCGGCTGGACGGTGGTGGGCTGGATCGTTGCCCTTGTGCTCTCCTGCACCGCACACCGCCCGCTCGCCGTCATGCCGCCGATGATCGGCTACACCCCGCTCGCCGCCCTGCCCGCGTCGGTACCGCCCGCCGGGTGGTACCCGAATCCCGGTGGTCCCGGCCAGCGGTACTGGGACGGCCACCAGTGGACGCAGCACTACGCCTGAGCCGGTCCCTCCCGGCACGGCAGCAACGGGCTGCCGCCGGCTTCCCCGGCCACCGTGCCGGGTGAAGCTGCTCCTGCTTCTCTGGGCTCCTACTTGTCGGCCAGGCTGCCGAACAGGTGGCGGTGCTCGCCGGTGACCCGTCCGGACACCCACCAGATCACCTCGACCAGCACCGCGGCGACCAGGCCCATCGTGGCGCCGGTGGCCATCATCGCCGCATTGCTCGGGTCGAGCTGCGGGTCGAACCGCTTCAGGAACGGCCAGGCGGCCACCCAGCCGGTGACCTGGTAGGGCAGCCAGAAGATCACCAGGTAGCCCGCCACCGAGCACAGCCCGATCATCAGCAGCTTCCACCACTCGTAGGGCCGCGCCGTGGTGATCATCACCCAGGCGCCACCGATCATCAGCGTGAGCAGGGTGGCGGTGGACGCCTGCACCCCTGCCGTCGTCTCGATCCCCGCGGTGGTCCGAACCAGCAGGTAGGTGATGAACGTGACCACCGCCACCACGATGCCGGACGGGATCGAGAAGCTCATCACCCGCTTGAGGAAGCCGTGGCGGGCCCGCTCGGCGTTCGGGGCCAGGGCGAGGATGGAGGCGGGAATGCCGATCGTGAACCAGCCCACGAACGAGATGTGGATCGGCACGAACGGGAACGGCAACCGCCACAGGGCCACCAGCAGCGCGAGAATGATCGAGTACATCGTCTTGGTGAGGAAGAAGTTCGCGACCCGCTCGATGTTGCCGATCACCCGCCGGCCCTCGGCCACGACGTGCGGCAGCGTCGCGAAGCTGTCGTCGAGCAGCACCAGCTGGGCCACGGAGCGCGTGGCCGCCGCACCAGAACCCATCGCCACGCCCAGGTCGGAGTCCTTGATCGCGAGCACGTCGTTGACGCCGTCACCAGTCATCGCGACGTTGTGGCCCTTCGACTGCAGGGCAGCGACCATCTGCCGCTTCTGCTGCGGCGTCACCCGCCCGAACACTCCGGCGGCCTCCACCCGGTCAGCGAACTGCTGCTCGTCGGTCGGCAGTTGGCGGGCATCGACGACCTCGCCGGATTCGACACCGAGCGAACCGGTGACCGCTCCCACCGACGTGGCGTTGTCGCCGGAGATCACCTTCACCGCCACGCCCTGCGCAGCGAAGTAGGCCAGGGTGTCGCGGGCCTCGGGACGCACCTTCTGCTCCAGCACCACCAGGGCGCGTGGCTCCACCTCTCCGGGGGCGTCCGGAGCGTCCACCACGCGGTCGCTCTCCCCCAGCAGCAGGACGCGGCGTCCGGTCGCACCGAGCGCCTCCGCGCGGGTCGCGGCCGGACTGCCGGGCGCCGCGAGCACGTCGGGTGCGCCGAGCACCCAGTTCCCGCGGTCACCGAACGACATGCCCGACCACTTCTTCGCCGACGTGAACGGCGCCATCGCCGTCACGTCCCACCCCTCACCCTCCAGCGGCAGCGAGTGTGCCAGCGCCACCACCGAGGCATTCGGACGCGGGTCCGCCGCAGCCAGCTGGGCGAGCACGACCCGCTCGGAATCCCCGTCGCCGCCGAGCACGTCCAGCTCACCGAACTGCAGGCCGTTCTCGGTCAGGGTGCCGGTCTTGTCCGCACACACGACGTCCACCCGTGCGAGACCTTCGATCGCGGGTAACTCCTGCACGAGCACGTTCCGCTGGCCGAGCCGCACCACGCCCACCGCGAAGGCCAGCGAGGTGAGCAGCACCAGGCCCTCGGGCACCATCGGCACCAGGGCGCCGGCCATCGAGAGCACCTTGTCCTGCCAGACGCCGGGTTGCGCCCACTGCACCCAGACCGTCGCCGCGCCCACCGGGATCAGCAGCCAGGTGATCAGCCGAAGGATCTTGTTGATGCCGCTCTGCAGCTCGGACTTCACCAGCGAGAACTTGCTCGCCTCGATCGTGAGCTTCGCCGCGTACGAGTCGTGGCCCACCCGCGTCGCACGGAACGCGCCGACTCCGGCCACCACGAAGCTGCCCGACATCACCTCGTCGCCCGGCTGCTTGAGCAGCGGGTCCGACTCGCCGGTGAGCAGGGACTCGTCCACTTCGAGGTAGGACGCCTCGACGACCTCCCCGTCCACGATCACCTGGTCGCCGGGCCCGATCTCGATGATGTCGTCGAGCACGATCTCCTCGCGGGCCACGAGCCGGGTCTCTCCGTCCCGCCGGACGAGGGGCTTCCCCTCCCCGACGACGGCCAGGTTGTCCAGGGTCCGCTTCGCGCGCAGTTCCTGCACGATGCCGATGCCGGAGTTGATGATGATCAGGAAGCCGAACAGCGCGTTCACGATGCTGCCCGTGCTCAGCACGAGTGCGAACAGGACCATCAGCAGGAAGTTGATCCGGGTGAAGACGTTCGCCTTGACGATGTCCCACGTGGTGCGACCCGAACGGGGAGGCAGGTCGTTGGCGAGCCCGCGCTCGACGCGCTCAGCGACTTCGGCAGCGGACAGGCCCGGGGCACGGCGAGTGTCGACGGTCACGCCGCCAGCCTGCCACACCGGCGCAATCGGGACGATCAGCGCAACTGCGGGGTCTCGCCCCGGAGTCGCTGCTCCCTGCGGAGCTGGCGGCGCAGCCGCCGCTCGTCGCCCCGGTTCGGGTAGCGGACGATCATCGTCCCGATCCCCAGCGAGCCGCTCAGCACCAGCACGGGCTGACCGGGCTCAGGCTCCTCGAGCACCTTGATCCGCCGTGAGCCGATGCCAGGACGGAGCCGGTCGGACTGGGCCGCCCAACCAACCGGCAGCACCAGCACGATCGTTCCAGCGCCACCGGAGACGTCCAGCTGGATCACCGGGGAGACCGGTCGGGCCCTGCGGAAGTCGAGCCGCACCGAGCCGAGGTCGCCGTGGATGCGCAGGTACGGCGGAACGGTCCACACCCCCTCCTTGCGAACCGTGCTGCCGCCCGCGGCCAGCACGAGCGGGTCCTGCGGGCCATAGCCTGGTCGAGGCGGCAGCGCCGGGGCAGGGACGGGAACCAGCGCCGGCGGACCGCCCGGGTCGGCCGCGTCCGGGACGAATGACTGGGCACCGGCCTGGTAGGTCGGCCACTCTGGTTCCTGCGGTGGCTGCGCCATGGCAGGAGCCTACCGACGAGCACCGACCTGTGGTGACCGACCGTCCCGGTGCACGCGCGACACGGCGAGCTGTCGCCGTCGCTCAGGCCTTGGCGAGCGCCCCCAGGACCAGCGCGCGGATCTCGTCGGCCTTCTGCGGCACCATGGTCATCGATGCGTAGGTCACGGTGTTCCCGTATCGCACGAAGGTGTCGGTAATCGGCAGCCCCTGGAGCGTCCCGGTGACCTGCACGAGATCCGGCCGATCCTCGCTCAGGTGCGCGACCACGTACGGCCCTCCGTATCGATAGCTGCACGGCTCTCGCAGCATCGCCCGAACGGCGGCCAGCTTGGCGGCGGCGGCATCCGGATTCGCGAGGACGATCGTGGTGACACTCGACCACTCCATGATGTCGAGCGCGACCCAGGGCGCCCCTGGCTCGGCGACGACCCGTGACGGGGTCACCTCGCCGGGTACGAGATCAGCCACCTTCCCGGTCTTCACCCCGAGGTTCCGGCCGGCTTCACTGTTCCTCCATGCCTTCTCCACCCGCCTGGCGGTGAGCGTGGGGCCGCCGGCGCCCGCAGTGGACGTCGGCGTGCCGCCGGGCACCGCGCACGCCGGCTCGGTGGGCACGGGATAGCTCGGAAGCTCGGCCGGACGAGCCGGGCTCGTGGCAGTGGAGGTCGAGGCCGTCGGCGTCTCCGTCGCGCGGAGGATCGGCGAACCGGAGACGGTCGGCCCGGGCGCGCCGGGCGGGGAAGGCAGACCGCACGCCGAGCAGGACAGCAGCAGGATCAGGACACTCGCGGCGACTGCCGCGCGATGCGGGGGGCGACGGCGTCCCGGGGGTGGCACCATGCCACGGAAACTACACGAGCGCCGGGTCCTGCGCGGCCCCGGCGGCGAAGTCCCAAGACCCGCTCCCCTCGGCATCCAGCGCGGCTGCCGGCGACAGCCCGGGCCGGCGCCGGTTGGAGGTTCCGTGGATGGCCGGAGCTCCCCAGGTTCAGGAGTCCCGGCCACCCACAAGCACTCGGTTCACCGCGCCGCGGTGCCTTCCACGTAGTCGTCGTCGTGGCTCTTCACCCACGACATCAGGCCACGAAGCTTGCGTCCGGTCTCCTCGATCGGGTGCTGCTCGGCCTTCGCGCGCAGCGCCTTGAACTCCGGTGCACCGGCGTCCTGGTCATCGATGAAGCGCTTCGCGAAGGCGCCGGACTGGATGTCGGCCAGCACCTCCTTCATGCGCTGCTTCACCGAAGCATCGATGATCCGGGGACCCGAGACGTAGTCGCCGAACTCCGCGGTGTCAGAGATCGACCAGCGCTGCTTGGCGATGCCGCCCTCGTACATCAGGTCGACGATCAGCTTCAGCTCGTGCAGGCACTCGAAGTAGGCCACCTCAGGCTGGTAGCCGGCCTCAGTGAGCACCTCGAACCCGGTCTCGACAAGGGCGGACATGCCGCCACAGAGCACGGACTGCTCGCCGAAGAGATCCGTCTCGGTCTCCTCTGTGAAGGTGGTCTTGATGCCGCCGGCACGAAGGCCGCCGATCGCCTTGGCGTAGGACAGGGCCAGCGGCCAGGCGTTGCCGGTCTCGTCCTTCTCGACCGCGACGATCACCGGGACGCCACGGCCCTCGGTGTACTCGCGGCGGACCAGGTGACCCGGGCCCTTCGGCGCGACCATGCACACGTCCACGCCGGCCGGCGGGACGATGTAGCCGAACCGGATGTTGAAGCCGTGCGCGAAGAACAGGGCGTCACCGGGCACCAGGTTGGGCTCGATCGCCTCCTTGTAGAGGTGGCGCTGCACCTGGTCGGGCGCGAGCACCATGATCAGGTCGGCCTCCTCGCAGGCCTGGGCCGGCGTGACGACCCGAAGGCCCTCGGCCTCGGCCTTCGCCCAGCTCTTCGAGCCCTCCCGCAGGCCGACCCGAACGTCGACACCGGAGTCGCGCAGCGAGAGTGCGTGCGCGTGGCCCTGGCTGCCGTAGCCGATCACGGCGACGTTGCGTCCCTGGATCACCGCGAGATCGGCGTCGTCGTCGTAGAACATCTGTGCCATCTGGATGTGCTTCCTCACTTAGTTGGCCAGCCGAGCGGCCGGACGGGTCTTCTCGATCTTGGCACGATCGGACAGGGATCTGCTGCCCCTGGCGAGTGCCACCAGCCCGGACTGCACGAGTTCGCGCACTCCGTAGGGCTTGAGCATCTCCAGCAGGGCCTCCAGTTTGTCAGGCGAACCGGTGGCCTCGATGGTCATGGAGTCGTTGTGGACGTCGACGGTCTTGCCACGGAACAGCTGGACGATCTCGATGATCTGGCTGCGCGTGGCCGGGTCGGCCTTCACCTTGATCAGGACGAGCTCGCGCCGCACCGCGGCGGCGTCCTCGAGCTCGACGATCTTGAGCACCTCGATCAGCTTGTTCAGCTGCTTGACGATCTGCTCCAGGACGAGCTGGCTGTCCACCGCCACCTGCACCGTGATCCGGGAGAACTCGTCGTTCTCGGTCGGGCCGACGGCGAGCGACTCGATGTTGTAGCCGCGCCGGGCGAACAGGCCGGCGATCCGGGCGAGCACGCCGGGCTTGTTCTCCACCAGCACGCTCAGGGTATGCGTGTTCACAGGACCTCCCCCTCCCAGTCGGGAGCGAGGTCCCGAGCGATCTTGATGTCGTCGTTGCTGGTGCCGGCTGCGACCATCGGCCAGACCATGGCGTCCTTGTGCACCACGA
>PHEV01000111.1 GCA_002843035.1 Actinobacteria bacterium HGW-Actinobacteria-5 | reverse complement strand
ATCAACCAGTTCGCTCATGCCGCCAGCCTAGACGCCGACCGCCGCGCCCGCTTGCGGGTGGGAAGGGAGAAGTCTCGACGAGCAGTGAGGGACGAACTGCGAGGACGGGCGCGGCCCGCACCGGGCGGTCAGGCGTTGATCGCCACGTGCACGTGGTTGAAGTGGTTCGCGGTGATGCTGCCGCGGTCGGCCATCTTGCGCCAGTGCGGGTTCTGGGGCGTCCAGATGTGCTGCTCGAAGATGATGTGGTCGATGTTGAAGACCTTGGCGTGCGCGATCAGGTAGTCGGCGATCCGGTGGCCCAGCGCGCTCTCGGCGTGGGGCGTGAGCATGATGTCCAGGGCCCGCCCGTTCCTGTGGAACGGCAGCCCGCCGGCGCGCCAGCCCCCGAAGGAGTTCACCGCAGGGAACAGCGCACACACGGACCGGTAGATGTGGACGGTGTCCTTGCGCAGCCTGCGCTCGACGGCGGAGCCGCGCGGGCAGGGATCCCAGGTGGTGCCTGCGGCGGCGATCGGCGCGGACTCGGTCAGGCCCGACTCCAGCACCCAGCCGTAGCCGTCGGCGTACTCGACCAGGCGGTACTTGCCCTTGATCGTTGCAGTGGCGCTGACCCGGATGCCCAGGTCGAGCGTGGCGACCAGGTCGGACGTGTCACTGGCAGCCTTGCGTACGTTCACCGCGGTCGTCGTGTACATGGGCGTGAGGCTGACCAGCGCCTTCGCCGCCACCTTGGACTTGGACAGTGCCGGCGTGGTGAGTCCCTCTGCGGTCAGCGCGCCGGTCATCTGCGGGGGCGCCGCAACCTCGACCGCTTCGGCGACCGGAGCCAGCACCGGGGTGCCGCCCGCGGCAGCGGCCGAATCGGCACCGCTGCCCACAACCACGGCGCCTGCGGTCGCCGAGGCCGTCACCACGGCCAGGGCGATGCCGCCCCGGGCGAAGACCCGGTCGGCAAGAGTGGGAGCAGCATGACGGGGAGCCTGATGGAAACGATCGGTCTCACGGGACGCCCGCGCGGGGACGCTCGGGCCTGCCTGCGCGATCGGGTCTGCGACCCGGCGGGGCTGGTACATCAACGACCGTCCTGAGAACCTGTAGCGGATTCTCAGGGTAACTTAAGAAAACGCCACCCGGCAAGCGGGAACCTTCCACGGACCCCTGCACGCGACCCCCCGGGGGCGGATACTGGACGAACGCGCGTCGTAACGGACGGACGATCGGGGGGTCGATGAAGACTGTGGCCGTGCTGGTATCGACCCTCGTTCTCGTGCTGGGTTGCGGGCTGGTGCTCGCCGGTGGACCCGCCCTCACCGCCCCGGCGTACGCCGCCGGACTGCACCCGGCGCCCGAAGCAACCAAGAAGAAGACGACCAAGGCCAAGCCGAAGGCGACTCCCACCCCGACACCGTCGACCGCGACGCCGACACCCGCTCCCACCCGCTCGGCTGCGGACATCGAGGGCGACCGCTGGGTACAACTGGCCGTGATCGCCGGTGGTGGCCTGTTGGCTGCCGTCGGGGTGTTCTTCGGGATCGGGGCGCTGCTGCGCCGCAAGCCGCGGCGCCCCCGCTGAACTCCGGGCGCGGGGTACCCGGTCGGCTCCGGTGCCTGCAGCGAAGGCGGCTCAGTCGCCGAGACGCCAGTGCTGGAGGGTGACCCTCAGGTCGTCGAGAGTCTCGCCCAGTACGGCGTCCGGGCCGACGAGGTCGCGCGGACACACCGCGAGCCCCCCCGACTCGAGCCAGAGCTCGGCCTGGTAGCGCTCGAGCTTCCCGGACGCGATCACGGGCCGCTCGTCGAGGAGCTGGGGCAGGATCCGAAGGTAGCCCGCGCCGAACGCCTCGCTCGGCACGAGCTGGACGGCAGCAGCGCCCGCCACCGCCCCGGCACGCAGCTCTGAGGGAGTGAGTCCGCCGAGGACGACGGGGAAGCCGGGGACCGCCTCGACCAGGACCGGGAGCAGGAAGTCCGACATCGCGAACGCTGCCCCTCCCGAGGCGGCGGCGACGACCTCCGCCGGCTCGGTGACACCGCGGACGCCGACCCGCGCGCGCCGTCCGAACATGCCGAGCACAGCCGACAGCTGGCCGAGCTGGGTGGGGGCGACCGTCCACAACGTGAAGCCCTCCTGGCAGAGCACCTCGCAGGCGGGGACGAGCTCGTCCGCGTCCACCTCGGGCAGACCGACGATCACGCTGTGCAGGCCCAGACCGGGCAACTCGGGAACCACGGGCCCAATCCTGCCCGATCCAGCCTCATGCGTGGTTAGCTGGACGCGAAGCCACGCGAAGGAGCGAGGAATGGAGATCACCAGCGACGGCATCACCGCTGACGCCAGCATCGACCTGCGCTATGCCGAGCCCGGAGTCGGCGGGACGAACGTTTCGCCCGGGCTGGCCTGGACGGGCGCCCCGGAAGGCACCCGCAGCTACGCGATCACCTGCTTCGATCCCGATGCCCCCACCGGTAGCGGCTGGTGGCACTGGGTGGTGACCGACATCCCGGTGGAGGTGACCTCGCTCGCGGAGGGTGCGCCGCTGCCGGCCGGGGCCCGAACCTGGGCCAACGACTACGGCTACCCGGGCTGGGGTGGGCCGTGGCCGCCGCCGGGCCCGGCACACCACTACGTGTTCACCGTGTTCGCCGTCGGAGTGGAGCGCCTGGACGTGCCCGACGAGGCCAGTAGCGCGGTCGCCCGGCTCACGCTCAGCTTCAACGTGCTCGACCAGGGCTCCTTCACCGCCCTGTTCCAGAACCCGGCATCGTAGGGATCCCCGTGGCGGTGCTGATCGACCCGCCGCGGTGGCCTGCGCACGGGACCCGGTTCTCCCACCTCGTCTCGGACTCCTCGCTGGATGAGCTGTTCGAGTTCGCGGACGCCCGGCAGTTGCCGATGCGCGCGTTCGACCACGACCACTATGACGTTCCGGAGCGCCGCTACGACGAGCTGGTCGCAGCCGGGGCTGAGCCGGTCGTCCCGTCGGTGTTGCTGCGACGACTGGTGGCCTCGGGACTGCGCGTCCGGACGCCGGAACGGACCCCGAAGCCGGGCGAGGTGCTCCCGGGCCTGCGGACCGCCTGGAGCGAGTTGCTGCCGCACTCCCCCGCGCTCGGCGAGGACCTGCTGAGGCGTTGGCAGGAACCGCACCGGCACTACCACGACGTCCGGCACCTCGCGCAGATCCTGGCCGCCCTCGCCCGCCTCGCCGACGGCGGGGCCACCCGTCCGGTGCTGCTCGCGGCGTGGTTCCACGACGCCGTCCACGACGGTGAGCACGGCACGGACGAGGAACGTTCCGCTGCACTGGCAGAGGCGGAGCTGGACGGCGCAGGGCTGCCCGCGTCCGAGGTGGCCGAGGTGGCACGCCTGGTCCGGCTCACCACCACGCACTCCCCGGAGCCCGGGGACGCCGCCGGGATCGAGCTCGTGGACGCCGACCTCTCGATCCTGGGCCAGCCTCCCGGGCGCTACCACGTCTACGCCCGCGACGTGCGGCTGGAGTATCCCGGGATGCCGGACCCAATCTTCGCCGTTGGCCGCCTGCAGGTCCTGGACGCACTATCCTCAAAGAGGCCCCTGTACCGGTCGGCGACCGGACAGGAGGCGTGGACCGCCCAGGCCAGCCGGAACCTCGCTTCAGAACGAAGGCGATGGTTGCGACTTGTGCGGTCGCAGCAGGTACAGTAGTCGACGGAAAGCACTAGCCACTGCTTGCGGGGGGTACGCGATGGCGAAGGCAAGTCTTTGGCTTGTCGCGGCAGCATGCGTTGCTGCTGGCGCTCTTGTCGCGCCGCCACGCTCTGGCGCACCGCTGATCACCACGGGCGACCAGGTGCAGCCGACAATCCAGGTCAGCCCGACGCCCACCACCTCGTCGCAGACCTCGCCGTCCGTCGGTCCGACCGTCGAACCGACGCAGGCTCCCACCCAGACGCCCTCGGCAACGGAGTCCGGGACGCCCACGTCGACCGTGTCCGCCACGTCGACCGCGTCCGCGACTGCCACGACCAGCGCAACCGCGACGGCAGTGCCGACGGCCACCGCGACGGCGACCCACTCGGTGCCGTCCAATGAGCACCCGACGTCACGGCCGACGGTCGTGATCCCTTCGGTGACGCCGACTTCGCCGCTTCCCACCCCGACCGAGTCCCAGACTCCCACCGTCGGCCCGACCGAGTCCCAGACCCCCACCGTCGGCCCGACCGAGTCCCAAACCCCCACCGTCGGCCCGACCGAGTCCCAGACCCCGACCGTCGGCCCGACCGAGTCCCAGACTCCCACCGTCGGCCCGACCGAGTCCCAGACCCCGACCGCCTCACCGACGGACGACTGCACGCGCGACAACGACGAGCACGGCAACGGCAAGTGCCCCTCGACGGTGCCGACCCCGAGCCCGACGCCGTCGGTCACTCACACGCCCAAGCCGATGCCGACACCCACCCATCCGCCGAACCGGCCCTGGTCGACCGGCCTGCCCGGCACATCCGCCCAGACTGCTGCCGATGCTTCGGGCAAGGAGCTGAGCGCATCGTTGCCGTGGTCCGGGCACACGCCGCAGGCTCCGGTGAAACACGACGCTCCGCCGGCCGAGCCCGCGCGCAAGGAATCCTCCGAGGCCGTGAAGCACATCGAGGCTGTGCAGACCTCCCACGGCAGCAGCCGGGCGAGCGAGTCCAGCGGGCACACGTCCCAGACGCCGAAGCATCAGCACCACTCCAGCCGCTCCAGGGCGAAGTCCGCTCACTCCACGACGAGCACGTCGCAGGGCAGCGCGCCGTCGAAGCACCACCACGGCAAGAGCCACGCGGCGAACCACCAGGGCGCGACCGGCGACCACGGCGGCCACGGCCACGGCCACGGCCACAAGGGCTCGTGAGGTTCCCTAGCGTCGCCGTTGCGCTCGCTCTCGCCACCGCACTCGCGGCTGCGGGATGCAGTGATGAGCCCGGGGCGTCGGCGCGGGTTGCGTCCGCCACCCCGGCGGCCACGTCCACACCCACGGCGTCCGTGACGCCATCGGTGTCCGCGACGCCCACGCCTACCCCGACGCCGAGCGCGAAGCCGACCACGACGACACCGCCGAAGGACACCCGCGCGGGCAAGCAGCTCGCCACACCGTACGAGGTGGACGGGATCATCGTGGTCTCGAAGAAACACCGGATCAGCGCCGGCTACGGCCCGCCGGATCCCACAGGCCCGTACCACCTCGAGTCCGCCGCGGCGAGAGCTTTGGCGAAGATGACCGCAGCGGCAAGGGCAGACGGTGTCCGGATCCGGGTGCACAGCGGCTACCGCAGCTGGACCACGCAGAACGCCAGTTACCAGAAGGCGCTGCGGAACTACCCGCAGAACATCTCCTTCTATGCTCCGGCCGGTGCGAGCGAGCACCAGACCGGCCTGGCCGTGGACCTGTGGGACGGGGTGACCTGGAGCCTGCCGATGGCCCGCACCGCCACCGGGAAGTGGCTGTTCAGGCACGCGCACGAGTACGGCTTCGTCCTTCGCTACCCGGACGGAAAGACAAGGATCACCGGCTACCACTACGAGCCGTGGCACTACCGCTACATCGGGAAGCGGGACGCCATGAAGTTCCCCAACAACAAGCTGACCCTCGAGGAGTACCTCGGCCTCGCCTGACCCGCGTCCTCCGCACGGCTGATCCGGGTCTCCACCGGTGCGCGAGCAGTGTCGCCAACTGGCTGTAGTGAGGCGACGACGGCGGGAGAATGGCTGGCATGAGCATCGACGAGACGGCGCCGGGCACCGAAAGGATCGGCGAGGGCAAGCGGATCGGCATTCTCACCAGCGGGGGTGACGCCCAAGGCATGAATGCCGCGGTGCGCGCGGCGACCCGTACCGCCATCTCTCTTGGCGCGCAGGTCTTCGCGGTCTACGAGGGCTACCAGGGCATGGTGGACGGTGGCACCGGCATCCGTGAACTGGCCTGGGAGGATGTGGGCAGCATCCTGCACAAGGGCGGAACGATGATCGGCACGTTCCGCTCGAAGGACTTCCGTGAGCGCGACGGCCGGCGCAAGGCCGCACGCAACCTGCTCGCACACGGCATCGACCGCCTGATCGTGATCGGCGGGGACGGATCACTGTCCGGCCTGGACCTGTTCCGCGCCGAATGGCCCGACCTGCTCGCGGAACTCGTCGCCGCCGGAGAACTCTCCGCCGACGTGGCGGCCGCGCACCCCGTGCTGATGTTCTCCGGGCTGGTCGGATCGATCGACAACGACCTGGTCGGAACCGACATGACCATCGGCGCCGAGACTACGTCCTGATCCCCGAGCTGCCGCCGGCCGAGGGCTGGGAGGACACCATGTGCGAGGCCCTGCGGCGGGGGCGGGCGGCCGGACGCCGCGACTCCATGGTCGTGGTGGCCGAAGGCGCCTGCGACCGGAAGAGCACACCGATCACGTCGGCCTACGTGCGCCAGGTGTTGGAGGACCGGCTGCACGAGGACGCCCGCGTGACCATCCTCGGCCACGTGCAGCGTGGTGGCGCCCCCAGCGCGTACGACCGCTGGGCGTCCACCTGGCTGGGCTACGAAGCCGTCCTGGAGGTGCTGTCCGCCGAGCCGGGGACCGCCGGCCCCGTGATCGGCTTCCGCGGCAACCGGGTTTCGCGGGTGCCCCTGGTCGAGGCCGTCGCGAAGACGCGGCAGGTGCCGGACCTGATCGCCTCCGGCGATTACCAGGCCGCCATGGAACTGCGCGGGGGCTCCTTCATCGAGGCGAACCGGATCTTCGCCGAGATGGTCGAGCCGAGCCGGATCGACGCCCCGGAGGAGTCGAAGCGGGTCGCGATCATCCATGCCGGTGGCCTCGCCCCCGGCATGAACGCCGCGGCGCGCGACGCCGTCCGGATCGGGATCAGCCGCGGCTACACCATGCTGGGCGTGCAGGGCGGTTTCCCCGGCCTGCGGGACGGCGACGTCACCGAACTGACCTGGGGTGAGGTCGAGGGCTGGCTCACCGACGGCGGCGCGAACCTCGGCCTACGGCGCACGGTGCCGGGGGTCGAGGACCTGTACCGGATCAGCCGCGCGATCGAGGACCACCGGATCGACGCCCTGCTGATGATCGGCGGCTGGAACGGCTACCAGGCCGTGGAACTGATGCACCGCGAATCGGAGCGGTTCCCCGCCTGCGGGCTGCCGGTGGTGTGCGTCCCGGCATCCATCGACAACAACCTGCCGGGCTCGGAGCTGGCGATCGGCGCCGACACCGCCCTCAACGTGGTCACCGAGGCGGTCGACCGGATCAAGATGTCCGGCAGCGCGGCCAAGCGTGCCTTCGTCGTGGAGACGATGGGCCGCTACTGCGGCTACCTCGCCCTGATGGGCGCCCTGTCCGGGGGCGCCGAGCGGGTCTATCTGCACGAGGACGGGATCAGCCTGAACGCGCTGCAGGACGACCTGGAGTGGCTGCGCAACAGCTTCGCGTCCGGGCGGCGGCTGTTCCTCGCGATCCGCAACGAGAACGCCAATCCCCTCTACACCACCGACTTCCTCGCCCGGTTGCTCGAGCAGGAGGGGCAGGGTCTCTACGACGTCCGCCAGACGATCCTTGGCCATGTCCAGCAGGGTGGGTGCCCCACCCCGTTCGACCGGCTGCTCGCCGTCCGTCTGGTCTCCCGCGCGCTCGACCTGCTCTCGGCCGAGTTCGCGGCAGGCAGCAGCGAGAGCCGCTACCTGGGTCTGGTGAAGTCCAAGGTCACGGCATTCCCTGTGGCCCAGATGATGGCGGAGATGGACGTCCGCTACCGCCGGCCCAAGGAACAGTGGTGGTTGGAGCTCCAGCCGGTGCTCAGGGCCGTCGCGGACGCCGCGGTGTAGGAGCTTCTCGTCAGAAGGTCGCGGTGTCGATGACGAAGCGGTAGCGGACGTCGGAGGCGACCACGCGGTCGTAGGCGTCGTTGATGTCCTCCCCGCCGATCACCTCGACCTGGGCAGCGAGCCCGTGCGCCGCGCAGAAGTCGAGCATCTCCTGGGTCTCCGCGATCCCGCCGATCTGCGAGCCGGCGAGGATTCGTCGTTGGCCGACCAGCGCACCGAGGCTGAGCTGGACCGGGTGCTCGGGCAGGCCGACGTCCACCAGGGCGCCGCCGGTCCGCAGGCAACCGAGCAGGCTGTTCAGGTTCTGGTCTCCGGACACCGTGCTGATGATCAGGTCGAAGCTCTTGCGCAGCCCCTTCACTGTGCCGGGCTCCGAGAGCGCGTAGTACTCTGTAGCACCAAACCGCCGGCCGTCCGCCTCTTTCGAACGGGTCTGGCTGATCACGGCCACCTCGGCGCCGAAGGCCGCGGCGATCTGGACGCCCATGTGGCCGAGCCCACCCATGCCGACGATCGCCACCCGCTTGCCGGGGCCCGCGCCCCAGCGCTTGAGCGGGGAGTAGAGCGTGATGCCCGCGCACATCAGGGGTGCGGCGTTCGCCAGTTCGATCGAGGAGGGGATCCGGCACAGGTAGTCCTGCTCGACGGTGAAGCAGGTCGAATAGCCGCCCGCGGTCGGGACGCCGTCCCTGCCGATCGCGTTGTAGGTCCAGATCGTCCCGCCCGGCCCGTCGCAGAACTGCTCGTCCCCTGCCCGGCACTGCTCGCACTCCCCACAGGAGTCGACGAAGCAGCCCACCCCGACGCGGTCCCCGACGGCGAACCTGGTCACGTCGGTGCCGACCTCGCGCACGACGCCGGCGATCTCGTGCCCCGGCACCAGCGGGTAGGTGGTCGGGCCCCACTCGCCACGGGCAGTGTGGATGTCGGAGTGGCAGATGCCGGCGTACGCCACGTCGAACAGCACCTCGGTGGGGCCGGGCTCGCGGCGCTCGATGGTCGTGCGGGAGAAGCGGCCGGTCGGGCCGTCGATGGCGTAGGCGCTTGCCTGGGGCATGGGGAATTCCTGTCCTGGGTGAACGGTGTCGGAGCACACAGCATGCGTACGAAACCGGTCGCGCCCGCTCCCCAGAACGCGACCGGTCCCCCCCTTGCGGGGTCTCGTCAGCGGGCGAGGATGGGTGCACCGAGTCGGCGGACCGCTGAAGCTTTCCTGACGGACAACTCTGCCATCACAGTGGCGCCGACCACCAGAGGGGAACCACGAACGACGTCAGGTCTTCACGAACCGTCCGCCGCCGACCACGGCGCGACGGTGGCCCAGCACGTCGCGCACGCCGTCCATCGCCTTCCCGCCGTCGAATCCCGGCAGGGGCAGCAGGTTGAACGCCGCGAGGAAGAGGGAGCTGACCCCGGCGACCCACCAGATCGAGGTCTGTGCGACCGCGAGGTTGGTCAGGCCCGCCGGAACGGACGAAACGGCGACCGCGAGCAGCGGGAGGGCGAAGACGAAGTGCGCGAACGGCCCGGCCACACTGCGCAGGACCCGGTCCCAGCCACGCGGCCTGGGCTCGATCACCACTCCCATGCCCGCGCCGTTGAGCACGGCCTTCGTCCACTGGTGGCCGGCCGCCACCCCGGCGAGGACGTGCCCCAACTCGTGGAACATGGTGCCGAGCAGGACCAGGACGGTGACCGAGGCTCCCCAGTTGAGAGACTGCAGGAACGAGACCGGGGCGCCCAACCGGACGGTGGCGACGACATTGAACAGGGCGTAGACAAGCACCAGCCCGATCATCGTGACAACGAACCCGGGCTTGACCTCGACTTCGAACTCGCGTTCGTTCCGGTCGTCCACCGATCCCCCTCACCTCAGCGCCCCCCGACGCGGTGTTGCCTGCACTCTACCCGGGATGTCCCCCTTTCGGGTGACCGTTCGGGGAGAGATTCGGGCAGGCAGCAAGGGATGGCGGTGCGAGCGGGATGGGAGGTCGGGAGCGGCCCCGGCGTTACAGGACGATGATCGCGCTGATCATGTTGTGGTCGGACGGGATCACGCCGTTGATCTGCAGCGTCGTGGGATTGAAGTCGATCACGACCTTCCACTGCTTCACCCGCAGCGAGTTGGTCGCGAAGATCCAGTCAATGCCGTTGCCGATCTTGTCCCGCCGGGTCTCGTAGGCGTACTGCGTCACGTCACGCCGGAAGTCGTTGAACGAGTTGATCCAGCCGTTCACGACGTTCTCCGCCCGGATCCCCTTCGGCGGGTTCACCGTGTACTCCTGGTTCATCACGTCCCCGAAGCCGGCGGCCTTCATCGCCGGCAGGAGCTGCGCGGTGTAGCTGGTGAACTTCGACGCGTTGAAGTCACCGACCGAGACCACCGGAAGGTTGCCGGTGTTGAGCTGCGGGATCTTCTTCACCAACTCCCACCACTCGGCCTCCTTGGACGCCGTCGTGTACGGGTCGAGGTGAGTGTCGGCGAAGAAGAACTCCTTCCCACTGGAGAGCTGCCGGAACGTCGCCCAGACCAGGTACCTGGTGGTCTTGCCCGCAGTCTGGGCGTTGTAGGCGTAGGCGCCGTGGGTCAGGAGCTTGACCGTGCTCGTGTTGTAGATGATCCGGGTGGCCGCGGACGTCGTCTTGTCGAGATCGGTGACCTGGTAGGTCCCGCCGGCGTCGTTCAGCGCGTCCCTCAACTGGGTGTACTGGGGGTATGTGGTGCCTTGGTATGCCTCCTGCAGCCCGACCACGTCCGACTGCTCGCCGAGGATCTGGGTGACCACCCTGGGCATGCGCTTGGCCCACACCGCCTGGTCACCGGACGCCTTGGAGTCGTTGTTCATCCCCGAGAGATTGAACGTCCCGACGTGCAGGTCGCTGCTCGGGCCCAGCGGCGTCACCGCCGCGGACGTGACCGCTGCGGTGGCGTAGCCGGATCGCGTCGCCGTGACCGTCACCGTGACGCGGGCGCCGAGGTCGGCGTCGGTCACCGTGTAGGTAGAACCGGTGGCGCCGGAGATGACCGAACCGCTCCGCTTCCACTGGTAGGCCAGCTTGTCCGCGACCGGCACCCAGGTGCCCGGGTCGGCGGAGAGCGTGGAGCCGAGGCTCGCGGTGCCGGTGATCAGGGGCGCCGGCTTCGAGGAGAAGCTGTGCTGGACGACCTTCGACGTCCGCGCCGAGGTGACCGAGCGGGTGTAGTAGCCGGTGGCGCTCGCCCAGATCTTCACCTTCAGCTGGTAGCCCTTGACCGCCGCCGGCACGGTGTAGGTGGGGGCGGTCGCACCGTAGAGCTTGTAGGTCTTGCCCGACGAGGACACCTTGTACCACTGGTAGCTGACCCGCTCCGGGCTCGGCTTCCAGGTGCCGACCGTCGCGGTGAGCACCTGGTCGACGACCGGGGTGGTGTCGTCGATGGTCAGCGGGGGCTTGGTGAAGTAGCCACGCGCGACCTTGTAGGTGGAGTAGGACGTCCGCTTCAGGGAGGTCAGGCCTTCGGCCTGGCCGGTGACGGATACCTTGAGGCGGTGCCCGAGATCGGTGGGGAGCACGGTGTAGGTCGAGGCGTCCGCACCCTCGATCGCCACCGAGTCGAGGTACCACTGGTAGGAGAACGTCGCGCTCGACGGCGTCCAGGTCCCCCGGGAGACGCTCAGCGTCTGCCCCACTCGCGGCGTCTTGTCCGAGATCTTGGGCCGGCTGCCCGAGACGGCGGTGGCCGCGGCAGCCTGCGGTGCACTCACAGCGCTCGCCGTGGTGGCGCCGAGCACCAGCGCGAGCGTCCAGGCGATCGCGAGTCCGAGCGAGCGGCCGCGGGAGCGGCGAACGAGGGGCGAGCGCATGGCAGGTCCTTGAACGGGTGAAGGGGCACCCGGATCCCTCGATCCTCGGGGGGGAATCGTACGGGGATGTTAACATTGCCCTGAGGGAATTCCCAGAGTCCTCTCAGGATTCACAGGATGACTCTCGGGGCGCCGTCGAGACCCTCACCATCCACGGGTTCAGGGGAGGACGCTGCCGAGCCAGAAGCCCAGCGCGGCCCCGGCGACACCGAGCACCAGCGTTCCGCCGGCGTGCACCAGGAGGGTCCAGCGACGGTCCGCCCTGGCAAGCCGGGCCGCCTCCACGCAGGCGGTGCTGAACGTCGTGTAGCCACCCATGAAGCCGGTGCCCAGCACGGCCTTGAGCCCGGGATCACCGGTGTGGAAGGTCCACCAGCCGACGATCAGGCCGAGCAGGAACGATCCGGACACGTTGATCAGCGCCGTCCCGAGCGGGATGCCCCACTTCGTCACGCGGCGTCCGATCTCGGCGTCCACCACGAAACGGGTGACGGCGCCGAGCCCCCCGGCAAGGGCGACGAACAGCGGGGTCATGTGATCGCCCCCCGCGCACGCCGGTAGCGCCGGAACAGCCGACGCACCGCGCGCGCACCCGCGAACGCGGCGATCAGGCCCAGCACGACACTGCCGACCGCGTAGCCCACCCCGACCAGCAACGCGCCGGAGTCCAGCAGGACGAAGGTCTCGACCGCGAAGGAGCTGTAGGTGGTGTAGCCACCCATGAACCCGGTGCCTACCCCGAGCCGGACACCCCGGCGCCAGCCACGGTCGGGTCCGGTCTCGGCAAGCACCTCCAGCAGGACCCCCAGCAGCAGCGCGCCGCTGAGGTTCACCCAGAACGTGGTCCACGGCCACTGTCCCGGGCCGGCCGGGAACAGGGCCTCCAGCCAGGCCCGAGTGGCCGTTCCGGCCGCGCCACCCAGGCCGATCACCCCCAGCCATGCCGGCCGCACCGGGATACGGAGCATCCGCAGGCCGGGGATTGTATGGCCGGGGGCATCCCCTACCACTTGGTCGGCGCCTTCCAGTCGATCACCGCGAGCGGCACGATCAGCACCGGCCGGTGCTGGTGCCGGGTGAGCCGGACGGCGACCGAGCCGGCCAGGAACTCCCGCACCCGCTCGGTGGAGGAGGGGTGCTTCGCGCCGACGATGATCACCGAGGCGTCCACTGCGCGGGCCAGGTGGGTGAGCGCCCGGTCGGCGCGTCCGGCCAGGTAGCGGAACTCCCAGGGACCCTTGTGGTCGCCCAGCACCCCGGCGAGGAAGGCCCGGATCTCCCGCTCCCGCTCCTCCCACCCGTCGTCGGCCTGGTCGGGGTCGATGTCGGAGTGCCGCACGGTGCCGTCGGCGTACTCGGCGTCAACGATCCGCTCGGGGTCGGAGTAGCCGAAGTAGATCGGCACGCCCCCGAGTGCGTCCGACCAGGCGGCCGCGGTGAGCGCGACCAGTGCGGGCTGGCCGGGGATCACGCCGACCACGATCGGATGCCCGGGCACCGGCACCATGCGCTGCGGGCTCGGTTGCGGCACTTTGCCGAACACCATCTCACCTCCAGGATCGGGAGTCACCAGACCCCCCTGCCTCACAGAGGATCCATCATCCGACCGGCGGTTCGGGACGAGCCTGGGCGGGATCCATCGCCTGCGGCTCACCCTAACCCACCGCCCGGGGCGGTCTTGCGGTAGCTTGCTGCCCAATCTGCGAGGGGGAGACATGACGACTGTTGATGCTTCGCCGGTCGGTGCCGGCGCCCTCGGCAGGCTCACGCTGTGGGGCCTCGTCGTGGGTCTGGTCGCGGGCGCGGGCGCGTCCGCCTTCGTCGCGCTCCAGCACCACCTCACCCACGTTCTGTGGCACAGCCTCCCTGAGTCACTCGGCCTGCACGACATCCCCTGGTGGATGGCTCTGGGGCTCCCGGTGGTCGGCGCTGTCCTGACCTGGGGCGCGATCAGGCTGCCCGGCCACGGCGGGCACGGGCCCATGGACGGGTTCGGGCTCGACATCGGCCCGAGAGAACTCGGATCCGTGGTGCTGGCAGCACTGGCCAGCCTCGTCTTCGGCGCGGTGCTCGGCCCGGAGGCCCCGCTGCTGGCGATCGGCACCGCGTCCGGACTGGCGCTGGTGCGCTCGCCGAACAGTCCTGCGCGCCAGGTGATGGCGCTGGTGGGTGCGATGGCCGCAGCGGGTGCGGTACTGGGCAATCCGCTGGTAACCCTGATCCTGCTGCTGGAACTCGCACTGGCCGCGGGCACGCAGGTCGCGCGTCCGGCCGTGCTCATCCCTGCGCTGGCCGGGCTGGGCAGCGGCTACCTGCTGCAGACCGGACTGGGGCCCTGGACCGGCCTCGGCTACGTCAAGCTGCAGATCCCAACCCTGGCGCCGTACCCGAACGTACGGATGGTCGACCTCCTGATCGGTGTCGTGCTTGCTGTGGCGGTGGCCGCGGTCGCGGTGTTCGCCCAACGGCTCGGTGGCCAGGTGCTCAAGGCCGGTCGAAAGGCGCAGCTTCCGGTGCTGCTGGCGGCCGGCGCGGTGACCGGCCTTACCGCCGTGCTGGTCAGCCTGATCACGGGCCAGTCGCCCGAGCTCGTCCTCTTCGCCGGCCAGACCTCGATGGCTGACTACCTCGCGTTGTCCTCGCTGGGCGTGGCAGCCCTGATCGGCCTGGGCAAGTTCGTCGGCTACGTCGCCTGCCTCGGTGGCGGTTTCAGGGGCGGGTTGATGTTCCCCTCCATCGCCCTCGGTGCGATCCTCGCCTCGGTCGGGGCGATGGTGGTGGGCCCGGAAGGGATCCCGGCCCTCGCCGCCACGGCGATCGCGGCAGCAGGGGCCGGCTCGATGCGGCTGCCGTTCACCGGGGTGCTGCTCGCGACCATGCTCACGCTGGCAGCGGGCCCGGCCGTGACCGTCCCCGCGATCCTCGGCGCGGTGGTAGGGCTGCTGACCCGGCTCGTCATCGATGCCCGTGTGCCTGCCGGGGAGGCGAGCGCGCCGACGGCATGATGTCTGCGTGAGCGCAGACATGCCCGCCGTGACCGGCGGACGAGGCCGGGTCTCCACGTCCGACGTGGACCGCATGATGTCGAAGCTGCTGGTGACCGAGGGATCGGATCGCCGCAACAAGCTGTCCGCCTTCTGGGTGCTGATCGTGCTGTCCACGATCATCGCGAGCGCGGGCGTGATGGCCGACTCGACCGCCACCGTGATCGGGGCGATGATCGTCGCACCCCTGATGACCCCGATCCTCGGCACGGCCCTGGCGGTGGTGCTGGCCGACCGGCGGCTGATCCTGAAGAACCTCGGCATGGTGCTCGGAGGGGCGGCGTCCGTGATCGTGATCGCCTACCTGATCGGCCTGACCTCGCACGCCCTGCTGGTCGCCGACACCAATGCCCAGATCGCAGCCCGGGTGAGCCCGCGGCTGATCGACCTGCTGGCCGCACTCGCCACCGGCGTCGTCGGCGCGTTCGCCATGGTGCGCTCGGACATCTCCGACACCCTGCCCGGGGTCGCGATCGCGATCTCCCTGGTCCCTCCGCTGGCCGTCGTCGGCCTGACCCTGGAGTCCGGCGCGCCCCAGCAGGCACTGGGCGCGCTGCTGCTGTTCGGCACCAACGTCACCGCGATCATCGCCACCGGCACGATCATCTTCCTCGCCTACCGGGTGCGTCCCGCGGCGATCGCCCTGCGCGTCAAGGTGGGCCAGCTTCGCCGCGGAGCGCTTGTCACCGCCCTCGGCTCGGTGCTGGTGCTGGCCATCCCGCTCGGCATCGGCAGCGCCGTGGTCGCCCAGCAGGAGGTCGTGCTCGCCCGGGCCGCCCCGGCGGCGAACGAGTGGGCGCAGTCGCAGGGCTGGCAGATCAGCGACATCAGCTTCCGGCAGGGCACCCTGCGGATCGTCGCACTGGGCCCGCCACCGACCATCCAGGAGACCGGGTTGCGGGAGAGGCTGGACGAGGCCGGCCTGGTCGGCGTCGATGCGCGGATCACCCTGGTGCTGGGCGGCAGCAGGGACCTCCCGGCGAGACCCTGAACGCGGCCGAGCTCAGTCGTCGCCGGGTTCGTCGGGTCGAGCCAGGCGCTGCGCGCGCATCTTCAGCCCGTCCTGGAAGAGCCCGACCAGCGCTGCGACGAAGACCAGGTTGAAGCCGAGCTGGACGGCGACGACCAGGCGTCCCAGTTGGCCGGTGGCACTGATGTCGCCATAGCCGACCGTGGACATCGTGGTCAGGGAGAAGTACAGGGCGTCCAGCCGTGTCTTCAGCCCGATGAACTCGCCGGGGTAGTTCACCGCGAGGACGTAGTAAGCGAGGGCGAAGCCGACGAGGACCAGTTCGAGAGCAAGGATCAGGTGCACCGGCTGCAGCCGCCGCTCGGAGCGGCGGACCTCGCTCGCCACAACGTAGGCGACCGCCGCGACGCAGGCGACGGCGACGAGCATTCCGATCGCCTGGCCGAATGGCGCGCCACCGTTGCCGACCGGGACGAGCGAGTAGAAGAGGAGGACCGCCGCCGGCATGAGCAGACGGTTGAGCCACGGACGCGAGCGCATGGCTCAGTCTGGCACGGCCGGCGGCGACCCCTGCGGCGCGGCGCCGCCGTCCGGCCGCACCCTGACGGCGTCCAGGTCGTCGGGCGCGAGCTCGATCGGCGTGCCATCAGCGAGGGCAATCGCTGAACGCCGATCGCTCACCAGCAGCCTCACTCCGGGTGCGACCCGCAGCGCACGCAACCGTGACAGCCTGCCGGGGTCGCTGTCGTCGACCCGGGCCACCCGGTAGCCGCCGGGCCCAGCCTCCGCGAGCCGGATCGCACCCGCCTGCGACTCCCAGCGCCCGTCGGCGGTCGGGATGGGGTCGCCGTGCGGGTCGGTCGTGGGGTGGGAGAGGATCTCGTCGATCCGGGTGAGGAAACGCTCTGACGCGGCGTGCTCGAGCCGTTCGGCGTCCTCGTGCACCTCCTCCCAGCCGTAGCCCAGCACCTGGGCGAGGAAGGTTTCGATCAGGCGGTGGCGGCGCACCATGCCGAGGGCCAGCCGCTGCCCGAGCTCGGTGAGGACGACCGGCTTGTACGGCTCGTAGCTGACCAGATCCTGCGCCTCGAGCCGGCGCATGGTGCCGGACACGTTGGCCTGGCTGGTGGCGAAGCGCTCGGCGAGCGCCTTCGTCGTGATCGGCGGCTCGCCCCACTCGACCGCGGACCAGATCACCTTCAGGTAGTCCTGGGCGATCGGGGTGAGGTCGTCGATCTCCATCAGCCCAGCCCCACGATGCTGAGCACGACCAGCGCGAGGTTGAGCAGCACGATCAGCCCGACGACGAGCCAGGCTGCGACTCGCAGCGGGGTCGCGTTGGCGTGGCTTCCCATCAGCGCCCGGTCGCTGCTCAGTCGCACCAGCGGGATCAGGGCGAACGGGATGCCGAGGCTGAGCAGCACCTGGCTGAGCACGAGGGCCCAGGTGGGGTTCACGCCGAGCGCGAGGATGACCAGCGCGGGGACGAGGGTGACCGCGCGCCGCACGAGCATCGGGATCCGGATCCGGAGCAGGCCGGACATGATTGTTGCGCCCGCGTAGCACCCGACCGAGGTGGACGCCAGGCCCGAGGCCAGCAGCCCGATACCGAACAGGACGCCGACGGTCGGACCGAGGGCGATGCTGATCGCCTCGTTGGCCCCCTGGATGGAATCCGTCCCCCCGACGCCCTGCAGGTTTCCCGCGGCGAGGAGCAGCATGGCGATATTCACCGCTCCCGCCACCACCATGGACGCGATCACGTCCCAGCGGGTCGCGCGCAGCATGCGGGGCAACTCGTCGCGCCGATGCCCGTGCCGGTCCCTGGCCAGCGCGGAATGGACGTAGATGGCGTGCGGCATCACCGTGGCACCCAGCATGCTGGCCGCCAACAGCACCGTCTGCCCGCCGTCGAACCTGGGCACCAGACCCGCCGCCGCCTCCGACCAGGAGACGCCGGTGACGAACAGCCCGGCCATGAAGCCGATCGTGATCACGAGCAGGAGCCCCATCACCACGTACTCGAAGGGGCGCTGCCCGCGCCGGGTCTGGATCGCCAGCACGAGCATGGAGACCACACCGACGATCACACCGCCGAGCACCAGGGGCACACCGAACAGGATCTGCAGCGCGATGGCGCCGCCGAGGACCTCGGCGAGATCGGTGGCCGCGGCAACGAGTTCGGCCTGCAGCCAGTAGAGGATGCGCGACCTCCCACCCAGCCGCGCACCGAGGAGTTCGGGCAGGCTGGAGCCGGTGACCAGGCCGGTCTTCGCCGACAGGTACTGCACGAGGACGGCCATGCCGTTGGCCATCACCAGCACCCAGACCAGCAGGTAGCCGTAGCGGGCGCCCGCGGTCAGATTCGCGGCGACGTTGCCCGGGTCGACGTAG
>PHEV01000110.1 GCA_002843035.1 Actinobacteria bacterium HGW-Actinobacteria-5 | reverse complement strand
GTCGTCTCCAGCTACGTGCTCTCCGCGCTCTTCGCCGGGCTGGCGGGCATCGTGATGAGCATGAACACCGGGTCGGGCGACCCGACCATCGGCGTGCCGTTCACGATGAACACCATCGCCGCGGCCGTCGTCGGCGGCGTCTCGCTCGCCGGCGGGCGGGGCACGATCGCCGGGCCGATCGCCGGCGCCCTGGTCGTCAGCTTCATCGGCAACCTGCTGTTCAGCATGGGGGTCAACTCCTACTGGCAGTACGTGGTGACCGGTGCGGTGCTGATCGTCGCCATCGCGATCCCTGCTGGCCTGCGGGCCATTCGAGCCGGAAGGCAGCCGTCATGACCTCCACACCCGAGCCCGGGGGACCCGGCACGGCCACCGCGGTCGTCGCTGCTTCCCACCCACGCGTCGACCGGGTACGGCAACTCGTCCCCGTGATCGTTCTGGTCGCGATGTACGCGATCACCGTTGCGATCGCTCCCGGGTATCTCGAGCCACCCCAGATCGGCAGCCTGCTGCAGCTCGCGTCGATTCTCGGCATCGCCGCGGTGGGCCAGACCCTGGTGATCCTGATCGGTGGCATCGACCTCTCGGTGGGTGCCGTGGCCACGCTGAGCAACCTGGTTGCTGCCGCCATCCTCGCCGGCAGCGACGCGTCCCTGCCGGTGGCCCTGCTGGTCGTGCTGGCCGTCGGCGCGCTGGTCGGGCTGGGCAACGGGCTGCTGATCCAGTACCTGAAGGTTCCCGACCTGGTCGCGACCCTCGCGTCCATGACCGTGGTGGTCGGGGCCGGACTGCTCTTCACCCAGGGATCCCCCAAGGGTCGCTCGGCCCCCCTGCTCAACGCGCTCGTCACCGGGCGATTCCTGGGCGTCCTCACCGGAGGCGTCCTGATCTGGTTGGCCGTGTCGGTGGTGGTGATCCTGTTCCTGCGCCGCAGCGCCGGTGGCCGGTACGTGTACGCGGTCGGGCTGAACCGTGAGGCCAGCCGCTACGCAGCGGTGCCCGTCGGCCGCACGGTGATCCTGCTGTATGTCGCCTCCGGCCTGATGGCTGCGCTGGCCGGCTTCCTGCTCACCGGCTACACCGGGTCCGCCTACCTGGCCTCTGGCGACTCGTACCAGATGCAGACGATCGCCGCAGTGATCCTTGGCGGCACCAGCATGTTCGGTGGCCGCGGTGGCTACGGCGGCACGATCATCGGCGTCCTGATCACGGTGCTGCTGGTCAGCGCGCTGCGGGTGGTCGGTATCGCACAGGCCGGCCAGGACATCGCCTACGGCGTCATCCTCCTCGGCATGCTCCTGCTCCTCACCAGGATGGCCAGGCGGTCGGCGTGAGCATTCCGGTGCGACCCGAACAACGGCCCGGCGTCGGAGTCGGGGAGGCAGCGTGACGGTCGTGTCCAGGCCGGGGACGCTCCCGGAGAGGGTGGCACTGTTCACGACCTGTCTGGCGGACTTCGCCGCACCCGGGCCGCTGGCAGCGACCATCGCTGTGCTCGAGGCCATCGGGGTCGAGGTGGTCGTACCCCGCGACCAGACCTGCTGTGGACAGCCCGCGCTGAACTCGGGATTCCCGGCGCAGGCCGGGCGCGTGCTCGCCCAGACGCTGGACAGCCTCGACGGCGCCGAAGCCGTCGTGACCCTCGCCGGGTCCTGCGCGGCGATGATCGTCCACCACTCCACCCGGCTGCTCGGCGCGGAGGCCGCAAGCCGCTCCGGCGTCCGGAACCTGTGGGAGTTCACCCAGTTCGTCGCCGCCTTCGGTGAGGACCTGGATCTCGAACTGGATGCGACCGTCACCTATCACGACGGATGCCACATGACGCGACTGCTGGGCGAGCGAACGGCTCCGCGCACGGTTCTCAGCCGGATCCGTGGCCTGCGCCTGGTCGAGATGCCCGACTCTGACACCTGCTGCGGCTTCGGGGGAACCTTCTCGGCGAAGTTCCCGGAGCTGTCGGTGGCCATGGCTGACGTGAAGCTCGACAACGCTGCCACCGCCCGGGCCGAGTACGTGGTCTCGGCCGATCCGGGCTGCCTGATGCAGCTCCAGACCCGGGCGGACGCCGCGGGTCGATCCATCCGGACCCGGCACATCGCCGAGATCGTCCGCGACGCGATGCGGACTCCGGCATGAGCACCGGGACGACCGCAAAGGGCGAGGAGCCCCGGTCCACGGCGATGCGGGGGGTCGCGCGGGTGACCCGAGGACACCCGGTCTGGTCCGGCAGCGACCTGGACCCCGGCCAGCGGCCGGCCCTGCGCCCGATGACCGCCGAGGCGGTCGCACGGGAGGGCGTCGGACACACGCGTCAGCGCCTCGAGGTGCTGGGACGCGAGCGCGCGTCGGGCAACTGGCTGCCCTGGGAGAGTGAGTTGCGCGACCGCGGTGCCGCGATCCGCCGCGAGACGCTGCGCGACCTGGACGGCTACCTCTCCCGGCTCGCGGCCCAACTGGAAAGCCGTGGCGTGATCGTCCACCGTGTGTCCAGTGCGGCCCAGGCCCGGGAGGCCGTCGGCCGCATCGCGACCGACCACGGCGTCACCCTCGTCGCCAAGTCGAAGTCGATGGCGACCGAGGAGATCGGCCTGACCGCGCATCTCACCACCCTGGGGATCGACGTCGTGGAGACCGACCTCGGCGAGTACATCGCCCAGGTCGCCGGGGAGCGGCCCAGCCACATCGTCGGCCCGGCGTTGCACATGTCCCGCCAGGACGTCACCGACCTGTTCAGCCAGCTCAACGGAGATCCGCTCCCGCCCGACCCCGACGTGCTCGCCTCCTATGCCCGCGAGCGGCTGCGCGCCGACTTCAAGGCGGCCCAGATGGGAATCTGCGGGGTCAACTTCGCTGCGGCGGACACCGGCACCCTCGTCGTCGTGTCCAACGAGGGCAACGTCGACATGGTCGCCTCGCAACCGGACCTGTTGGTCGCCGTGATGCCGGTCGAGAAGGTCATCCCGCGGCTTGCCGACATCGGCACCCTGGTACCGCTGCTGTGCACGGCGGCCAACAAGGAGTTCACCACGGCGTATCAGACGCTGCTCAGCGGCGCCCGCCGTCCCGGCGAGATCGACGGTCCCGCCGAGTTCCACTGCGTGATCTTCGACAACGGCCGCACCGCCCTCCTGGGCACGCCCGAGGAGGAGATCCTGGCGTGTATCCGGTGTGGCAACTGCCAGTTCAGTTGCCCGGTGTTCCGCACCCTCGGCGGCGGCCACGCCTACGGCACGACCTACGGCGGTCCGGTGGGTGCGGTGCTCAGCCCGCTGCTGGGTGAGGCGACCCGAGACCGGGACCTGCCCTTCCTGTGCTCGCTGTGCGGGGCCTGCGCCGACGCGTGCCCGGTCAAGATTCCCCTGGACGACCTGCTGGTCGCGGGGAGGGCCACCTACGAGGCCGAGCAGCCCCGCGGGGTGGAGTCGTTCGGGTGGACGCTGTGGAGCCGGTTCTGGAGCACTCCCGCGTTGTATCGGGCCACCCGGAGCGCTGCGCGCATCGCCGGTCGGCTGATTCCCGCCGGGGTGCTCGGCAGACTGCCGGTGGTTCGCCTGTGGGCGAGCGGACGGACGGTCCCTGACGTGAGCCACGCCGGTGACCGGCCACGCGGCCGGTCGGGATCCAGCGGCGGCAGCCCCGAAGGGGAGGATCGATGAGCGTCGAGAGCTTCGAGGCGCGCCTGCGGGCCCTCGGCACGGAAGTGGAGCGGGTCGCGGACCTGGCCGCGTGCCGCGCGGTCGTGGCCGAACTGGTGGGAACCAGCCGGGCGCTCGTGGACGAGATCCCGGGGCTGGACGGGCTCGACCTGGTGCCGCCGAAGGACCCCTGGGACGCCGAGGTCGGCATCAGCGAGGCGTTCTCCGCCGCGGCTGATGCGGGCGCGGTCGCACTGGTCCAGGCCGCCGGTTCGCCGCGGCGGACGTCCCTGCTCCCTCCCCACCACATCGTGGTGGTCCGGGCGGGGCGGATCCGCGGCACCTACCAGGAGATGGTCGACGACGTCGCCGCGCTCGACCCTCCGCCGACCGGCGTGCAAGTCGTCAGCGGGGCCAGCAGGTCCGGCGACATCGAGAGCGCCATGATCCACGGCATGCACGGGCCCCGCAGGCTCACCGTCGTCGTGGTCGGTTGACCGCCTCGGAGAGCGTCGGCAGCGGGACGGATGTCGTCGACCGCTACCCGAGGATCGCGGCCAGGACCGCCACCACGGTCAGGAGCGGCAGGGTCCCCTGGGTGAGCGCGGCGCGACGCTTGGTGGCGTCGGACACGAGCAGCGTCACCGCTGCGGCGGTCATCGACCCGGCGCCGGCCAGCACCAGCGTGGCGCCGACGATCGGGTTCCCGAAGGCGGTGAAGCCCACCCCGGCGAGCGTGGTGATGGCCAGGAAGAGGTTGTAGTAGCCCTGGTTGAAGGCCAGTTCCCGGGTCGCGGCGGCCTGCTCCGCTGTGGTGCCGAACACCGCGCGTGCCCGGCCCGTCCACCAGAACGACTCCAGGAGCCAGATGTAGACGTGCAGCCCCGCGGACAGCAGGGCGAGGACCATCGCAGCCACGATCATGATGCAGCGGAGGCTAACACGAGTGGCGCCCACCGCCCGCTCTCAGCCGAGAGGCCTGCCGGGGTGGGCGCTCACCTGGGCGGCGCCCAGCCCCCGGCCATTGCCCGTCCGGTGCGGCTCAGAGGGCCGTCCCGATGCGCTCAGAGAACTCGACGAGCCGGTTCGAGAAGCCCCACTCGTTGTCGTACCAGCCCAGCACCTTGGCCTGGTTCCCCACCACCTCGGTGAGCGGTGCGTCGAAGATCGAGGAGTGCGGGTTGCCCACGATGTCCGCCGAGACCAGTGGCGCCTCCGAGTACTGGAGGTACCCCTTCAGCGGGCCTTCGGCCGCGGCGCTGGCGAACGCCTCCTTGATCTCCGTGGCGGTGGCGGTCCGCTCGAGGACGACGGTCAGGTCGGTGATCGAACCGACCGGGACGGGAACCCGCAGCGCGAACCCCGTGAGCCGCCCGTCCAGCTCGGGGATCACCTTGCCGATCGCCTTCGCCGCGCCGGAGGACGTCGGGATCGTCGACATCGCGGCGGCCCGGGCCCGGCGCAGGTCGGAGTGCGGCGCATCGAGCAGCCGCTGGTCACCGGTGTAGGCGTGGATCGTGGTCATCAGGCCGCTCTGGACGCCGAAGGTGTCGTTGAGCACCTTCGCCAGCGGGGCCAGCGAGTTTGTGGTGCAGGAACCGTTGGAGAACACATCGGACGCAGTGGGGTCGAGCCGGTCGTCGTTCACGCCCAGCACGAACGTGGGCACGTCGCCCTTCGCCGGCGCCGAGATGATCACCTTCTTCGCGCCTCCGGCGAGGTGGGCGCGCGCCTTCGCGGCGTCGGTGAAGAACCCGGTCGACTCGATCACCACGTCCGCGCCGAGGTCACCCCACCGGATGGCGGCCGGGTCGCGCTCGGAGAGCACCCTGATCTGGTTGTCGCCGACGCTGATCGTGTCGCCGTCGGTGCTGACGCCGTCGAGGTGGCCGGAGATCGAATCCCATTCCAGCAGGGTGGCCAGAGTCGAGGCGTCGGTGAGGTCGTTGACGGCCACCACCTGCACGTCCGCGGCGTTGGCGAGTGCTGCGCGCAAGTAGCTGCGTCCGATCCGTCCGAAGCCGTTGATCCCGATGCGTACGGTCATCTCAGTCGTTCCTCTCCTGTGTGGTTGCGAGCCGCGCTGCGGCCGGTTCGCGGTGTGGTGCGGACGCGCGAAGCAGGTCGAGCGCACCCGCGCGGGCGTCGTCGAACGGACCCGGGTCCTGGGCGGCGATCGCGAGGACGTAGCCGCCCTGGATCGTGGCGGCGAGCAGGTGCGCCAGCCGATCCGGGTCGAGGCCGGGGCCCAGCTGGCCGTTCTCGACGGCCTCGCGGAGCACCGCTGCCAGCGCCCGGTGGACGGTGGCGAACGTCGCCGCGACCGGAGCGAGGAGGCCGGGATCGCCGGCCACGAGCGGATCCTGGGTCATTCGGCCGACCTTGCAGCCCTTCAGTGCCGGAAGCGGCCTGGTCAGGTACGTCGTCAGCTTCTCCATGGGGTCGCCCGGCGCGGTCAGCAGGCCCTCGGTTGCCGGCAGGAGGTCGGCGCAGTTGCGTTCGAGGGCGGCCAGGGCCAGCTCCCGCTTGCCCGGGAAGTGGTGGTACATGCTCCCCTGGCCCACTCCGGACCGCTCGCGCACCTCGCGGGGGCTCGTGGCCGCGTAGCCCCGCTCCCACATCAGCTCGCTCATCGCGGCGACCAGACGCTCCCTGGACTCCATGATGAGGACTGTACCTACCTCTAGGTACAGAAGCAAGCGACGACGAGGGCGGACGCATTCGGTGCGCGTGTGCCTACTCCCAGACCGCGATGTTGCGTCGGGTGGGTTGGCCGACGCTCGGCGCGAACAACTCCGGGGAGCGGGCACGAAGCCGTTCGATGTCGTCGAACACCGCGCGCAGGTGGGCCCGCATCAGGGGGCGTGCTTGCGCTGCGCCTCCCTCGAGCAGTGCCTCGAGCACCTGCGCGTGCTGAAGGGTGAAGTCGTGCAGCGGACGGTCGTGGAGACCGAGCCGGCGGGCCCGGTCGAGATGGGCTTTCGCCGCGACGACGGAAGGCCAGGTGCCGCCGTGGTTGGCCAGGCGAAGCAGGCCCTGGTGGAACTGCTCGTCGAGGACGAAGAACTGGTCGACGTCCGCCTCCACCAACTCCTGGCGCGCGATGTTGTCCCGCAGTTCACGGACCAGCTCCGGGTCAGGGACGGCAGGGATGTCGTCGAGGGAGGCGAGTTCGACGGCCTCCCGCAGGAACTGGGCGTCGGCGACTCGCTGGGCATCCACCCGGGAAACGAAGGTCCCGACCTTGGGGAAGACCTGAACCAGGCCATCCTGGGCGAGCATGATCAACGCCTCGCGGATGGGCGTGCGGGAGACGCCGAGTTCTGCAGCCAGCTCGTTCTCTGACAGCGGCGCTCCTGGGCCGAGATCGAGCCCGATCACACGTCGGCGCAGCTCGTCGTAGACGGTGCGCCGACTGGTGCGTGCGGGGCGGGTCGACATGGTGCGATTGTAGGGGTTGGAGTCTGTCGTGGCCGTCACCCGAGGATCGCGCTCATGTCGATCGACGTGATGTGCCAGCGTCCCAGATTCGCCACGAGAGCCCGGTCGCCGTCGAAGATCATGTTGGTGGGGTTGGACAAGGTGTGCCCGATGACGTCCTCGTAGATCGTCGTCACGCTCCGGTCCTCCTCCAACCGGAGGATGACCGAGGGGTAGTAGCAGGCGACGTACAGACGTCCGTCCGGACCGAACACCAGTCCGTCCGGGACCCGGTTGCCGAGCGCCCAGACCCGCTCCACCTCTCCCGCGGAACCATCTTCGAGGATCGCGATGCGGCAGACCGTCCGCGACGCGGATTCCGCCACACAGAGCCAGGCACCGTCCGGTGACACGGCCACGCCGTTGGCGAAGTGGAACGGTCCCGCGGACCAGAGTTCCACGGAGTCGTCGGCGGAGATGCGGTAGACCCCACCCCCACCGGTGCTGGCGTCGCCGTCACTGTCCGAGAAGTAGATGACATTGCCGGGTGCGACGTCGAGCGCGTTCGGGTAGACCAGCGAACGGTCTCCGACCTCTCCGTCCACCAGGATCTCCACCTGGCGAGTCCCGCCCACCGCGAGTCGCCGCACCTGGCGACGGACGGCGTCCAGCCAGACCACCGTGCGATCAGGGGTGAACCGCAGGCCCAGAGTGAAGCCGCCCGGGTTCTGGTCGATCAGCTCGATCGACTGGGTCGCGAGATCGATGCGGTAGACCTGCCCGGCCTCGCCGCCGCACCACAGACTCCCGTCGACCGGGTCGAGATCCAGTCCTTCGCAGTGGTCGAGCACCGGCGTGGAGCGGAACCCGTCGAAGACCACTGTCCCGCTGCGTGCCGGCAGCAGGGGTGGGGACGCTGTCATCGTCTTCTCCTCCGTGTCCGCCCAGCCCGGGCAAGCGGCGGAAACCCACCGCGCACCGCTTGCATACAATACTTGTCTACCAAAGGCTCCCTCAAGGTGCGGCCGCCGGGACGCCGCCTTGACACCACCTCGGGACTGCTTGTATACAAGAGGTGTACTGAAGCAGTATCCAGAGGAGTGGCGAGTGAGCAGAATCGAGCACGCAGAGGTGTTCGTGGCGAGCCCCGCCCGGAACTTCGTCACCCTTCGGATCACGACCGCCGACGGGGTGACCGGCCACGGCGACGCGACCCTGAACGGACGCGAACTAGCCGTCGCCAGCTACCTGCGCGACCACGTCGTTCCCCTGCTGATCGGCAGGGACGCTGCCCGCATCGAAGACACCTGGCAGTACCTGTACCGCGGCGCCTACTGGCGTCGCGGTCCGGTGACGATGACCGCGATCGCCGCAGTCGACACGGCACTGTGGGACATCAAGGGGAAGGTCGCCGGGCTGCCGGTCTACCAGCTCCTGGGTGGACGCTGCCGAGACGGCGTGCTGGTCTACGGACACGCCAGCGGGTCGGACGTTCCCTCCCTGCTCGATGATGTCGCCCGATTCCGGGAGGCCGGCTACCGGGCCGTCCGGGCACAAGCCGCCGTCCCCGGCGTCGGTGGCACCTACGGCGTACGCAAGGGCGCGATCTACGAGCCCGCCGCGGCCTCGCTCCCGGACGAGCAGCCTTGGGACACGGAGGCCTACCTACGGTTCGCACCCACCTACCTGCGCGCGGTCCGCGAGAGGTACGGCTTCGACTTCCACCTCCTGCACGACGTCCACCACCGGCTGACCCCGGTGGAGGCCGCCCGCTTCGGCAAGACCGTGGAGGAGGCCCAGCTGTTCTGGATGGAGGACCCGACTCCCGTGGAGAACCAGGAGTCCTTCCGCCTGATCCGCCAGCACACCACGACGCCGATTGCCGTCGGAGAGGTCCTGAACTCGATCTGGGATGTTCATCACCTGATCACCGAGCAGCTGATCGACTACGTCCGAACCTCGGTGGTGCACGCCGGCGGGATCACCCACCTGCGCCGGATCTTCGACCTGGCTGCTCTCTACGGCATCCGCACCGGTTCCCATGGAGCCACCGACCTGTCGCCGGTGGCCCTTGCTGCCGCGGTCCACCTCGACCTGGCGGTGCCCAACTTCGGCATCCAGGAGTACATGGAGCATGCGCCCGAGACGATGGAGGTCTTCCGCTGCGGCGTGACCCTCGCCGACGGCCTGCTCAACCCGGGCGACGCGCCGGGCCTGGGCGTCGACTACGACGAGAAGCTCGCAGCGAGATTCCCCTACAACCCCAGATACCTGCCGGTGGCACGTCGGCTGGATGGTTCCGTCCATGACTGGTGATCTCCCTGAAGATCGGGGTGCGGAATGAAGGCTGTGGTCGTGCATGGAGCCGGTGACATCCGCGTGGACGAGCTCCCCGACCCGATTCCGGCCCCCGACGAGGTGATCGTGGCGATGGAGTGGGGTGGGATCTGCGGATCCGACCTCGCCTACTGGCGTGAGGGGCGCTCGGGCACGGCCGTCCTCAAGCACCCGATGGTGCTCGGCCACGAGGTCGCGGGAAGGGTCAGTTCGCTCGGGCACGCGGTCACCGGTCTCCGGGTGGGCCAACCGGTGACGTTCCAGCCCGCACAACTCGTCGGAGACGGCCGGATGCCGGCTCGCCTTGCGGGCAGGTCGAATCTCTACCCGAGCGTCCGCTACTTCGGCTCAGCAGCCTTCGATCCCCATACCGACGGTGGGTTCAGCCAACTCCGGGCCGTCCGGGCCGAGCAGGTTCGACCGCTGCCGGATGGTGTCAGTACGCGCCAGGGGGCCGTGGCCGAGCCACTGGCGGTGGCGATGCACGCCGTCGGCCGGGTGGGCAGTGTGGTCGATCGCCCGGCCCTGGTGAATGGCTGCGGGCCGATCGGGTCACTGGTGGTCGCCGCACTGAAGTTCGCCGGCGCCGCCACGGTCGTTGCCGCCGACGTCGCTCCTCGCGCCCTCGCTGTCGCCGCGGCGATGGGCGCCGACGTGACCGTCGATCTCACCCGCGCCGCCCTGCCCGAGGATCTGGATCTCGTCTTCGAGGCATCGGGTGCCGCGGCCGCTCTCGGCGGGGTGCTGCACGCCACGGCCAAGGGCGGGACGATCGTGCAGGTCGGCAATCTCCCGGGAGCCCCCGTCACTGCGGTTCTGGGCGACCTCGTCACGCGCGAGATCACGTGGATCGGCTCGTACCGGTTCGCGGAAGAGATCGACCAGGCGATCAGCGCACTCGGTTCGGGCCTCGTGGTCGATCCGCTGATCACCCACGAGTTCGCGATGGACCAGGTCGAGCGCGCCATGGAGGCGGCTGCGAGTTCCGACAGTTCCAAGGTCCTGCTCCGGTTGACCGACGCTGGGTGAGGCTTCCGGCGCGCGACGTGGTGTGGATCAGTCTGCAAGGGGCTGCCGGGGGCACATGTCGCGGGCGAGGTCACGCATCGTCGAGCCGCCTGGATGGGGGCGAAGGGCGTGCACTGCTCGCGTCCGGTGCGCCGTCAGATCTCGATCGTTGCAACTTGATAACGACGGTCAGCGGGGCCTGAGGGAACGCTGGACACGAGAATACAAGTGATGTATACAAGTGCTTGGGTATATGACTGACCGTGGCTCAGGCACCTGAAACCGGGTCGCGAAGAGGCAGTCGTGGGCCCTCGGTGGCACTAGCTCAATGAGGAGGACAGATGGGAATGAGGAAGCGCCGGGCACTCATTGCAGCAATCTCGCTCGCAGTAATGCTCCCGCTCGCGGCCTGCACCAGCGGAACCGACACCGAGCCTTCGGGCTCGGCCGCGGCCAGCGGGAAGACGGGCGGTTACGTGATCGGCTTCAGCAACTCGTTCAACGGCAACACCTACCGCCAGGCCATGGAGAAGTACGCCAAGGCGGCGGCCGACGAGCTGATGAAGACCGGTGAGGTGAAGCAGGTGATCTTCGCCGAGGCCAATCAGGACAACAACAAGCAGATCCAGCAGATCCAGAGCTTCATCCTGCAGAAGGTCGATGCCATCATCGTCGACCCCGGCTCGGCTACCGCCCTGACCGCGGTTGTGCAGGAGGCTTCGGACGCCGGCATCCCGGTCATCGTGGTGAACGACGGGCCCATCGAGTCCACGGCGGACAAGGTCTACCAGATCAGCTTCGACGCGGTGGCCCAGATGAAGACTCTCACCGACTACATCGCCAAGGGCATCGGTGGCAAGGGCACCATGATCGAACTGCGTGGCGCCGAAGGCGATGCCTTCGACGCGAAGGCCCACGAAGGCGTGGTGGAATCGCTCAAGGCCTACCCTGACATCAAGGTCGTCGCCCAGATCTACACCGACTGGAACGGTTCGAAGGCCCAGACCGAACTCGCCGCAGCCCTGCCGAACCTGCTCAAGCAGTACGGCAAGATCAACGGCGTCGTGAACCAGGGCGGCGACTCCTACGCGACCGTCCAGGCCTTCCAGCAGGCCGGCGCCGACCTTCCGATGATCGGCGGCGACAACCGGGGCTTCTTCCTGAAGTGGTGGGCCAACCAGGCTCCGACGGGCTACGACACCCTGTCGGTCTCCTCCAACCCATGGGACGGCGCCACTGCCGTCTACGTCGCAACGGATGTGCTCTCCGGCAAGTACAACGTGCCGCACACCATGACCCATCCCTTCGCCGTGATCACCAAGGACGACGTCCAGCAGTACAAGGACGTCGCCGACGAGGCGATCGCAACTCCGACCTTCGACCGCGACTGGGTCAGGGCGAACCTCTACAAGCAGTAGCGGTAGGCATCGTCCCCGGATGCTGATCGAATAAGGCGGACTCAATCCCGTGGCAGCCCACCGCCGTCCCCGGGAGGTCCGTACCGACCGGCAGACGCAGGAAGATGAGGGTGAGGGAGGCAGCATGGGATCGTCGGCCGCACAGGTCACCACCGGTGGAGCCACGCTGGCGGGAGCAACCGAGCCGCTGCTCATGCTCCGGGACATCGACAAGTCCTTCGGCATCACGCGGGCGCTGTCCCGGGCCAGCTTCGACATCTTCCCCGGTGAGGTGGTCGGCCTGGTCGGACCGAACGGTGCCGGCAAGAGCACGCTGATCAAGCTGGTCACGGGCGTCCTGGAGCCCACCGCAGGAACGATCCGGGTCCAGGGCCGCGAAGTGCAGCAGATCTCCCATCGGGAGGTGGCCCAGATCGGCATCTCCTGCGCCTACCAGGACCTGTCGTTGTGCACCAACCTCGCGATCTATGAGAACTTCGCCCTCCTGAACATGAATCACGCGCCCTGGGCCCCGGTCGGCTGGCGCAAGGCCAAGATGAGCGAGGCCGACGCCCTCCTGGAGCGCTTCTTCCCCGGGAACCAGATCGATGTCGCGAAACCGGTCTCCGCCCTCACTCTCGCCGAACGCCAGATGGTCGAGATCTGCAAGGCGTTGATGAACGAGAACCTCGGACTCCTGATCCTGGACGAGCCGACGTCCGCGCTCTCGGCGAATCGCGCCGACCAGCTCCACCGCGCCGTTCGCGAGATCTCCCAGACCGGGGTGGCGGTCGTCTACATCTCGCACAAGCTGGATGAGATCCAGAAGATCTGCCACCGCATCGTCCTGCTCAAGAACGGCACCAACGCCGGCGAGTTCGACCCTCGTCAGATCAGTTCGGACGACCTGGTCAGCGTCATGGGCGGCGAGGTCCGCGTGCGCGACCGATCCGGTACGCAGACCGCAGCAGGCCCTGCGCTCGTGTCGGCGAGCAAGCTCAACGGGTCGGGGCTGAAGGACGTGTCCGTCGAGATCAACTCCGGCGAGATCGTCGGAGTCTCCGGGCTGGTCGGCAGCGGTCAGACGACATTGCTGAAGACCATCTTCGCTGCGCGTAACGGCAGGCGGTCCAGTCTCCGGGTGAACGGCCGGGTCGCCTACGTGAGCGGTGACCGCGCCGGCGAAGGCGTGTTCCCGCTCTGGAGCATCCTGGACAACATCCTCGTGTCGAGCATGCGCACGGTGAACCGGTTCGGACTGTTGAGCCAGGCGAGATCCAGGGACGTCGCGCAGCACTGGTTCGACCGTCTGCGTTTCCGGGCGGAGGGTGTCGACAGCCCCATCACTTCCCTGTCCGGCGGAAACCAGCAGAAGGCCTTGATCGCTCGCGGACTCGCCTCGGGAGCGGACATCCTCCTGCTCAACGACCCCACAGCCGGAGTGGATATCGAGACCAAACAAGAGATCTACACACTCCTGGCAGAGGCGAAGGCAGCCGGCAAGGCGGTCGTGCTGCACAGCACGGAGGACGTGGAGATGGAGATCTGCGACCGCGTGTACGTGATGAGGGAGGGCCACGTCACCGAGGAACTGGCGGGCGACGACGTCACGGTGCAGAACGTGGTGCGGGCGTCCTTCGCAGAGGTGGAGCGCTCCGATCACGTCGAGAAGGAGCGATCGTCGCGCCTCGCCGGCCTGTTCCAGTCCCGGCTCCTCCTGCCGATTGCCGCGATGTTGATCATCTACGTCCTGAACGCGATCGTGAATCCGAACATCCTGTCCCTTGGCAGCACGCGCCTCCTCCTCAACACCGCGGTACCGCTCGTATTCGCTGCGCTCGGGCAGATGTTCATCGTCACGGCCGGCGACATCGACATGGGCAATGGCTACTCGATCGGCCTGGCCAACGTCGTGGTCGCGGTGCTCCTCAGCCAGAACGTGTGGGTCGGCGTGGTGAGCCTGCTCCTGCTCATCGGCGCGTACGCGGCGATGGGTGCCCTGATCCACCTACGCCGCCTGCCTGCGATCGTCGTGACCCTGGGCGCCCAGTTCATCTGGCTGGGGGTCGCCCTGATCCTCGCGCCGGTGCCGGGCGGGGCGAGTCCGAAGTGGCTGAGCCGCTTCTACAGCTCCGGAGTGCTCTACGTGCCGATGCCGGCGGTCCTGTGTGTGGTGGCGGCAGTGGTCACCTGGTTCATCGTCTTCCGCTGGAAGTACGGGATGGTGCTTCGCGGCATCGGCAACAACCCGGACGCGATCGAACGTTCGGGGTGGTCCTACATCGTGGGGAAGATGGTGAACTACGCCCTCGCCGGACTGATGGTCGTACTGGCGGGACTGTTCTTCACCGCAGTGACCTATGCGGCCGACGTCAACACATCGGCCACGTTCTGCATGATGAGCATTGCCACGGTGATCGTGGGCGGCTGCGAGATGGCCGGCGGCGTGGTCGAGCCGATCGGCGTGGTCGCCGCCGGCATCGCGATGTCGCTGATCACGTCCCTGCTCATCTTCGTCCAGGTGGACTCGAACCTGCAGCTGGCCGTGACCGGGCTGATCATCATCCTGGTTCTGGCCGCCCGGGTGGTCACGAGGAGAAGGGCGGTCGTGGCATGAAGCGAGCGGCAGGATTCGTGCAGCGGCACCCTGCGATCTGGCCGATCCTGGGGTGTGTCCTCTTCTTCCTCCTGATCGGCGGCCTGACCGGCAGCCTCGACCCGACCGTCGTGTTCACCGCAGCGAGGCTGGCGACCTTCGCGGCGCTGCTGGGCCTCGCGCAGATGATCGTGGTCACGAGCGGCGACGGTGCGATCGACCTCTCGCAGGTCTACGTGCTGACGCTGTGCGCGTACGCGTCGACCACCCTGATGGACGCCAGCCCCGTTCTTGGCTTCCTCGCCGCGGTACTGATCGGCGGGTTCGCCGGCCTGGTGAACGGCGTGATCAACGTCTATCTGAGGATTCCGGCGATGGTCGCCACTCTCGCCACGGGCTACCTGTATTTCAGCCTTATCCTGGTCGGCTCGTCCCACATGAAGGTGCTCCCGCAGCCGGACTTCGTTGCCCTGGTCACCGGCAGTGTCGGACCCGTCTCGACGCAGACCATCCTGGTCCTGGTCGTGGCCGTTGCGCTTGCGGTCGTCCTCTACCGGACGTCCTATGGCAAGCAACTCCACGCCGTGGGCCAGAACCGCACCGCGGCGTTCCTGGCCGGAATACCCACAGGACGGGTGGTCATCACCGCCTTCGTGACCGGAGGCCTGTTGAGCGGCCTCGCCGGCGTGATCGCCGCTGCGGTCATGGGCGGGGCGTTCCAGGACATGGGCATGGCGTACTTCCTGCCGTCCATCGCTGCGACCTTCGTCGGTGGGACTGCGGCGTCCGGTGGCCGCTCCAGCGTCCTCGGGGTCAGCTTCGGCGCGCTGATGATGACCCTCATGTCCTCGTTCCTGAACACGGCCGAGAACATGTTCGATCTGGTCTCGGGCATCAAGCAGCTGATCATGGGGGCGTTCCTGGTGCTGATCCTGTTCGTCTCGGTCGCCGGCACGAAGAAGCATCGCCGGAGCAGGGCCGGTGCCCCAGCGACGCTCAAGGCGTCCATCGGCGACTGACAGCGATCCCGCCGATACGTCGAGGGGTTGGGTTCTCCCTACGCTGGATGCATGACCCTCGGCTACCTCCCGGAGACCATCGGCCGCGCACAGGCGGACGCGCTGCCCGGCCTCACCGTGATCCAGTTCGGCACCAACTGGTGCGGGTACTGCCGGGCGGCCGAGCCCCACATCGAACGCGCCCTGGCCGAGGTGGACGGGCTCGCCCGGATCAAGGTCGAGGACGGCAATGGTCGCCCGCTCGGCCGTTCCTACCGGGTGAAGTTGTGGCCGACGCTGGTCTTCCTGCGGGACGGCGAGGAGGTCGCCCGGGTAGTGCGTCCCTGGGGCGCGGAGGACCTCGCACCCGCGGTCGCGGCGCTGCAGGCGGTTTCCGGCAGGCACTGACCGCGCGAGCCCAGGATCAGGGGCGCACCGTTCAGCCGCGGACCCAGGGGAGTCGCGACCTACCGGGCGCCCAGGATGACCAGCTGCTGCGTGGTCCTCGTCATGGAGACGTAGCGGTCCACGGCGCCCTCGACGCCGCTGCCGAACCCGTCCGGGTCGACCAACACGACCAGGTCGAACTCGAGGCCCTTCGCTGTCTGCGGTGTCAGCGACAGCACGCGGTCGGACGCTGGGTAGGCGTCCGCACCGATCACACAGGCTGTGCCCTCCGCATGGGTGGCCAGCCACCCGGTGACGATCTCGTCCAGGTTCTCGATCGCCCCGTACTGGACGGGAACCCCGCCGTGGCGAACCGAGGTGGGCACGTTGGCGTCCGGCAACACCGCATGGATCACCGGTTCGGCCGCGGTCATCACCTCCACCGGTGTGCGGTAGTTCACCGTGAGGGTCGCGACCGCGACATCGTGGAGGCCGAGCGATTCCAGCCGCTGGGTCCACGTCGGGGCGAATCCACCACGCGCCTGCGCCCGGTCGCCGACCACCGTGAAGCTGCGCGACGGGCACCGGCGCAGCAGCAGCTGCCACTCGGCGTCGGTCAACTCCTGAGCCTCGTCGACGATCACGTGCGCGAACGGGCCCGCCAACGGATCCCGTTCGGCGACCGGCAACCCGGAATCGTCCACCAGGCTCTCGCGAATGCTGTCCCTGCGCAGCAGCGAGAGCCCGCTGTCAGGGTCGTCGTCGGTCCGCAGCAGGTAGTCGACCACTTCGTCCATGTACTCCCGCTGCTCGGTCAGCGCCGCCGCCCGCTGCCGTGACTTCCGGGACGCCTGCGGGTCGCCCACCCGGAGCCGTGCCGCATCCAGCAGCGGAAGGTCGGAGACCGTCCACGCGCTCGGGTCCGCCCGCTGCAGTCGGTGCACCTGCTCGGAGGTGAGCCACGGTGCGCAGCGGCGGAGGTAGGCCGGCACCGTCCACAGGTCCCCGACCAGCTCGGCGTGGTCGAGGATGGGCCACGCGCGCCGGAAGGTGTCTCGTAGTTCTTCGTCCGACGCAAGCGCGCGCCGTAGCGCTTCCGCCGGAGCGACATCGCCGACCTTGTCGACCAGGATGTCCAGCAGCGCCGCCCAGACCTCGTCGCGCGCCTCGTTGTGCGGCGTGCCCGGGTCGCGGGACTCGAACGCCTCTACCCAGTCGGACGCGGCGAGCCACACGTCAGTCCACGGCGTCTCGATCTCCATCCCTTCCGTCGGCGGCTCCTCGTAGAGGCCCACCGCGGGCTCGATCGCGTCCGCCAGCCGGGCGGACGCCTTCAGTTGCGCGACCTCCGGATCGATCTCGGTGTGCGCAACCGCACCCTCCGGGACGAGGTCGCGCAGCGTGCAAGTGAGCACGCCCTCCTCGCCGAGGCTCGGCAACACGTCCGCGACGTAGGCCAGGTACGGCTCGTGCGGGCCGACGAAGAGCAGCCCGCCGCGATGCCCGGCCAGCCTCGGGTCTGCGTAGAGCAGGTA
>PHEV01000280.1 GCA_002843035.1 Actinobacteria bacterium HGW-Actinobacteria-5 | reverse complement strand
GATGCAGCCGTCCCGCCCCAGGCGTCCGAGCGCTGAGGCTTCCTGGGGACGGGGGCGCACCGTACGCATCGTGTCCGGCCGGCTCTTCGGACTCGTCACTGCGTTGGTCCTGGTGACGCCGGCCGGCAAACCCTACGGCACAGGTGTACGCTACTTCTCAAAGTCATGAAGTCAAGGAGTTTGCGTGCCTGTCCCGCTGCACGAAGCCAAGGCAGAGCTCTTCCGCAACATCGGTCACCCGATCCGGATCCGTGTCCTTGAGCTGCTCTGCGAACGGGAGCACGCGGTCCACGAGCTGCTCGCCATCATCGGGGTCGAGCCGAGCACGCTCTCGATGCAACTCGGAGTCCTCCGGCGGGCCGGCATCGTCCGGCAGCGTCGCGTCGGGGGCGAGGTGCTGTACGCGCTGATGGTCCCCTCGGTCAGGGAACTGCTGGCGGCGGCCCGCACCACGCTCGGACTGCTGCTCGCCGACCAGGCCCAGCTGCAGGCCGACCTCGACGAAGAGGCGAGCGCGGACGCCGAAGGCATCGCGTGAGCACCAGCGGCCTGCTGAGGCTGATCGCCCGTACCGGACGGGTGGCCGAACCGCTCGACGCGACGACCGACCACGGCCTCCAGGTCCGAGAGGGGTTCCAGCCGCCTCGCGCCCTGCGTGGCAGCGTGCAGGTGCGCCATGTCGACGCCGGCTCCTGCAACGGCTGTGAGGTCGAGATCGGTGCCGCCTTCGGCCCGGTCTACGACGCCGAGCGGATCGGCGCCCGGCTGGTCGCTTCTCCCCGGCACGCCGACGTGGTCGCCGTCACCGGGGTGGTGACCCAGAACATGGCCGAGCCCCTGGTCAACACCATCGACGCCGCCCCGAACCCGCGCGTGATCGTCTCCATCGGGGACTGCACCCGGGGGTGCGGGCTGTTCGCCGGCTCGTACGCAGTTGCCGGTTCGGTGGACGATTTCGTGGACGTCGATGTCCACGTGCCCGGCTGCCCGCCCGCACCGGAGGCGATCATCGCCGCACTGCGCGCGGTGACCGGCCGATGACCCCACTCGCCCTCGCGTTCAACCTCGTCGACGCCGGCCTGCTCGCCCAGCTCCTGCTCGGGGCGCTCGCCGTCGTCGCGGCGGTGACCGTGCCCGCCCGGCTTCGGAACGTCCTGTCCGGCTCGCTGATCTCTGTTGCCGGGGTCGCCGCAGCGGTCACGGGGACGGCAGCACTGCTCGGCGCCGTCGGTACCGGCCTGCGGATCCCCGTCGCGCTCCCGCTCGCGGCGCCGTTCGAGCCGCTGCTGCTCACCCCCGACAGGCTCGGCGGGCTGTTCATGGCACTCGCGGGAGCCGTTGTCGCCCTCGCAGCCCTCTTCGGCATCGGCTACGCCCACGGCCCCGCGGCATCCCGGACCGGGTGGACGGCGTTCGCCGTCTTCGCGCTCGGCATGCAACTGGTGCCGGCC
>PHEV01000109.1:666-12555 GCA_002843035.1 Actinobacteria bacterium HGW-Actinobacteria-5 | reverse complement strand
GTAATTGGCAGCCCGCCGGATTCTGGTTCCGTCAGTCTAGGTTCGAGTCCTAGTACCCCAGCGCAGCGGATTCGCGGCAGCTGGAGAGCTTCCGATAGTGTTCGCGGCGTTGTGACAGCAGCATGGCCCCGTTGTGTAGCGGCCTAGCACGCCGCCCTCTCAAGGCGGTAGCGCGGGTTCGAATCCCGTCGGGGCTACAGGGTGAAACCCCTTGTCAGAGGCAACTCTGGCAGGGGGTTTCTTCCGTCTGAAGCCGGCGTTGGGGCCGTTTGAACACAATTTGGACACAGTTTCCGCACGATGACGTGCGCTGAGGAGGTTTTTGCGGTCGCTATCGCGGCCCTCGAAGGCGGTCCTCGGCCGGTGCCTGATCGGGGTTCGGGAGCGATGCAATCCGCTCCGCCGACCGCCCCCGGCGAGTGGTGTCGAGTTCCACTTGCCGGGCTGCGTCCATCGCGTCGGCGACAGTGTCGAGGCGGTCGGCGAAGAGATGGCCGTACAGGTCCAGGGTCATCGTCGCCGACTTGTGGCCGAGCATCCGCTGGACGACCTTGACGTCGGCACCGGCCGCGATCGCCAAGGACGCCGCGGTGTGGCGGAACTCGTGCGGGTGGAAGTGCTTGGTGAACACGGGCACGGCCACGCGTCCTCGCTTGACGCTGACCGGTCGGCCCTCGGCGTCGACTTTGCGAACGCAGAGTCCCATCTCCTCGGCGGCCGGGACCAGGGCGGCGCGCTGGAAGGTCTGCGCGCGAAGGACTCCGCCACGCGGCCCGATGAACACCAGGTCGTCGGGTGCCCTGCCGTCGATCGCTGCCTCGATCTCGGGGATCAGGAAGTGAGGGATCGCCACCTCGCGTCGCTCGTGGCCCTTGGTGGCGCCCCAGGTCATGACGCCTTTGATCGGCGAGACCGATTCGGCGACCACAACCCGCCGGCGTGCAAGGTCCATCCGCATCACGCGCAGTGCGGCCACTTCGCCCCACCGGAGCCCGGTGTAGGCCAGGAACCTGACCAGGAGATCCCAGTCGGGTCCGACCAGCCGCGCGATGTCCTCGACCTGGGTGTGGGTCAGGAACCGCTTCTCGGTCGCATGCACCCGGGGCAGGGAGATGTCCTCGGCCACGTTGCGGGAGATGCGGCCGTCCCGGACCGCGGTCGCGAGGATCTGGGAGAACACGCGATGGATCTTTCGCACGCTGGCGGGCGCGAGATCGATGCCAGCAATCCACAGCTGGACGTCGGAATGGGTGATCTTGCCGATCGCGAAGTCTCCCCAGCGCGGCTTGATGTGGACCCGGATCGCATTCTCGTAGCGGTCACGAGTCTTCGCAGTGAGGTTGGTCTTCCCGGCCAGCCAATCGTCCGCCCACGGCCCGAGCTTGACTCTTCCGCGCGCGGGATCGACGTAGCCGCCGGTGGTCTTGGCGCCCTCGACGCCGCTCAGATAGGCCTCTGCGTCTCGCTTGCGTGCGAATGCCTTGCTGCGGCTCTTGCCGTCCGGCGTCCGCCAGCGCGCGTAGTAGCGACCGTTGGCCCGCTTGTCGATCGTGCCCATCCTCTGCTGCGCCCGTGTGCTTCAGAACGTCAACGCGGGCCGTCGTACTGGCGATCCAGCCAGGCGAGGACGTCGCTCCGCTTGTAGCGGACTCCGCGCGGGCCCAGGTGGAACCAGCGTGGCCCGATCTCCTGGTACCTCCATGTGCGCAGGGTCGCACCCGGGGTCCGCAGCATCAGGGCGACCTCAGCCGTCGTCAGGAGGGCGTCCTCGCCCAGGGACGCGACCTTCGGGTGGGCGCCATCGGACGACGCTCCATACGGGCCGCCGCCGAGGTCATCCAGGTTGTCCGCGGGTTCATAGCTGGCGGTCATGACATCCTCCTGGGGGATCGCAGTGCTCCTGAACCACTAAGCCGCAAACACCCCCTCGATCCGGACAGAACCAGCTACTCACTCTTGGGTACTCGCTCACCCTCGCAACGGCTTGCCGCCTTTCAGTGCCAGCCTTGTTGGCCTGAACCCTGGGCGTGGCGGGCCGGGGGCAAGGTCGTAGCCTGACGTATTGGGGCCCGGCTGTCGCGCCTGGGGGTGGGTTTGCGGCGCCGGGCCCCTCCTCACGCTCCGGCTCGGGGTAGCCGCCGGGTCGTCTGGTCGGCGCCTCAGGCCCGGTACCTGAGCCGGGGTCGCACGTCGGTCTCGGGTAGCCAGGTGTATCTGGTGACGCCGCGGCCGGGACTCCATTCGACGCAGATCCTGCCTTGGTCGCGGTGGAGGGCGACTCCGGGCCGGATCTCGGTGTGGGTGCGCCAGACGAGCCGGATCAGGACGAGCCTGCGTCCCTCGTAGAGCTTGTCCTTGCTGGGTCCATGGGGTGGTCCGAGCGCGTTGAGGGGTGCGGGGTACAGCCGTTCGGACACACCATCAGCGTAGAACACCTGTTCGATTATGGCCGAGATCGCGACACCCCGGCAGCGATCGACATACGGCGTCGCGGGCCTTTGCTGGTGGGGTCGAGTCGCTAGTCGTCGAGGTGGTCGAGGATCTGGTCGCTGATCTGGGTGGCTGCTGCTTCCACGTGGTAGTTGTCGGGCCAGGCGGTGACCAACGGGTCGAGGTCGTTGCGGAAGAGTGGGTCCTGGAGCTTCCTTGCGAGGTTGTCCCGCGCTCGTGTCGCGGTGAGTCCGTCGGGTCGGTAGGGCGCGAAGGCCGCCAGGATCGCCGGCGCCGGAAGGCCGAGCTGTTCGAGTGCGAGCCACAGGTCGAACAGGTCGCGGCCTTTGGATCGCTGGTAGAGGGCGCGGATCTTGGTTGCCATCAATTCGGCTGGCGCGAAGGTTCGCACCGCCGCGGTGCCGCTCCACCAGGGTGAGTCGACGCTGTGTGTGCGCTGGATCAGGGGTAGGGCGGGTGAGCGTTCGTGGGTGTTCACTTCGATCTTGATCCGCAGTGGGACGCCGGTGGTCGCGGTCGTCCGCCAGTAGACCTTGGGGTGTTGGCTGACGCGGGTGTTGACGGTGTAGCCGAGGTCGGCGCCGAGCCGGCTGAGCGTCTGGGTGAGGGGGCCGATGCCGGTCGCTGAGCTGCGGACGTAGTCGAGGTCCTCGCTGTAGCGGTAGGGGTGTTTGAGGTGGAGCTTGTGCAGTGCGGTACCGCCGCGGAGACGAGTTCGTGGCTGAGGTAGTCGTCCTGGGCGATGGCGCAGATGGCCCGCGACAGCAGCAGGTCCTGCTCGACCTGTTCGCGGGTGGGCCAGGGGTGGTCGACGCTCCACGCGGTGACCGCGTTGGCGGGGATCATGCTTCGGGCTCCAGTTCGCGATTGATGGACAGCATCCAGCGGTTGTCTATCGGTCCACCGTCTGCGTTGTGCGGGTCGAGCCGGGAGGCTGAGGCGATCGCGCTGCTGGCAGTCCGGGCCAGCGGCGCGAGGTCGTCGCGATCGGTGAACTCGGACAGGATCCAGCCGACTCGTCTGCTGGCTGCGGCGGGAAAGGAAGGCGCGAGCTGGACCAGTTGAGCGATCTCGAAGGAGTCGTGTTCGGATAGCTCGATGATGACGGTCGCGGCGTTGTCGATGCCTGCCGCGAGCAGCAGGTCGTCAGCGACATCGAGCATGGTCGCAGCTACGGTGGAGACTCTTGCGATGCCGTCACGGGTGGGGTGGTCGATGCTCGGAATGGAGGCCACATCGCGCTGGGCGAAGGAGAACCGGGTGCGACCGACGACCCGGTCGCGGATGTGTCGATTGACCGCAACCTGGAGGGCCTGCGGGGCCTGATGTGCCGCCCCGTACAGGGCGGCTGCGCTGAGCCACCCGACGTAGTAGCCGATGCCGCGGTGGCGCATCATCGCATCGATGATCTCGATTCCCGGGGGTGCGCCCCAGGTCCGGTACTCCGGGGGCACGGGAACCCACAGGCCCCTGGTTGGCTGGACCCATTCGCCGCGTCGAGCCGGCGCGTTCAAACGTTGCCGGACCTGGTCCTCACTCACGCCGAGCAGTTGAGCGACCTCCGCCGACGTCAGGGAGCCACGGCCATGGGCCAGCGCCCAGTCCGCCAGTTCCGGAGCACGCACACGGTCCTCCATTACATGATCCATGTTCACAATCGTCACAGAAACCGTTACGTTCTGCAATGTCGGATCTAGAGGTTGTCGTGCGAAGACCGAGAGTGCGCAGGGTGATCCCCGAAGTGCGTGGGAGGCAAGTGGGAAGTTTCCGTGGCCGCGAGGCTTGCGGGGCCGTGGACAAGCGGCGTTATCCTGAGTTGCCCCACCCCCTCGGGCTGATCGGCCGTTCTCGGGTTCTCTTGTCCCGTCGGAGCCGGGCTTACAACTGAAGCCGCGATCGTGCTCCCCGGTCTACTTCTGATGTAGCAATCTTGCTGTTTTGTCCGGATCGACCCCTCTTCATCGGCTTAGTGGGCTAGAGAGAAGAAGGGTGCCCCTATGACTGAACCCCACCGGCTCAGCCTGACCGGTTGCATGATCGCGCTTGCCCTGCTCGCCGGATGCACACCTGGAGCAGCAACCACCGTCATGCCCTCCACGTCGGCGAGCCCCGCCGCGTCGAGCCCTTCAGCCACAGCATCCGAGACGTCGACGCCCAGCCCGACGAACAGCTGGAACCCGACCCAGGCGAGAGCGATCAAGGTCGTCGAGGACTACTTCGCTGCGGGCGAGCGCCTCTTCGCTGACCCCTCGCGCTACTCCAAAGCCGACGCGAGGGCGACGCTCGAGCCGCTGACGGGGAACGACATGCTCGAGGGCAACCTGGTTCTCTTCCAGAAGCTGAGGGCGGAAGGCAAGCGCTACGAGGGCGCTGCTCGACTCGCCTGGATCAGCGCATCAAACGTGTTTGGTAGCGGTACCGGCGAGTCCGTCAACGTCACCGTCTGCCGTGATCCCCAAGGCCAGGCTCTTGTGGATAAGGCCGGCAAGGTGCTTTCGGAGGTGCCGGTGGCGATCCGTGAGTTCGAGGTCCGCGACCAAACGGGCTGGCGGGTTGTGGGCGAAAAGGAAGGGTTCGGTGCGCCATGTCCTTCATAGGGCGAGCAGCTGTCGCTCTGATTCTCGCAATCGCGATTTCGGGCTTCCTTCCGTCAACCGCTCAAGCTGACGTCAGCTGCGATGAGAACACACGGATCTGCACCATCGACGACGGTGGCGACGGGAGTGGGGGCGGGGGTGGCAAGAGCAAGTCACCGGAGCCGCCACTGTGTTCGGCGTTCTCTCGTGGGGTTCCGGACAATCCACCGGCGGATGACTGGGTGTATGTGGAGTGCCGGCTGTCCGCGAACGACGCGGACACGATCGGGTTATGGGTGCCGCCGCGGGCGAGCGCGGAGCAGCTGGCGTGGGCGGCGATCGCCCGGTTGCAGCTGAAGCCGGTCGAGATCGGTTTGACCCCGCTGGATCCGGATGTGATGACCGCGGTCGGGATTCCGGTGTGGTTGTGGGTGGACAACCCGTCGCGGACGAGCTGGGGGCCGGCGTCGATCACCGCTGGCGGGATCTCGTTGACCGCGCGGGTGTCGTCGGTGTCCTGGGTGATGGGGGATGGCACCTGGTTGCGGTGCGGCAAGGGCACCGAGTGGCGGCCGAGCATGGTCGATCGCAACGGCTTGGTGGGGGAGTCCCCGACCTGTGGACATGTGTATGACCAGCAGGGCCGCTACACGGTGCGGGCGGTGGCGCACTGGGTTGCGGACTGGCAGGGCTATGGCGAGTCGGGGACGATCCGGCTCGATCTGTACTCCACCCGGGTTCTGCGGGTGGGCGAGATCCAGGTGATCGTGACACGCAGGTAGGGAGCACACCGATGGAGACTGTGGAGACCAAGCCGGCCGCCGGCGCCGAACCCACGGCTGCGCCGGTGCAGGCGCCCGAGGTGACGAAACTCCAGCGTCGACCGCTCACCGTGGTACTCGCGGTGGTCTTGGTCTGCCTGGGTGGGGTGATCGGCTTGTGGCTGTGGACCTCGTCGTCGTCGGCGATCGAGGTGGTCGCGGTCAAGGCCCCGGTCGAGCGCGGCCAGCTGATCACCGACACCGACCTGACGACGGTCCGGGTGACGCTGGATCCCTCGTTGCGGACGGTTCCGGCCACGGCCCGGGAGTCGCTGGTGGGCATGCGTGCGGTGACCGATCTCGCGGTGGGCACCTTGGTGTCTCCGGATCAGGTCAGCGATGCGGTGGTGCCTGGTGCGGGCGTGGCGGTGGTCGCGGTGCCGATCGCGCCCGGCCTGATCCCGGCGGAGCCGTTGAAGGCGGGCGACACGGTGCGTCTGGTGCAGGCACCGGCGCAGGGCGGTGAGGTTTCGGCCGCGCCGACGGAGATCACGGCGACGGTGTTGAACGTGACGCCGGGGGACACCCAGACCGTGGTGGACGTGCTGGTGGCCGACAACCGGGCCGGCGAGCTGGCCGCCCGGGCGGCGTCGGGGAACCTGGCGTTGGTGCTGGCGAGCCGGGAGCGCTGATCGCAGTGGCCCTGATCACACTCACGTCGGCCTCCGGGGCGCCGGGGGTGACCACGACCACGCTGGCGCTGGCCGCGTGCTGGCCCCGTCGGTGCCTGCTGGTGGAGGCCGATCCGTCCGGGTCGTCGGCTCTGCTGGCGGGCTACTGGCGCGGCACCCGTGACCACACCGGGGTGGTCGACCTGGTCAAGGCCCACCGGGCCGGCGTGCTGGCTGACGCGCTGCTGCGGATGGCGATGCCGGTCGACGGCACCCAGGCGTCGGTGATCATCGGCTCCCGGTCACACGAGCAGGCCGCCGGGCTGTCCCGGCTGTGGGAGCCGCTGACCCAGGTGTTGCGGGATCTCGCGGCCCGCGACCAGGACGTCATCGTGGATGCCGGGCGGCTCGGCCTGGAAGGCTCACCGGCCCCGTTGATCAGCCAGGCCGACGTCACCGTTCTGGTGGCCCGCAGCACGCTGGTGGCGGTCGCCGGGGCACGCTCGTGGGCGTTGTCGTTGCAGGACGGGGCGGCGCCGGGACATGAGGTGCGGCTGCTGCTGGTCGGTGCCGGCCGCCCGTACAGCGCCGGCGAGGTGTCACGCGCGCTGGGGGTCGGGGTGGTCGGGTCGATCGGCTGGGACCCGGCCCGGGCCGCAGTGTTCTCCCACGGCGATCCGCTGCCGACACCGCGTGGTCTGCGACGTCTGAGGGGCGGGCCGGATGCGGCCAGGGCGGCGTTCGCCGCGTCCGGCTATCAGCGCAGCATCCACGCCGCGGGTGAGGCGCTGCGGGAGGTGGTGGAGCGGTCGGAGCGGGACCGGGCCAGGTGGATCGCCCCGCAGGCCAGCGGAGAGGAGGCAGGTCGGTGAGTGAGCCTGAACACAGCGAGGACCTGCTGGGACTGCCTATGTTCGACAGCCAGCGAACCGTGCCGGGGCGCCGGCCGGGCCGGGTCCGTGGCGGCTTCCGCGCCCCCGACGAGCCGACACCCGAGCCGCCGCCGGCGGTGTCGCGGGTTGTGCCGATCCGTCGCGAACAGTCCCAGGCGGCGCTGGTGGGCGGGGTGGATTGGGCGGAGGTGGCCCGGTTCCGGGGCGAGGTGGCCAAGCGGCTGCCGGGCCGGGTCGGCGGTACGGCGGACCGGGCCGGGGAGGAGGACGAGGGCTGGTCGGTGATCCGGCAGCTGCTGGAGGAGGATGCCGCCGCGTCGGTGGCCCGAACCGGTGAGCTGCGCTCAGCCGCGGCGCAGGAAGGGTTGGCGCAGGCGATCTTCGACAGCGTGTTCCGGCTGGGCCGGCTGCAACCCTTGGTGGACGACGCCCGGGTGGAGAACATCCTGGTCTACGGGTGTGACCGGGTGGTGGTGGAGTACGCCGACGGGTCGATGCGCCAGCTGCCGGCGGTGGCCGACAGCGACGCCGACCTGGTCGACTTCATCGCCTTCGTCGCCTCGAGGGCGGACAACCCGCGCTCGTTCACCCCCGCGCATCCGTCACTGAACCTGACTCTGGCCGACGGTTCCCGGCTGGCCGCCTCCTTGGAGACCGGCCGGGTGTCGCTGGTGATCCGCCGGCACCGGATCCGCAGGGCCACCCTCGCTGATCTGGTCGAGTGGGGTTCGTTGAGTGAGGTGATGGCTGACTTCCTGCGTGCCGCGGTGAGGGCGCGGAAGTCGATCGTGGTCTCCGGCGCACAGGGCGCCGGCAAGACGACCCTGGTGCGGGCGTTGTGTGCGGAGATCCCGCGGATGGAGATCGTGGGCACCTTCGAGTCCGAACGGGAACTGTTCCTGCCCGAGATCGACGGCCAGCACGCGGTGGTGTTCGACTGGGAGATGCGCGCCGGATCGGGCGAGCGCAGCGAGGACGGCAGCATGGCCGGACAGCGGACGACCGCATCTCAGGTGACCAGCAGTTTCCGGTTTCGGGCCGACCGGCAGATCGTCGGCGAGGTCCTGGGCGCGGAGGCGATGGACATGATCAAGGTGATGGAGTCCGGCACCGGCTCGATCTCCACCACCCACGCCGCGAACGCCCGCCTGGCGGTCCACAAGCTGATCACCTGCGCGATGGAGGCCGGCCCGCACGTCAGCCACGACCTGGTCGCCGCGAAGCTGGCCGCCACCTTGGACCTGGTGGTGCAGATGCATTCGGAGATCACCCCGATCGACGACTTCGGCCAGGTGGCCCACAAACGCCGCTTCGTCTCCGAGATCGTCGAGGTGACCCCGGGGGAGTGGCCCCGCGGGATCTCGTTCACCACCGTGTTCCGCCGCCTACCTGGCCAACCCGGGGTGGCCGACACCCGCCCGGACAGCATCTGGGACGACCTGCTCGCCGCCGGAATGGATGCGGCCGCGTTCGAACACGAAGCCGCCGAGTACCGCACCACCGGGAACCCGCGATGACCGGCGCCGTGCTGTCGATGCTCGCCGGAGCCATGATCACCGGCGGCCTGCTGCTGGGCGTCTACGGGCTGCAGCGCCGCCCCGTGCCGCCGCCACGACCCCACCGGCCCGCACCGGCATGGATCAGCCGGTGGGCCCGGATGCCGCGCTGGCAGCGCCGGGCGCTGCTCGCCGCCGTGCTGGCCGGCCTCGCCACGATCGCGTTCGGGGCACCGGTGATGGTGGCGGTGTTGTTGCCACTCGCGGTGCTCGGCCTGCCGGTGCTGCTGGTCACCTCCGATGGGGGCCGGCGGATCGCCCGGCTGGATGCGATCAGCGAGTGGACCCGCAACCTGGCCTCGGTGATCACCGCGGGTCAGAGCCTGGAACAGGCCCTGACCGCCAGCCTGCGTGCCACCCCCGCACCGATCCGGCCGCAGGTGACCAACCTGGTCGCCCGGCTACGGGCCCGCTGGTCGACCGAGGACGCCTTGTTGAAGTTCGCCGACGAACTCGACGACGCGACCGGTGACCTCGTGGTGAGCGCCCTGATCATCGGCTCCCGGCACCGCGGCGAAGGCCTGTCCCGGGTGCTGACCGGCCTGTCCGACTCGGTGGCCGAAGAGGTCCGGTCCCGCCGCGACATCGAAGCCGACCGGGACAAGGCCCGCGGCTCGGCCCGGCTGATCACCCTGCTGGCCGTCGGCGGGATGGCGCTGCTGGCGTTCTCCGGCGACCTCCTCGCCCCCTACACCACCCCGATCGGCCAACTCGTCCTCGCCGGCCTCGCCGCGATGTTCATCGCCGGACTCGCCTGGCTTAGACGGATGGTGGCCGACGACCCGCCCCCCAGATTCCTGCCGGTCCGGGAGGTGCCACGATGACCGGGGCGCTGCAGCTGTGGGTGCTGGCCGGAGCGATGGTCGGTGGCGGGATCGCCCTCCTCGTGTGGTGGCTTCAGCCCGCCCAACCCGACCTGGCACAGGTGCTGGCCCGGCTCGCACCCGGCAGCGCGCCGGCCCCGGTTGAGGACAACGCCGGGCCGCAGGGATGGCGGGACCGGCTCGGGATGTGGGCGATGGCACATCTGCCGGGCTCGTGGTGGCGCGCCGTGCCGGAGAGGGACCTCCAGCTGTTGGGCCTGCCGCTGCGCTCCTACTACGGCGAGAAGGTCTCCGCGGTGCTGGTCGTGCTGGTCGGCATCCCGCTGGTCGGCGGCCTGTACTCGGCCCGCGTCGGCCTGCCGTGGGCGGTGCCCGCACTGGCCACGCTCATGATCGCGGCGGTGGCCTGGCTGCTGCCGGACCGGCGCATCGCCAGAACCGCAGCCAAAGCGCGGACCGAGTTCCGGCGCGCGCTGAGCGCCTACATCGACCTGATCGCCCTGGGCCGGGCAGCCGGCGGGATCGGCACCCGGCAAGCGATGGAAACCTCGGCCGGGCTCGGCCGGTCCTGGCCGTTCGAACGGATCAGCCAGGTGGTGGTTCGCAGCCGCTACTCCGGCGTCCCACCCTGGGACGCGCTGGCCGACATGGCCACCCAGCAAGGCCTTCCCGACCTCGACGACCTGGCCGACACACTGCGGCTGGCCGGCGAGGAAGGCGCCCAGGTGTTCACCACCCTCCGCGCCCGCTCCTCCGCGCTGCGGAACGCGATCACCACCACCGACCGGGCCGAGATAAACGCCAAGAGCGACTCCCTGATGCTGCCAACCCTGGTCATGGTCGCCGCCTTCATCGGCGTCGTCGTCATGGCCGCCGTCTTCCGGCTCCTCGCCGGCTAACCCCCACCCGCACCCCCGAAAGGAAGCCCGCCATGTTGACCCTCTGGAACAAAGCCGCCGGCTGGATGGTGACGTTCATCAACGACACCCGAACCATGAAGCGCGGCGAACGCGGCGCGATCAACTCCGCCGAACTCCTCGGCCTGATCATCATCGTCCTCGCCGTCCTCGCCCTGGTCGGCCCGGCCGTCAACGACTACATCCAGGGCAAACTCGCCGCCCTCCACTGACCCCGGTCCCATGTCCAACCCGCCCAGCTCGCACCGCCCACACCGCCCCAGGCGGCGCGGGGAGAGGGGCGCGGTCGGGTCCGTGCAGATGATCGTGTTGATGCCACTGCTGATCGGCCTGTTTCTGGCCGCGATGCAGGCCGCCCTGTACTACTACGGGCGCAGCGCGGCGATCAGCATCGCCCAGACCGGCGCCGCCGCAGCAGCCGCCGAACACGGCACCACCGCGGACTGCCAGGCCGCGGCCGCCACCCTCCAGGCAGCGATCGGCGACGCCATCACCGACGTCCACGTCAGCTGCCAACGCACCGCCACCCGGGCCACCACGATCGTCACCGGGCAAGCCCTCAGCGTCTTCCCCGGCTGGCAGAACTCGGTGTCCCAACGCGCCGCCGCGCCCGTGGAGAGACCGACATGACCCGCCCTCGGCGCAGGCATGACCAGCGCGGCTCGGCGATGGCTGTGGAGATTGTCGTGTGCGCACCCCTGCTGGCCGGCTTCATCTGGCTGATCATCTTCGGCGGCCGGATCGCTCTGGCCAACCAGGCCGTGCAGACCGCCGCCGCCGACGCCGCCCGGGCCGCGTCCATCTCCCGCACCGCCACCACCGCCCGATCCCAAGCGAGGCAGTGGGCCGCGACCAGCCTCAGCAACCAGGGCGTCGACTGCGTCCACACCCAGATCGACATCGACACCGCCGGCTTCTCCCGACCCGTCGGAACGCCGGCCACCGTCACCGTCCAGATCAGCTGCGACTTGAACACCGCCGACCTCGCCGCGCTGCCTGGCATCCCAGGCTCGATGCCCGTCCACGCCTCCATGACCAGCCCGCTTGACACCTACAGGGAGAGACGCCGATGACCAGCCGCGCGCGCCGCCGAACCCACGATCAGCGAGGCGCCGTTGTGTCGGTATGGACGGCCGTGATCGCCGTCACAATGGTGGCCGTTCTGGCGGTGGCGGTCGACCTGTCCGGTCTGGTCCGCGCCAAGCAGGCCGCCGCCGACGCCGCCGCCCAAGCTGCCCGG
>PHEV01000109.1:0-651 GCA_002843035.1 Actinobacteria bacterium HGW-Actinobacteria-5 | reverse complement strand
AGGTCCGCACCCAACAAGCCAAGGCCGCCGCCCTCGACTACCTGGAAGCGATTGGCATGAGCGGCACCACCACCGTGCGGGACGGCACCACCCTGATCGTCACCGCCCGCGCCGACTACCAGCCACTGTTCCTGTCCAGCATCGGCGCCGGCCCGATCGAAGTCACCGCAACCAGCTCGGTACGCATCCTGCGCGTCGAAAACGGAACGGAGCGATAGATGAAACGACGACTCACCGGCATCCTCGCCGCCCTCGGACTCGCCGCGATCATCATCGGCCTGCCCACCCTGCTCATCGCCACCGCCGACGTCGCCGCACCCCACCTCGGCTGGACACCGAACGGGCTGTGGCAGGCACTCCTGGCACCCGACGATGGCACCCTGCTCGTCAGCTTCGTGAAGGTCGCCGGCTGGATCTCCTGGGCCATCCTCACCGCCAGCATCGGGATCGAGATCACCAGCCGCGCCCGCCACCTCCCCGTCCCGCAGCTCCGCGGCCTGGCATGGCCCCAACTCCTCGCCCGCGGCCTGGTCTCCGCCGTCCTGGCCGGCTTCATCGCCACCAACACCATCAACACCGCCGCCACCGACCCTGCCCCGGGCAAACCGACCACCGCCTTCGCCGCCCCGCTGGCCGCGACCGCCCCCCTGC
>PHEV01000279.1 GCA_002843035.1 Actinobacteria bacterium HGW-Actinobacteria-5 | reverse complement strand
GCTGCCGGCGCTCTCCAAGGCGCTTGGCGGCAAGCTTCGCTACGTGGCGCTCAAGGGGTACGACCACTACCTGTGCCTGCGCAAGTTCCAGCGCGTGCTCGATGGCGCCGACATTGCCGAGGAGGACAGGCGCGCGACGATCGCCATGCTGCTTTCGTGGGTGAGCCGCTCTAGCTGGGGCGACCTGGACGCCGTGAACCTGCACTGGCCGCAAGGCCTCAAGCGCGAGGCGGGCGCCAGTTTCGTCGACTGCACCAAGAAGCGCTGCCGCTACTACCCGTCGCTCTGCTACCTCCACGGCCAGCGCCGCCGGGCGGTGCAGGCGCACATCGTGGTCACCAACCATGCACTCTTCTTCCGCGACCTCGTCGCTGCCGGCGGAATACTGCCTCCGGTGCGCCACTGGATCGTGGACGAGGCGCACGCCGCCGAGTCCGAGGCCCGCGACCAGCTCTCGATGGGTGCCAGTTGGGCCGAGTGCAAAGGCGCCCTTGGCGGCCTGCACACGAAAGGCCGGGGCGGCACACTTGACGCGCTTCGCGCACGGCTGGCCAAGACCGACGGCGAGAGCGCCCGCGGCAAGATCGACGAGATGCGCGAGGTGGTGGAAGAGGCCGCCGTGATCGCGGACTCCTTCTTCGACTTCGTGAAGGACCTGGGCGTCAACATCGACAGCAGCTACGACCGCACCGAGATCCGCCTCACCCCGCAGGTCCGCGAGCGTGCCGAGTGGGGTCGCGCGGCTGGCGTTGGGCGCTCGCTCGCCAAGCGCCTGGAGCGCGCGGTGAAGCTCGGCGTCGAGGTCGTGGCGGCGCTCGAAGAAGCCGGCGAGGAGTTCACCGACCAGCGATCCGACCTGGCGGGACAGCTCTCGGGCATCGCGGGCCAGCTTGAGGGACTCGTGACGGTGCTCGACGGCGAGGACGACCGCCTGGTCTACAGCGTGACCACCAATCGCCGCCGCGACGTGACGGATGAGACGCTTGCCGCCGCGCTGCTCGACGTGGGCGAGACCCTTGCCGAGCAGCTCTACCCGCGGGTGCGCTCGGTGGTCTTCACCTCGGCGACGATCGCGACCGGCGAGGACTTCTCGCACTTCCAGCGCAGCGTGGGTTTGGACCGGCTGCCGGATGCCGAGCACCGCACGCTCCGGCTGGCGAGCAGCTACGACTTCGAGCGCCAGATGGCGGTCTTTGTCCCAACCGGAATTGCCGAGCCGGGCGCGCGCGGGTACCTGGACGACCTGGAGCGCCTGCTCATGGGCGTGCACCGCTCCATGGGCGGCTCGGTGCTGACGCTTTTCACCAACCGCCGCGAGATGGAGGAGCTCTTCCGCTGCATCGCCGGCCCGCTTGAGGCCGAGGGCCTGCGCCTGGTGGTGCAATCCGCCGGGACGTCGCGCAAGCGCGTTGCCGACGAGTTCCTTGCCGATGAGCGCGTCTCGCTCTTTGCCACGAAG
>PHEV01000108.1 GCA_002843035.1 Actinobacteria bacterium HGW-Actinobacteria-5 | reverse complement strand
GGATGACGCGCTGGTGTTCTACGAGGACGCAGGATTCCACGACAACGCGATGCGCGAGGTGGTGGGCGCCGAGTTCCGGGGACGGGTGGACGTGCACAGTCTCAACGAGGACGAGTTGCAGTCACACCTCGGGCGACGGGTCGACCTGCTCGACGTGGAGGACGTCGTGTCGGCCCTGGCGGCGTTCGCGTCCCGGGCGATCGCGCCGACCGTGGTGGTGCACACGAAGTACTGGTCGCTGGCGTACGGCGAGCGGGCCGGGGAGCTGGAGGCCGCGCTTGCCGGCGGCATCGACCTGGCCAGCACGCGGTATTGCCACGGCGACGACTTCATGCCCGGCGACCTGGTCGCGACGAGGCTGCTGCCCGTGCAGCCCGGTGGGGCCGGGTTCGCGGAGCGGATCAGGGCGCGGCTGGGTGCGCGCGTCCGGTGTGTGCCGGGACGGCTGCTCGAGGTGCCCGCGCCGACCACGATCGGGCTGGGCGACACGTTCGTCGGCGGGTTCCTGGCGACGTTCGTCCGTGGCCCGCTGGCGGCCGGAGAACCCGGCTGAAGCTGGCGCCGCCCCTGCTCACGCCCGCACCGGCGCCGACGCGCGCTCCGCCCGCTCGGCCCGCGGACCAAGTTGGGGACGGTTCCGAACTCGGTCCACCGGACCAAGTTGGGGACGGTTCCGAACTCGGTCCAATGGCCTGCGGTCGGCCTGGCGCGCGGTTGGTGGGTGTATGGACTTGCCGAGTTATCCACAGATGTTGCGAGACCGGGTGACGGGGGTTCCTGGTGCGCCTACGATCCTCGGAATCGCTGGCGTGCTGCTGTACACCACCCCCGGTTCAGCCGCCGCGGCGTGAGGGGATCTGCGATGAGGCGGCTGGCTGAGGTCGGGCTGCTCGCCGGCGAGGTGGGCATCGAGACCAGTTTCACCAGGGCGCGGCTGGTCGAGGCCCGTCCGCAGGAGGCGCCGGTCGACTGGCAGGAGGTCGTGCTGCTGCGTCGGCGGGCGTCGGAGCTGATCACGGCGGGGATCGCCGGGCATGGTGGGCCGCTGAGCGAGGTCGATCGCCGGTTGCTGGGTCGTTCGATCGTGCGGACGGTGGTGCGTGAGCACGTGGACGCCCTGAGCACGAACGGCGAGGCCCTGTGGCCGATCGCGGTCGAGCAGGCCTACGCCCTCGCGGTCGAGAACGCGATCTTCGGCTACGGCCGGTTGCAGCCGCTGTTCGAGATCGTGGACGCGGAGAACATCGAGATCCACGGTTGCGATTCGGTGGTCGTGCAGTACTCGGACGGACGCCGCGAGCCGCGTCCGCCGGTGGCGGACAGTGACGAGGAGTTGGTGGAGGCGATCCGGTTCCTGGGCGAGTCGGTCAGTCCCGCGCGTCCGTTCGACGATGCGCACCCGATGCTCACCCTTGCCCTGGGCGACCGGTTCCGGCTGCACGCGATCGGTTTCGGGCTCAGCTACCGGCCGAGCATCACGATTCGTCAGCACACCCTCACCGACATCGACCTGCGCCGGCTCTCCGGCACCGGCATGATGCCCGAGGAGGTGGCCCGCTTCCTGCACGCGGCGGTGCTCGCCCGCAAGTCCATGGTGATCAGCGGTGACCAGGGCGCGGGCAAGACGACCCTGCTGCGCGCGCTGATCGCGGCGATTCCCGAGAACGAGCGGTTCGGGACGCTGGAAACCGACTACGAACTGCTCACCCACCTGCAACCGCACCGGCGCAACATGCTGGCCCTGCAGTCGCGGGTGGGTATGGGTGAGATCCAGGACGGTCGCCGCGTCGGCGAGTTCACCGTGGCCGACCTGATCCCCGAGGCGTTGCGGCAGAACCTGTCCCGGCTGATCGTCGGCGAGGTGCGCGGCGGCGAGGCCGGAGCCATGTTCGAAGCCATGACCGCCGGCGCGGGCACGCTCTCCACCACCCACTCGCACTCCGCGGCGTCCACGATGGACCGGCTCGCGTCCCGGGTCGCCCAGGGCGGCGTCCTCTCTGTCGAAGAGGCCTACCGGCAGATCGCGCACCACATCCACCTGCTGATCCATGTGCGGCTCGTGGACGACACCTGGCGCGGTGGCGTCCGGACGCGGTCGGTCACCGAAATCCGCCAGCTCACCGGCGGGCTGGAGAACGGGCGTCCGGTGACCCACCTCGCCTACCGCGAGGGCGACGGCGAGCACTGGTTCAGTCCCGCTCCCGAACTGCTGACCGAACTTGCGCGGTTCAGCGCGGCGTGGGAGGCGTGATGGGCGGCTTCCTCGCGGCCGTGTGCGGAGTGCTGCTGAGCGGTGGTGTGGTGTTAGCGGTAGCAGGTTTCAACAGCCCTCCCGCTCAGCGGTCGGCGTTATCCACAGGGTTGTGGAAAACCATTGTGGAAAGTCGCGCCGGTCAGGTCGTCCGCCGTCGCTGGTGGCAGGCCCTGCTGGCCCTCGGCGCCGGCCTCGTGGCCGCATCGCTCACCGGCTGGCCGCTGCTGGCGGTGCTGGTCCCGGCCGTGGCGTACGGCCTTCCGGTGGTTCTCTCCGCGCCGTCCAACCGCGACCTGGCCCTGCTTGAGGCGCTCGACCGCTGGGTGCGCACGCTCGGCTCCCTGCTGCCCACCGGTCGCTCGATCCAGGACGCGATCCGCGTGTCGGTGCGGCAGTCACCCGCGCTGCTCGCACCCCACCTGCGGCTGCTCGCTGTCCGGCTCGGTGACCGCTGGACGATCCAGCAGGCGCTGTTCGCGCTCGCCGACGATCTCAACAGCCCCGACGCGGACGCGGTGCTCGCCGCCCTCTCCCTGGCCGCACAGCGCGGCGGCACCGGCGCCAGCGCTACCCTCGCCGCGCTCGCCGACAACATCCAGGACCGCCTGCGCGCGCTGCGCGAGATCGAGACCGAGCGCGCCAAACCCCGCTTCGTTGTGCGTCAGGTGACGCTGATCACCCTCGTCGTGCTCGGGCTCGCCCTGGCCTTCGGCGGTTCGTTCTTCGCCCCCTATGGCACCGACCTCGGCCAGATCCTGCTCGCAGCACTGGTCGCGGCCTACCTGGGCTCCCTGCTGTTCCTGCGCCGGATGACCCTGCCCCGGCCCCGGCAGCGAATCCTGCGGCGGGACCTGCTCGCGGAGCAGGTCCCGACAAGTGCGACCGGCCTGGGGCCGGGGTCACCGACCGGTGTGGGAGACCCGGCCCGGAGGCGGGCGAGATGAACGCGATCCTGGTCGCCATCGGCAGCGGCGCACTGATCGGCTTCGGTCTGTGGGCGCTGGCAGGCCTGTTGCTGCCGGTGCGGCCCCGGCTCTGCGACGCGCTCGACCTGCTGGACGGACGCCTCGATGCACCTCCCGAGCCGTCCGTCGCCGGGATCGACCGCCTGGGTGGCTGGCTGCGGGTCCGGCTGCGCCGGCCGGTCCCGGCGACCACGCTGCGCCGGCTGCGGATCGCCGGGCGCAGCATCAACCGGCACTATGCGCACAAGGCGGTCGGGGCGCTGGCCGGGCTGGTCCTTCCCGCCCTGCTCGGCGCCGCCCTGGCCGTCACCCTCGGCAGTGGCTTCACTGTGCCCGCTGCAGCCGGGCTGGCGCTGGGCGTCGCCGGCTTCTTCCTGCCCGACCTGCTCCTGCGCGGCGCGGACGCCGAGCGCACCGAGGACGCGTCCGAGTCACTGCTGACCTACTTCGACCTGGTCACCCTCGAGCGGCTGGCCAACTCCTCGGGCAGCCAGTCCCTGCGCTCAGCGGCCGCGATCAGCGACACCACCGTATTCGCAGCGATCCGGGACGCCCTGGAGCGCGCCCGCCTCGAGCAGCGCGCGCCCTACCCCGAGCTGCAGCGGCTCGGCCGAGATCTCGAACTGCCGGCGCTGGTCGACATCGCCGACGTGATGGCGCTGGACGAGGCCGGCGCCGCCCTGTCCGGGGCCCTGCGGGCGCGCGTCCGCGAGCTCCGCGACGCCCACCTCACCCGGGCGAAGATCGCCGCGTCCGCCGTCTCCGAGCGGATGGCGTTCTTCATGGTGATCCCTTCGATCGTCTTCGGACTGTTCTTCCTCGTCCCGCCGATCCTCCGCCTCCTGGACCGCTGAACCCACCCCTGATAAGGAGAAACGATGAAGATCCTGCACCTGATGGTGGCCGCGCTGGTCGGCCCGCCGCGGCGCCGCAACCAGCGCGGCCTGTCGCAGTCCACCGAGACCGCCATCCTGCTCGGGGGCGCGGTTCTGGTCGCGGGCGCCGTAGTCCTCGCGGTCACCGTCTACGTGAACGCCAAGCTGCCCCGACCGTGAACCCCGGTTCCGCCTGCGGCAGGGAAGGCGGGCAGCGCGGGGTGGCCGAGTCCACCCAGTGGGCGCTGCTGCTACCCCTGCTGCTGGCACTCGTGCTCGGCCTCGTCCAGCTGGGCGTCTGGCTGCACTCCCGCACGGTCGCGGCCCAGGCTGCCGCTGCGGTCGCCGACCTGCGTGCCACCGGCCCGGCGGCGGAGGCCGCCGCGCGGGAGGCGGGCCGCCGAATCGCCGCCGGTGGCGGCCTGGAACAGGTGGAGATCGCCGTGGACGCCGACGCCGACCACCTCGTGGTGACGGTGAGTGGACGGGCACCGCTGTTCTTCGACATCGGGCAGGGACGGATCACCGAACGTGCCGTGCTGCCCGTGGAGCGGGTGACGCCATGAGCCGTGCCCACGCCCAACGCGGCGCCACCGCGGTCGAGTTCGCCATGATCGTCCCGGTCGTCGTGCTGCTCTTCGGCATCGTCGTCGGGGGAGCGCGCACCTGGCTTGCCCGCGGCGCGGTCGAACAGGCTGCTGCCGCTGCCGCCCGCGGCGCCTCCCAGGCGCGAACGCCGGCCGGAGCGGTGCAGGCCGCTGATGACCTCGCTCGCGCCCAGGCTGCGATGGACGGCCTGCGCTGTGCCCGCTGGCTCGTGGACACCGAGGCGGCCGCACTGGCCGGCGTCGCCGGACAACCCGGTGCGGTCCGGGTGAGCGTCACCTGCGAGGTGCCCCTGGAGGACGTGCTCGTGCCCGGCTGGCCAGGAGCCGTCGAGGTGCGAGCCACCGCCTCGGCCGTCGTGGACACCTACCGAGGCAGGCACTGATGCGTTGGCTACGCGGTCTGGCGTCGCTGGCTGTGCTCGGGCTGGTCCTGGTCGGGGCACCGCTGGCCCTGCTCGCCTGGGGACGCGTTCCCCCCGGCCTCGCGGGGCTCGCCCGTCCCGACGACGGGACCCTGCTGCTGGCGGTACTGACCATCGCAGGCTGGCTCGCCTGGGCAGCCTTCGCATTCGCCACCCTCGTCGAGGCCGTCCGGCTCGGCGACAGGGAGCACCGGGCCCTGCGGCTCCCGCTGCTGGGCGGGCTGCAGCAGCTCAGCGCCGGCCTGCTGGTCGCCGTCCTTGCGCTCGCGCCGGCTGCGGCGATCACGCGGGTACCCGCCCCGTCGCCGGCCGCCGCCGCCTTGCCGGAGCCGGTCCCGCAGCCGGAGCCGGCGGCCGAACCCGCTGCCGATCCGGCGGACACCTACCTGGTCGAGCCCGGCGACGACCTGTGGACGCTCAGCGCCCAGTTGCTCGGCGACGGCGGACGCTGGCGGGAGCTCGTCGCGGTGAACCCTGACCTGCTCCGGGACCCGACCGACCGGCTCGCTCCGGGTACCCGATTGGCGCTGCCCGCGTCTGCCCGCCGGGTACCGCGGACGGTCACCGTCCGGCGGGGCGACACGCTCAGCGGGCTCGCCCTGGAACACCTCGGGGCTGCGGCGCGCTGGCCCCGGATCGCCGCGGCCAACCCCGACCTGGTCACCGACCCCGACCACATCGAGGTGGGCTGGCGGCTCGTCATTCCCGGGGCCGTGGCTCCCGCGCACAGGGTCTCGCGGGAGCACGAGGAGAAGGCCGCCTCCGTCGACGACCCCGACCGGACGGACCTGCCCGTGCCCGGCGACGGCCCCGATGGATCGCAGCGGCCCGATCCGGCGCCGACGGGGGCCGGCCCGCAGACCGAGGCCGGCCCGCAGACCGAGGCCGGCCCGCAGACCGACGCCAGACCGCAGACCGACGCCGGACCGCAGACCGGTTCGTCGCAGGCCGGGTCTGTGGAGAGCTCAGCACCACGGTCCGGGGCTGCACAGAGCCCCGAGGTGACGATCGGTGGCGGGACCACTCCTGAGCCCGTGCCTGCCCTGCCGCTGCTCGGGGGCTTCGGCACCCTCGCCGCGGCGGCGATCATCGGGGTCGTCGAGACCCGCCGGTTCCTGCGCCTGCGCGAACGTCCGGTCGGTCGCCGGCTGATCCCCCCGGAGGAGAGCGCCGCCCGGTTGCGCGCCGCGCTGGGCGTCCGGCAGCAGCCTGACCGGCTCGCCGTGCTCGACGCCGCGCTGCGAGCCGTGGGAAGCCACTGCCACGCGGAGGGCGTTCCGCTGCCGGAGCTGGAGCGGGTCGTGGTCAGCAGCGAACGGATCAGGCTCGAGTGGGCGGACGCGGCTGGCCCACCGCCGCCCGGCTTCACCGGCGCAGCCGATCACTGGGAGGCTCCGCTCGCCGCACCGCCCGATCCCGCCGACCACCCCTGCCCGTACCCGGCGGTGGTGAGCCTGGGGAGCACCGTCGACGGCGATCTGGTCCTCGTGGACGCCGAGCGCTCGCGGGTCCTCGGCGTGGCCACCGACGACGCCGAGCTCGGTCGCTCCGCGCTGGCCGCGATGGGTGTCGAACTCGCCTGCGCGCCGTGGTCCGACAGTGCGCACATCGTCGCCGTGGGGGCGGACGCCGGACTGCTCGCCCTCGCCGGCGGCGAGCGGGTCGACGTGCTCGGGGCACTCCCGGACGCGCTCGAGCGCCTGCGCGTCCAGGTGGCACGGCGCCGGGCCGCGCTCGGCACGGAGCCGCTGGCGTCCCTGCGCGTCGACCCCGACCGGGCGGACGCCGTGGCGCCACTCGTGTTCTGCCTGCTCGACGACGTCCCGGCGGCTCTCGCCGAGGGGCTCGACGATCTCCTGGCGGGCCCGGGCACCGGCGTGGTCGTGCTGCTGGCCACGCCTGCGGCGACAGAGGCGCGCTGGCAGGTCGGTGGCGATGGGTACGAGCCTCGCGGGCGGCTCGCCGGCCTGGCTGAACCGCTCCGTGCGCATGCGATCGGGGAGTCGACGAGGGCAGGTGTGTCGCGGCTGTTTGCCGCCGACACCGGGGCCACCACCGTCGCGCCGTGGTGGCGCGAGCCGGGGCCGGTGGACGACAACGTGCTGGCCCTGCCCGCACGCGTCGTGAGAGAGGGGGAGCCGGTGGACATTGTCAGGCTGGCCGAGGCCACCGAACACCCGCAGGTGCTGCTGATCGGACCCGCGGAACTCCGCGGGGCGGCCGGTCCCGAACCTGCCCGCTCACGCCAGCAACTGGTGGAGCTGTGTGCCTGGCTGCTGGAACACCCCGGCAGTACCGGCACCGCCATGGCAGCAGGGCTGATGGTGGCCGAGAGCACCCGCCGCTCGAACCTGAGTCGGCTGCGGGCGTGGCTGGGAACCGCTCCGGACGGCTCGGCGTACCTTCCGGACGCCTACTCCGGACGCGTGCTGCTGCACCCCGGCGTGACGTCCGACTGGCACCGGCTGCAGGTGCTGCTCGCGCCCGGTGCGAACCGGGTCGGCGACAGCACACTGGTGGCTGCGCTCGACCTGGTCCGCGGGGCCCCGCTCGCCGACGCCGCACCCACCCAGTGGCACTGGGCGGAGGAACTGCGCACGGACGTGAGCTGCGCGCTGCGCGACGTCGGCGTCGTGCTCACCGACCGGGCGCTGGAGCGGGGCGACGTCGACCTGGCTCGTTGGGCCGCGTCCCGGGCGCTGGTGGTCGCGCCCGAGGACGAGCAGTTGCTCTGCGCCCGGATCCGCACCGAGGTGCGGGCCTCCAACACCGCGGAGGTGGGCCGCCTGGTGAACCACGTCACCCGGCAGGCCCGGATCCTCGGCGTCGACCTGCTGCCGGAGACCGTCAGGCTGTGCCAGCAGGCGCTCGAGGGACGCGTGCGTGCCCGGGCGTAGGGCGTGGCGCCGCCGCCAGTCGGGCGAACCGCCCTGACGGAACACGCGCCCGGTACGACGACCCGTGACCTGGATGAACACTGGCGCGGTGAGGACGATCCCGAGGGGGTCTTGAGGCCCACCTGAGGCACATCTGCAACAGCTGTCACAGCCGAATCAGGTTGCTGGTCAACCGCATCTTCGCGCCACTAGCCTGAGAGAAACCTGAAGGGACGCGCCTGCGGATCGCCGCCGCGAACCTGATGCGGAAGAGGGGTCATGCACACGTTCCGCGATCGGCCGGTCCGGATCTCCGCGCTCCGGGCGCTGTTCCTCGCCCTCCTGATCTCATTGATGACGCTCGTCCTGGTGACGGTGCCGGCGCCGGCCGCGGCAGCGCCCGGCGCAGGGGTGTTCCTGCTGGCGCCTCGCTGACGCGCTCGTAGCAGCCCTCCGCGAGTCTCTCGCGCGGGACTCTGTTGGTGCGCGCGGTCCCGGATGGCGTTCGCACGAGAACGTATGAACGGGTGCGACACGTTTGACACGGTGTCAATCAACACGCGACGATCGGTATGTCCACGCCCCACCACCCCAACGAGAAGGGCCAACGGATGAATCCAGAACTCAAACACTCTCTCCCCGGGCCGCGCCACGTGCTCGCTGCGTCCGCCGCCATCGCGGTCGTCGCGGCGACGGCGATCATGCCCACCCCGGCGTTCGCCGCGCCAGGGAGGCCGGATCCGGCCAACCTGGTGCGCATTGTCGAGAGGTCCGACCCGCACACGCGAACCACGGGGCGGGTCACAACCTCGCACCGGACCGTGCGCGGCGCCGGTCTCGACATGACGATCGCCGGCCGCGGCGAGGCAGTGGCCGTCGGGAACCAGGCGGTGTTCAGCGGGACCGGCGTCGACTATGTCTCCCGCGGGGTCGAGGGCGGGTTCCAGGTCGCCGCGGTGATCGGCGACGCCAACCAGAACGCCCAGCAGTACCGCTTCCCCGGCAAGTACCTCGAACTGACCGAGGCGGGCTACGTCATCGTGGGCGACGGCGGGTCCACCGCCGAGCCGGTGGCGGCGATCGATCCGGCCTGGGCCCGCGACGCGAACGGCGCGAAGGTCTCCACCCGCTTCGAGGTGAAGGGGGACACCCTCACCCAGGTGAGCGACGTCACGGCGAACACCCCGCTCCCCGTCGTCGCAGACCCCCGGGTGCGGTCGACCTGGTACGGCTGGTCCGTCGACTTCACCAAGAGTGAAACCAAGTTGCTCGCCGTCGGCGGTGCGGGCTGCCAGGCGGTCGCGGCCAAGGCTCCCTCGGGAGTGGGTCAGGCGATTCGGCTCAGTTGTGTCTTCCTCGCGGGTTGGGCCGGTACGGCGATCGCCCAAGGGAAATGTGTCTCGGCGAAGATCTTCAACCCGTATGTCTGGGTTCCGTGGATTGCCAAATGCTACAAGTGATCAAGTACGGCAAGTGACTCGGAGGTGAGAGCATGGCGCTACTGCTTTGGGTAATCATGCTGGGATATGCAGCAGTCGACTGGGTGCTCGTCTGGAAAGGGGCGCCCCGGTGGGTTTTGATGACCCTGGCCGTGGCGGATGCAGCCTTCACCGTCTGGGTGGTTGCGACCCAGTTCGCTGTCGTCACCGTGTGGTGGCTCATCACCACGATGGCGCTGTCGCTCGCGATCTCCTTCTGGTCGGACTCCCGCGCCCGCCGGAAGCAGTCGGAGCCGCGTCCCGCCGCGGGCTGAGCCGCTCGGCCGACGGAGGAGCGATCGAGCGAGTCGCCGTAGGTCGGAGCCGGTCGGAGGCTCCGGACGCGGGAAGTCCGCTCGATTGAAGGGGTGGACCGGGTCGGGGGAAGCCCCTGCCCGTCCACGCCCTGAGGTGAGGGGCGACATCGCTCAAGGTCATGGCTGGCCACGACTGACATGGTGGCTGCCGAAGTGTTACCGGCAAGGCGGAATAGTGACTTCTGGATCTTTGGTCTGGGTGCTGACCATTCCCGTCGTCGCGTTATACAGCTGGGCGATGTGGGTTTGGGCGAAGCTGTGGCTGAGGATCGTGGCGACCGCCGTCACCAGCGTGGACGTGGTCTGGCGATTCGCCATGCCCGCGACTCTGGTGCTGGCAATGCTGGCCCTCCTCATTCGTCGGCCCGCTGCAGCGAACCGGCGAGGCGCGAAAAGGTGGCAGCGACTGCGTGGTCTATCGCCCAAGGGAAGTGCTTCTCGGCCAAGTTGTTCAACCCGTTGAGGGAACGAATGCGTCCGGGGCTGACGGCCTGGGTGCTGACTGGGTGCGAAGCGGCGCGGGGTGAACGACGCCGACACCTGATCAGGCGGGTCATCGCCATCGGAGCCAGTCGGAGGCACCGGACGCGGGTGGTCCGCCCAGGTGAAGGACGGGTGGGCCGGGACGGGGACCGTTCCCGACCCGGCCCACTCCCGGTGGGCAGTTGCCTCACGTTCGTCCGCGCCCGGCGTCCCTACGCCTGGTGGGAACTGGTCGTCGTCGCGGGCCTGCTGCTCGGTGCGACCATGCTGCCGTGGCTCCTGCCCGCCGGCGGTCTTGGTTGGGACATGGACCTGCGCACGGTCGCCCTGGAGGGCTCCCTGGTCAGCCTGCAGCCGCTGATCCTTCCGGCGACGATGGTGGCGGGCAGCGCACCCGCCCAGATCGTCGTCACCGGCGCGCAGGCTGCTGCCTCCCGCCGGTCGGGCGCGGCGTGTTCTGGACGGGCTTCGCCGTCGCCCTCGCCTGGCTGGTCGTCGCCACCGCGCTGGGTGCGGGGGCGGACGACTACACGCACTCCGCGCTCGTTGCCGCCCTGATCGCGCTGCTCGCGGTCACCGCGCTCGTAGGCTTCCTGCTGTGGCGGGGCGACCGCCGGACGCCGCCCGAGCCCGCCCACTACCCGGAGGTCTGGGGCGGCTGGCTCTACCCGCTGGCCGTGGCGATGGTCGCGGTCACCGCCCTGACCATCCCGGTCACCATCGTGCGCGCCTTGGCCGCGATGCTCGGCCTGGACAGCCTGGCCGGCGTGCTCGACACCGGCGTGAACCTGTTCCTGGACAACAACCCCGGAGTGCTCGGACGCGGCCTGCTCGGCCTGGTCGTGCTGGTGGCGGCCGTGCGGTTTGCCGGACGCTCGCGGATGGTCGAGGCGGTCGCGCTCGGCGGGTTCGCCGTCCTCGTCCTCCTGGACGCTGTCGGGCTCGTGCCCGGCCTGCAGTTCCTGCACGACCGGAGCACCGCGGCGATGGGCCTGCTGGCGTCCGTCGTAGCCCTGGTCGCGGCCGCGGTGTCGGCGGTCCGGCGGCGTTTCGGCCGTGACCGCGCGGCCGGGGTGTTGACCGTGCTGCTGCTGGCGGTGCTCTACCCGCACCGCGACCTGATCTCCGACCCGCTCAGCACGGTGCTCGTGTCCACGGGCGCCGTGGTGCTGGTGTTCGGGCTGGCATGGCGGGTGTTCACCGAGGCCGAGGTCACCAACGAGGGTTCCCCGCGCTACCCGCGCTCCACCCGCGTCCTGCTGTTCCTCGCGAACGCGCTGTTCGCCACCACCGGCGTGGCCTTCGTGGCGTTGTCGCGCGGGCTGGGCACGAACGCGGACCCGACCGTGTGGGCCGAGCTCGGGGACGCCACGCTGGGCGACCCGCTCTACCTTGCCGGCCTGGTCGCCGGGCTGTGGCTGGTGCTGCAGTCCGGCTCAGGGCGCGATGGGGCCTAGCAGCGACGGTTCGTCCCGCCGGGCGGCGAGCCAGCTGTTCCGGTAGTCCCGCAGGATCGCCGGCCAGTCGGTCTGCACGGCATCCACCCCGAGGGCGAGGATGGGCCCGTACGCCGCCTCGGGCGAGGTGGAGATCGCCAGTTCGTCGTCCAGCCCCCCGAACAGCGGGATGCCCGTGGTCAGGGTCACAGCGTTCACGAACACGAACACCCCCAGGCTCTGGAACTCCTCGATCACCGACGGCGAGAACCACGGG
>PHEV01000107.1 GCA_002843035.1 Actinobacteria bacterium HGW-Actinobacteria-5 | reverse complement strand
AGCCACCTGCACCAGCACTCGACGCTGCTGCCGTCACAACCCGCCTGGGGATACGCACTCAGCCAGGGGCTGCACGTGACCAGCGGCATCGCGTCGATCCCGCTGCTGGCGGTGAAGCTGTGGTCGGTGGCGCCGCGGTTCTGGAAGCGTCCGCTGATCGGCGGGGTGCTGCGGATGGCCGAACGCGCCTCGGTGCTGGTGCTCGTGGCGTCCGCGATCTTCGAGCTGGTCACCGGCCTGCTGAACGTGGCCGAGGTGTACGCCTTCGGCTTCTACTTCCCGCCCGTGCACTACGCGGTGGCGTGGCTCGCGATCGGCGCGATCGCGGTGCACGTGGCGGTGCAGCTCCCTGTGGTGCGCCGTGAGCTGGGGCGCCCGGACGCGGAGCCGGTCTCCTCGGGCCTGGGCCGGCGACAGGTGCTGGGGCTGGCGGGCGTTGCGTCCCTGCTCGCGGCGGTGGCGACGGCCGGGGACAAGCTGCCGTTCCTGCGTCCGCTGGGGGTGCTGTCGCAGCGGTCCGGGGACGGGCCGCAGGGGGTGCCGGTGAACCGGAGCGCGGCCGCCGCGGGCGTCACCGCGACGGACGGTTGGAGCCTCGAGGTGGTCGACGGCGACCGGACGCAGAGCTTCACGCTCGCCCAGATGGCCGCCCTCCCTCAGCGCGAGGCGTACCTGCCGATCGCGTGCGTGGAGGGCTGGAACGCGTGGGCTCGCTGGGAGGGCGTGCGCCTGGCCGACCTCATCGACGCCCCGGACGCGGTCAGCCTCGTGGTGGTGTCCTCCCCCGACCGGGGCGGCTACGGCCGCAGCACGGTCGGGCCGGGCACCCTCGGCGACCCCCAGACGCTGCTCGCGCTGCGGGTGAACGGGGACGCCCTCGCGCCCGACCACGGCTACCCGCTGCGGCTGATCGCGCCGAACCGCCCCGGGGCGCTGCAGACGAAATGGGTGAACAGGATCGAGGTGCAGCGATGACCAACGACTCCGGATCGAGCCCGTCGCCCGACACGTCGCGCCCACCCCGGGGCCGGTCGGGCCTGTCGAGACTCCGGGCCTGGCTGGGCACCCAGTTCGTCGACGTCACCCACGCCCTGCGCACGGCCGGCCGGGCACGCCTGATCCTGGCCGCCGCCGGCGCGCTGACCGTTCTCTACGGCGGCCTGCTGGTGCTCGAACAGGTGCTGCACGACAACCCCGGCCCGGTGGGGTTCCTGACCTGGTGGGCGGGCGGTCCGCTGGTCGTGGACCTGCTCGCGGTCCCGGTCGTGGTGGTCACGGCGATCGGCCTGGGCCGGGTGCTCCCCGCGGCGTGGCGTCGGGCCGTGGAGTCGGCCGCGCTGGTCAACCTGCTGCTCGTGCTCGTCGCCGCGCCGTTCCTCAGCGGACTGGGCCGGCGTCCGGACAACCCGTCCCTGCTCGACCGCGACTACGTGCTCGGCTTCGGCGTCCTGATCGGGCTGGTCTGGCTGGTCGCGCTCGTGCCGCCCGCCGTCCGGGCCCTGCGCGCCCGGCGCTGAGGCCCGACCCGTGACCGCTCACGGGCAGGTGGCGAGCATGTCCTGCAGGGCGCGCTTCTCGGTGGCGTCGGTGGGCAGGGCGTAGGCCGACTTCACCGCGACGTAGCGGACCGCGTAGCCGCACCGGGCAGCCCGCACCGGCTGCCACTGTGAGGCGTCCGAACCGCTCTTCGACTGGTTGGACGCCCCGCCCGATGCGACCAGTTCACGCAGGTCGTTGGCGAACGCCAGTCGCCGGGCGTCGGTCCACGTGTTCGCGCCGTAGCGCCAGGCGACGCTGAGCGGCACGATGTGGTCGATCTGCACCTTCTCTGCCTGCGATCCCTGCTTGGCGTCGGTCAGCGCGATCGACTCCCCCGTGTACGGGTCGATCCAGGTGCCCGCGAGCACGTCGTGGTCGCAGCCGCCCTGCCGACCGACCCGGTACGGCTCGGACTTCACCACGTCACGCAGCAGCACGTCGTCACGCTGGTTGCAGCCGTTGCCGTCGGTGTCGGTCCACGCATCGCCGAACGCGTCCCGGCGGTAGCCGCTGGAGGACCGGGGCCGGTCTGCCACGGGCAACTGGTCGAGCTGGGTCCGCGCGGCCTCGATCTCGACCGCCGTGCTGGTCATCAGCGTGTTGCCGGGCCCGGAGGTGTCCGTCCCGCCGCGCCCGGACAGCCAGACCACGGCCACGATCAACAGGGCCACGACGGCCGCGAGGGCGAGGGCCGGCCAGAGGGTGCGGTGGCGGGCCGAGGAACTCATGACACGGCCATGCTCCCACCGGCCGCCGACAGGAGCCCTTCGACGGCCCGCGAGCCGGGCGGAGGCGGCGATGGAATCAGGATGTGTACGCGCCCGCGGCGAGGTCCTCGGCGAGCGTCGGGTGGGTCGGAACCCAGCCGAGCCGCTCGCGGGTGAGGTCGGCGGACGCGGGCAGGTCCATCGCGAAGATGGGACCGAGCCAGCCGAAGTGCTCCGCCACCGCTTCCGGTGCGACCGGGACCGTCGGCACGCCCAGGGTCGCACCGATCGCCTCCGCGATCTGGCGGGTGGTCAGCACCTCCGCGGCGGCGTGCGCCGCCGAGCCGGGTGTGGCCTTCTCCAGCGCGAGCGCGACCATGCCGGCGGCGTCGAGGCGGTTCACGGCGGTCCAGCGGTTGGAGCCGTCGCCGACGTAGCCGGCCGCACCGTGATCGCGAGCTGCCTGCACGAGCAGCGCGAGGAAGCCGTGGTCTCCCCCCGCACCGTGGACGCTGGGCGCGAACCGCAGGGCGACGCTGCGCACGCCGCGGGTGGCGTACTCGATCGCGAGCGCCTCGGTGCCGCCGCGCGGCGCATCCGGGCCCGATGCCGGGTTGGCGTCCAGTTCGGTGAGGGTGTGACCGACCGGGATCGCGGTTCCGGACGCCAACAGGAAGGGCTTGCCGGAGTCTTCCAGCGCATCGCAGAAGGTCTGGACGGCGGCTCTCTCGGCTCGGTTCGTCGCGGCCAGGTCCGACCAGTCGTGCTTGTTGGCGAGGTGGATCACGGCGTCCGCAGCCTCGGCTGCGGTGCGCAGCACATCGAGCTGGTCGAGGTCGCCCGCGACGGGCTCTACGCCCGCCGCGCGCAGCACCGCCGCCGAGCGCTCGGAGCGGGCGAGACCCCGGACGGAATGTCCGGCGGTGAGCAGTTCGGGCACAACGGCGGAGCCGATCCAGCCCGATGCCCCGGTCATGAAGACGTTCATGGCTACCTTCTCTCATGTCAGGTTCTGACATCAGAGTACCTCGCGACGTCAGTGTCTGCCATCACTTATGCTGGGGCAATGAGCAGATGGCAACCGGGAGCGGCCGACCGATTGCGTGCGGCCGCGCTGGAACTGTTCGAGGAGCAGGGCTACGAGCAGGCCACCGTGGCCGGGATCGCGGAGCGCGCCGGCGTCACCGAACGCACCTTCTACCGCTACTTCGCGGACAAGCGAGAGGTGCTGTTCGCCGGCTCGCAGCGCCTGGAACAGAGCCTGGTCGCGGGGATCGCCGCCGCTCCCGACGGCAGCAACACCGCCGCGCTCGTCGACGCCGCACTGACCGCGCTCGCGGCGAACTTCACCCCGCAGCAGCAGGCTTTCGCTCGCCGGCGCAGCGCAGTGCTGGGCGCGAACCCGGCACTGCGCGAGCGGGAGTTGCTCAAGCTCGCCTCACTGAAGGCCGCCACGATCGCTGCGTTCACCGACCGCGGCACGGACGAGGGCCGGTCCATCCTCGCCGCTGAGGTCACGCTGAGCGTCTTCCACATCGCGTTCACCCGCTGGATCGCCGGCGCGGAGCAGCGCGAGTTCGCCGACCTGCAGCGCGAGGCCCTCGCCGAGCTCCGCTCGGTGCTCGGCTGATCCGGCCCGCAGCAGCAGCCCGGCCAGGACGGCGCTGACCAGGGCGACGGCGGCCAGCACCGCCACCACCGCCGCCGGCGCGCCGCCGAGCAACAGTGTCACCACGATGCTCGCCGCCATCAGCGCGGCGAACACCAGCAGCGGCGCCAGCAGGGCGGCTGCAAGACCGCCGCGCCGGGAGCGGACCGCAACGATGAGCATGCCCGGCAGGACGAGCGCGAGGTCGATCACGTGCACGGGATTCGCTGGCAGCCCCGCCTCGGCGAGGTCGGCGGGCGGGCGACCCGCCGCCAGCGCGCCGAGGATGGCCGACAGCCACAGCAGGGCGAACGCCACCGCCGTGGCACCGAGCACCCCCGCGCCGAGGCGGCGCAGGCGCCGCGGCAGCCGCAGCTCCGGGCGTCCCGGCAGCGCGAAGACCAGGCTGTACACCGACAACCCGAGCACGGCGACATAGGCGAGGAAGAGCGCGGTGAAGTGGACGGTCATCGCGTAGATCACGAAGGCGTAGGCCAGGTACACCAGCGCTCCGGCCCAGACCTGGCCCCCGCGCACCGAACCCCGTCGCGCGGTGAGCAGGCCGGCCACCAGCACGACGATGGCCAGGAAGTTGCCGAGGTCCTGCCCGTAGGCCTGCAGTCTCCAGTTGGCCGTCTCCGCGGCGTACGGCCAGGCGGAGAGCAGGCCGAACAGGCTCGTCGTCGTCGCGAGCACGGCGGCTGCCGCACTGAGCCCGGCGGGGACGACCCCGAGCCGTCCCGGACGCCGGGTGGTCACGACCGCACCCCGGCCAGGGCGTCGGCGTCGGCGTCGGCGTCGGCGTCGGCGTCGGCGTCGGCGTCGAGCGCGCGTACCGCATCCACGAGCGTCCGCAGCTGGGCGTGGAAGTCGTCCGGATCAATCAGGACCTCCTCCAGGAGCGCCTGGAACCGCTGGTTGAGCGACCCCCCGGCCTTTCGGACGAACTCCTGCCCCCGCGCAGTGAGCGTGAGCACCACCCTGCGGCCGTGCCCCGGATCCGCGGACGCGATGAGCCATCCCTCCTGCTCGAGCCGCGGCGCCCGCTTGCTCACGGCGGCCTTGGTCAGGTTCAGGCTGCCGGCCAGCCGGGTCACGTCCATCGGCCCGCCAGCCAGGGGGGCGAGGAACTCCAGCAGGTTCCGGTCGGCCCCGAAGCGTCGCACCAGCTCGCGGTCGGCGTAGGCGTCCATGGCGTGTACGAGCTCGTGGAGGCTCGCAGTGATCGTCGTCATGCCACATAGTCAACCGGTTAACACTCAGTTTGTCAACCAGTTGACTCGCGTCGGGAGTACTCGCGAGTAGCATCAGCGCGTGAGCAACGGCCGCTCCTACCTCTCCGAACTGGTACGGATCAACGACGCCCTCTCCTGGTCCCCGGAAGGCGCCGCGTCCTTCGTCGACGCCGTGGCGATCCTGCGGGACGTGATGGGTGCGAGGATCGCGCCGGCCTACCTGCTCAACGCGAGCGAGGACCTGCTCGTGCTGGTCAGCGACGACGAGCAGCGCGCGCTGCTGGGCGAGTCGTTCGCGAGCATGCCGGCCCACGAGCACATCCGTGAACCGTGGGTGAACCCGGAGGAATGGCCGGTCTCCGCCGCCGACCACCTCCACGACGAGGCCTGGGCCCTGCTGCCCGACGACTTCAAGGAGTGGTTCGGCGAATCGGGGGTGGTCGCATCGCTGCATGCGGACGACCGCCACCTCGGCGCCGTCCTGCTCTGCTTCGACGGGCCATTCACCCTCACCGACGAGCAGCGCGACTTCCTCGCCGCCGCGGGCCGGATCCTCGGCAACGCGGTCTGTCGCTGGCAGTTCACCGGACGCGAACGCGAGCTCGGCGCGCTGGAGGAGCGCCGCCGGCTCAGCGACGAACTCCACGCGGACCTGTCCCAGCAGGTCGCGGCGCTCGGCCTGCACGTCGGCCTGACCAAGCTCGACGTCACCGAGCGCGACCTGGCCCGGCTGGGCGACGACGTCGGCAACCTGGACGCGATGGTCGAGACGCTCAAGCGCACGTTGCGGCACCAGATGCTGGGGCTGCGCGCCGACGCGGAGATCCTCGAGGGGGTGTTCCTCGACCAGATGCGCAACCTCGTCGACCGATTCGCGCAGCAGTTCGCGATCACCACCTCCTTCGAGGCGGACGAGTGTGCGGACTGCATCCCGCACACGATCGCGGCCCAGCTCGCCCGGGTGCTCCGCGAGGCCCTCGCCAACGTCCAGCAGCACTCGCGGGCCTCGCACGTCGCCGTGCGGCTGCGGTGCTCCCAGACCCGGATCCGGCTCGAGGTGCAGGACAACGGCACCGGCTTCGACCCCGCGAGGATCCTCGACTCCCGACTGGGCATCAAGATCATGACCGAGCGCATGCACCAGCTGGACGGCAGCATCCACTTCTCGCCCGGACCGGGCGGTGGCACCCTCCTGGTCGCCGAGGCCCCCGTCCGGGCGATCGACCACGCCGGCATCCCGGCAGAGCTGGGGGCGTCGTGATGGACGCAGCGCCGATCCGGGTCCTGGTCGTGGACGACCACGCCCTGTTCCGGGACGGGCTGATCTCGCTGCTCGGCCGGTGGAGCGAGTTCGAGGTCGTCGGCTCCGCGTCCGACGGCGCCGAGGCCGTACGGCTGGCCCGCCGACTGAAGCCCGACCTCGTCCTGATGGACGTCCGCATGGAGGGCGTCGGCGGCGTCGAGGCCACCCGCCAGATCACGGCCGCCGACCCGCACCCCCGGATCGCGATGCTCACCGTGTCGAACCTCGGCGAGGATGTCTTCGAGGCGCTGCGCAACGGGGCGCACGGCTACCTCAGCAAGAACGAGACGGCCGAACGTCTGCGTGACTCGCTGCAGGGCATCATGCGGGGTGAGGCCGCGATGTCCTCCTCCACCGCGGCGAAGGTGCTCGCCGAGTTCGCCCAGCCCGACCATCCCGGCGGTTCACCGGTCGGTGGCTCCGAGCGGCTCAGCCGTCGCGAGCGCGACGTGCTCGGGCACCTCGTGGAGGGAATGTCGAACGACGAGATCGCCCGGACCCTCCACCTCAGCGAGGCGACGGTCAAGAAGCACCTCGGCAGCATCATGGCCAAACTGCACCTGCGGAACCGGGTCCAGGTGGCCGTGTTCGGAGTGCGCAGCGGCATCGTGGGGTAGCCGATCGGCTACCCCGGTGTAGCCGGGAGAGCGATGTGCCGGCGGCGTCCACCGGCGAAGAATCGAGGTCGAGGGCCGGTTGTGGCCGCGCCCCAGTGAGCCGTGCGACGCAGTCACGGCCCGACCTCGACGAGGAGGACGCCGGTGAGGGTGGTCGTTGTCTACAAGTGGGCCCGCAACCCCACGGACGCGCTGGTGCGCTCCGACGGCTCGATCGACTGGCGCAACGCCCGGATGACCGCGGGCGAGGACGACCCGGCCGCGCTCGCCGCGGCGTTCGCGATCGCTGCCGGCTCGGACGGTGAGGTGCTCGGCCTCACGATCGGAGACGGTGACGCCAGCTGGGCCCTCGCCCGGGGGGTCGAGCGGGCCTGGTCGGTGGCCGACGCCCCGAGCCTGGTCGACAACGCCGCGACGGCCGCGATCCTCGCTGCGGCGGTACGGCACCTCGGCGAGGTGGATGTTGTCGTGATCGGCGACTCCCGGCAGGACGCGGGCGTCCCGGTCGCCCTGGCCGGCGAACTGGGATGGCCCGCCCTGGTCGGGCTGACCTCCGCGACAACCGTGGACGGCCGGCTTCAGGCCGCACGGAAGGTGGGCGGCGCAGCCCAGACCGTCCTGCTGCCGACGCCGGCTGTGGTCGGCATCGCCGCCGAGGCCGACGTGGACCGCGCGCCCGGGATGAAGGAACTGCTGGCTGCCCGGAAGCGTCCGCTCACCCGGCTCAGCCTGGCCGAGCTGGGCGTGGCCCCCGACGATCCGGAGTCGCTCGGCTGCGCGAAGCCGGACTCGACGCCGGCCCGGGTGTTCGCGGGAGAGCCCGCCGAGACCGCAGCCCAACTCGTGGCCGCCCTCCGCAGCGAGGGCGTCCTGTGAACCCCCGACCGAGCCGAAAGGACGCCGCATGAACACCGACTGCTGGCTGCTGGTCACCGCCGACGGCTGGGGCGGCGCATTCCGCATCGCGCGGGCCCTGCCCGGCCGCCTCACTGCGGTCGTGATCGGCCCACGGTTGCTGGCCGAGCAGGTGGCTGCCGCCGGGCCGGACGAGGTGCGCTGGACCGACCCCGGCCCCGTCCCCGCCGAGGCGTGGGGCGCCGCACTGGCCGGAGCTGCCGCCGACGCGCAGCCCGGCGTGGTGCTGTCCACCACCGACCCGGCCGCGCGCGTCCTGCTCGGAGCGGTGGCGGGTCGGATGCACGCGAGGCTCGTGCCCGCAGCGGTGGCGCTCGCCGTCGAGGACGACCGGCTGCTCGTCCGCCGCGCCGCGGTCGGCGGGGAGACCATCGAGACCCTCCGCTGCACCGGACCGGTAGCGGTGACCTACGGCGGCGACGACGTGGCCGCTGCCTCCGGCGCGGCCGCACCGGTCACGCCCGTCGAGCTCGCCGCCGCCCCGCTGGCGGTGATCGCCAGCGAGCCCCTCGCCGTGGCGAGCGGTCTCGAGGACGCCGACCGCGTGGTGTCCTTCGGTCGCGGCGTACGGGCGAGGGACGACGTGTCGCTGGTGCAGGGGCTCGCCGCGGCGCTCGGGGCAGAGCTCGCCTGCTCGATGCCGATCGCGGACGACCTCGGCTGGCTCGACAAGTCGCGCTACGTCGGCCGGTCGGGGAACCAGATCAGCCCCGCCCTCTACCTGGCGGTCGGGATCGGCGGCGCCCCCCAGCATATGGAGGGGGTGCGCGGCGCCCGGGTCGTCGCCGCCGTCAACAACGACCCCGAGGCGCGGATCTTCCGCACGGCTGACTACGGAATCGTCGGGGACCTCTACGACGTGGTCCCGGAACTGACCAAGGCGGTCAGGAACCTACCATCGAAGGAGCTGGAGCAATGAGCGAAGAGTTCGACGCGACATACGACATCGTCGTCGTGGGTGCGGGAGCATCCGGGCTCTCCTGTGCGGTCCAGGCGGCCAAGGACGGCCTCACCTGCGCCATCATCGAGAAGGAGCCACAGACCGGCGGCAGTTCCGCCTTCGCCGAGGGCCACGCAGCCTTCGAATCGGACGAGCAGATCAAGCGGGGCATCAACGTCACCAAGGAACAGGCGTTCAACACCTACCTCGACTACTCGCACTGGCGGGCCGACCCGCCGCTGGTCAGCCGGTTCGTCGAGAACGCCGCGACCACGATCGTGAAGATGCGCGACGAGGTCGGCGCGGTCTACGAGGACGTCACGGTCACTGCCCTCGACCAGCCGGGCGAGCTCACCACGTGGCACCTGCCCGAGGGCGAGGTCGCGCGCCTGATCGAGTTGCTCGAGGCGGACGCCCGCCGCCGCGGTGTGGACGTGTTCCTGTCCACGGCGGCCACCCGGATCCTCACCGACGACACCGGCACCGTGACCGGCCTGGTCGCGAAGGACGCCGACGGCCAGGAGGTGCGGCTCGGCGCCAAGGCCGTCGTGATCGGCACCGGCGGCTTCGCTGCCAACCCCGAGATGCTCGACAAGTACACGAAGTACGGCATCGGCGACAAGATGATCAACGTCGGCGGCCAGGGCAACACCGGTGACGGCATCAACATGGTGCTGGCGGCCGGCGGCACCGAGCACAACTCCATCGGCACGCTGCTGCTGTTCCCGCTGATGCGTGACAAGACCATCACCAGCCACACCAACTGCACCGGCATGCAGCCCTACTTCTGGGTGAACACCGAAGGCAGGCGCTTCACCGACGAGGTCGTGGGGATGAGCTTCGGCAACGCCGGCGATGTGGTGGCGACCCTGCCGGGCGCCTGCTACTGGTGCATCATCGACCAGGCCACCATCCGGCACCTGGTCGAGGACGGCAACGAGATCGGACTGGGCATCTACGTCCGCAACAACGAGAAGATGGTGAACCTGCCCACCGAGATCGAGGCGGACGCCGCCGACGAGTCCCGCACCAACGTGGTGAAGGGCGAGACCATCGAGGAGCTCGGCCGGAACATGGGAGTCGACCCGGCCGTCCTGCGGGCCGAGGTGGACGCGTACAACCAACTGTGCGCCGCGGGTGTCGACACGAAGTTCCACAAGCCGTCGAAGTTCCTGTTCTCGGTCGCCGAGGGCCCGTTCTTCGCGATCAAGATGGAGACCGGGATCATGATCTCGATGGGTGCGCTCAAGATCGACGAGCACATGCGCTGCCTCGACGCCGACGGCCAACCCGTGCCGGGCCTGTACTCGGTCGGTTGCGACGCGGGCGGGCTGTTCGGGGAGTCGTACGCCCTGCCGATCCCCGGCTCGGCCAACGGGTTCGCGCTCACCTCGGGCTGGCTCGCTGCCGACGACATCGCCGAGGCGATCCACGCCGGAGCCCTGTAGCCGACCTGCCGGGTGGCGGCCCCTCGCCACCCGGCACCCCCGGAAGGAGTCCTGATGAGCGAGGACGTCGACTTCGACGTGATCGTCGTCGGTGGTGGCGTGGCCGGCACGGTGTGCGCCTACCGGCTGGCCGAGGCCGGCCACGAGGTCCTGCTGATCGAGCGGGGCGCGGAGCCCGGTTCGAAGAACCTTTCCGGCGGCGTGTTCTACTGTCGCGTTCTGGCTGAGGTCTTCCCCGACTTCGTCGACCGGGCGCCCGTGGAGCGGCGGATCACCCGCAACGTGCTCAGCTTCCTCAATGACGACTCGCACGTGAACGTCGACTACTGGGACACCCGGCTCGCCGACCCGGTGAACGCGGTCACCGTGCTGCGGGCGAAGCTCGACCCCTGGCTCTCCGCCGAGTGCGAGCAGGCCGGCGTCGTGGTGATGCCCGGCGTGCGGGTGGACGGGCTGCTCCAGGAGGACGGCCGGTTCGTGGGCGTCCGCGCGGGCGAGGACGAACTCCGCTGCCACGTGGTGGTGGCAGCGGACGGCGTCAACTCCTTCCTCGCACAGGCGGCGGGCGTCCGGGCCAAGGAGCCGCCCGGGCACCTCGCCGTGGGCGTGAAGTCCGTGATCGGCCTGCCGCGCACCGTGTTGGAGGACCGCTTCCGGGTGAGCGGGGACGAAGGGGTGGCGTACGCCGTCGTCGGCGACTGCACCCAGGGCGTCGCCGGCGGTGGCTTCCTGTACACCAACCTCGACTCGGTCTCGGTGGGGGTGGTGCTGCGCCTCGACGACCTGCAGGCCGCAGGGCTGAGTTCGAGCGATCTGCACGACCACTTCCTCGCCCACCCCGCGGTCGAGCCGCTGCTGCGCGGCGGCGAGCTGCTCGAGTACGGCTGCCACCTCACCATCGAGGACGGGCCGGCGATGGCCGCGCACGACCTGACCCGCCCGGGACTGCTCGTGATCGGGGACGCCGGCGGCTTCACCCTGAACACGGGCCTGACCATCCGCGGGATGGACCTCGCCGCGGGGAGCGCCATCGCCGCCGCCACCGCCGCGTCCGCCGCGCTGGCGGCCGGTGACTTCTCCCAACAGGCCATGGACGGCTACCTCCGCGAACTTGAGGGGAGCTTCGTCAGTGCCGACCTGAGGACCTATGCCAGGGCACCCGGATTCCTGGAGAACCCCCGGCTGTACACGGGCTACGGCCAGCTGCTCGCCGATGTGCTGCACGGCGTCTACGATCACGACCTGACTCCGCGCAGGCACCTCGTCCCGGGCGCGCTGTCCGCACTCAAGGCGTCCGGGCTGCGGATCGACCAGCTGGTGCGCGACGGCTGGGCCGCCGCCAGGGCGCTCTAGGCAGGGAGGCAGGGAATGACCAGCTTCGGATCCGTCGCGGAACGCCTCGCCCGCAACACCTACGTGCTCGACGAGGAGGAGTGCCACATCGTCGTCGACCAGGAGGTCGCCCGTCGCACCGGCACGGGCCGGTTGCTCGTCCAGGTGTGTCCCGCCCACGTCTACGGCGAGGCCGCCGACGGCACGATCACCGTGGAGTACGCCGGCTGCCTCGAGTGCGGCACCTGCCTCGCCGTGGCTGCTCCCGGTGTGCTCACCTGGCACTATCCGCGAGGCGGGTTCGGGATC
>PHEV01000106.1 GCA_002843035.1 Actinobacteria bacterium HGW-Actinobacteria-5 | reverse complement strand
GCACGGCTCCGAGGAGCAGCGGATCCTGGTCGTCGAGCGTGCCGGCGAGCCGGTCGGCTATGCGTTGTTCCGCCGCAAGAGCACCTGGGGACCCGCCGGTCCTGACGGCTCCGTCGAAGTCACCGAGGCGGTTGCGTCCGATCCGGCGGTGGCCCATGTCCTGTGGTCACGGCTGCTCGACCTCGACCTGACCACGGAGCTCACCTCCGGCAACCTGGCGCTGGACGACCCCCTGCTCGACCTCCTCCTCGACGTCCGCTCGGGGCGGGCGACCAGCAAGGACAACCTGTGGGCGCGGATCATCGACCTGCCCGCGGCCCTGTCCGGCCGGCAGTACCAGGCGCCGGTCGACGTCGTGCTGGACGTCACCGACGCACTGCTTCCCGACAACGCGGGACGCTGGCACCTGGCGGCGCCGGCCTTCGGTCCGGCCGCGGTGGAACGCACCGACGCCGACGCCGACCTCGCCCTCGACGTCCGCGAGCTCGGTGCGGCCTACCTGGGTGGAACGTCGCTGGCAGCTCTCGCGGCGGCCGGGCAGGTCACGGAGCTCCGGGCGGGCGCCCTGCTGCCCGCCGCGGCGGCTTTCGGGTGGCCCGTCGCACCGCTGGCGAACTGGGTGTTCTGAGCCGGCGACCGCCCTCCGGACAAAGCGGGTTCGCCCGGACCTGAACAGTGGCCCGTGGAGGCCGATGTCGGCATCCACGGGCCACTGTGCGGTGAGAGAACGCGGCTCCCGCCGTCGGATCCCGGCGGCTACTCCGGGTTCGGCGTCGTCCGGGAGATCACCTGCAGGAACTCGCGGTTGCTCTGGGTCTTGCGCATCCGGTTGAGCAGCATCTCCAGGCCCGCCTGCGGATCCTGGGCGCTGAGCACGCGCCGCAGCTTCCACATGATCGCGAGCTCATCGCGCCCGAGCAGCATCTCCTCGCGCCGGGTGCCGGAGGCCACCGGGTCGATGGCGGGGAAGATCCGCTTGTCGGCGAGGTCGCGGCGGAGCCTCAGCTCCATGTTGCCGGTGCCCTTGAACTCCTCGAAGATCACCTCGTCCATCTTCGAGCCGGTTTCGATCAGTGCCGTGGCGAGGATGGTCAGCGAGCCGCCGTCCTCGATGTTGCGGGCCGCACCGAAGAACTTCTTTGGCGGATAGAGCGCGGCGGAGTCGACACCGCCGGACAGGATCCGGCCGGACGCCGGCGCGGCCAGGTTGTAGGCGCGGCCGAGACGGGTGATCCCGTCCAGCAGCACAACCACGTCGCGGCCCAGCTCGACCAGGCGCTTGGCCCGCTCGATGGCGAGTTCCGCGATCGTCGTGTGGTCATCGGCCGGACGGTCGAAGGTCGAGGCAATCACCTCGCCAGAGGTGGTGCGCTGGAAGTCGGTGACCTCCTCGGGACGCTCGTCCACCAGCACCACCATCAGGTGCACCTCGGGGTTGTTCGCCGTGATCGCGTTGGCGATCGCCTGCATGACCAGGGTCTTGCCCGCCTTGGGCGGGGAAACGATCAGCCCACGCTGGCCCTTCCCGACCGGCGAGACCAGGTCGATGATCCGGCCGGTCATGTTCAGCGGCGTCGTCTCCAGCCGGAACCGCTCCTGCGGGTACAGCGGAGTGAGCTTCTGGAATTCCGGACGGTCCTTGGCCTTCTCGGGCGCGTCGGCATTGATCGTGTCGATGCGCACCAGCGGGTTGAACTTCTCCCTGCGCTCGCCCTCCTTCGGCGCCCGGATCGCGCCGGTGACGATGTCGCCCTTGCGCAGACCCCACTTGCGGACCATGGACAGCGACACGTAGGCGTCATTGGGGCCGGGCAGGTACCCGGTGGTTCGGACGAACGCGTAGTTGTCCAGCACGTCGAGGATGCCGGAGATCTCGATCACCACGTCGTCCTCGGAGAGCACCGGCTCGGCGTCCATGCGCTCCAGGCCCAGATTGCTCCCGCCGGTACGGCCGCTGCGCCGGTTCTGACGGTCGCGGTTGCGCCGCCGACGGCTGCGCCGGCTGCCGCCACCGAACTCGTCGTCGTCGTTGACGTTGTTGTTGCTGCTGTTGTTGTTGCTGTTGTTGCGCTGTTGTTGCTGCTGCGGCTGCCGGGGTGCGTCGGCCTGGCGCGCCTCGGCGTCGTCGTCGTTGCGCCGCCGGCTCCGGCCTCCGCCTTCGGCCTTCAGCGCCTCGAGGCGGGTGGCGACGTCGTCGCCGGACGGCAGCGCCGGCTGCTCGTCCCGGCTCTCCGCGCGTGCCTCAGCGGCCGCGGGTGCGGCCTCGGCACGCTCCCCGCGCTGTCGGCGGGAGCGCTGAGCCCCGTTGGCCCGCTCTCCCTCCGCCGGTGGGGTCGTCGGGGCCGCGGCGCCTTGCGCGTCGTCCTGCTTGGGCTTCGCGTCCCGCGAAGCACCCGAACGCGTCGGGCTCTGGGCAGACTTGATGGCCTCGATGAGGGCACCCTTGCGCATCGTCCCGGTGCCCTTCAGGCCCAGGGACGCGCCGAGCTGCTTCAACTCAGGCAGCAGCATGCCCTCCAGTCCGGAACCCCGGCGCTGGACGTCCTGGGTCGCGGCTTCGATGGTGTCGGTCACTGACTTCCTTTCGGATCGGGCGGACGCCAGCCGCCAGGCAGGCTCCCCCGCGCTCACCACAGGTGAGTTCCACACATGACATCCAGATCCGAAATGCCAGAACACACTCTGTTACTGCGCTGGGATTTCTCGACGAATCGGTGGCTACTTCGCGTCCGTCCTGCCCGATCTGAGGGGCGGTGCGCTCTCGGCGCGCCTTCACTGTAGCACCCGGATCCTGCCGACGGCGAAGCGGACGCGCAGGTCGGGTGCCGCGGGGGTCAGGCCAGCGCGGTGCTGAAGGCGTCCCGCAGGCCGTCGTAATCGGTGACGACCGCGAACTGCGGGAACTCGGCGACCACGTTGGCGGGTGGCCGGAACAGGATGCCCGCGTCGGCCTCGGCGAGCATGGCCGTGTCGTTGTAGGAGTCGCCGGTCGCGACCACCCGATAGTTCAGGTGGTGGAAGGCGCGCACGGCCGCGCGCTTGGAGTCCGGCTGGCGCAGCGTGTAGCCGGTGATCCTCCCATCGCCCACCTGCAACCGGTGACACAGCAGGGTCGGGTAGCCCAGTTGCGCCATCAGAGGCATCGCGAACTCGTAGAAGGTGTCGGAGAGGATCACCACCTGGAACCGGGTGCGCAGCCAGTTGAGAAACTCGGGCGCGCCGGGCATCGGCCCCATCGCGGCGATCACCTCCGTGATCCGGGACAGCCGGATGCCGTGCGCGTCCAGCAGGCCGAGACGATGCCGCATCAGCTCGTCGTAGTCGGCGATGTCCCGGGTGGTCAGCCGCAACCCGTCGATTCCGGTGGATTCCGCCACCCGGATCCATATCTCGGGCACGAGCACGCCCTCGAGGTCGAGGCAGGCCAGGTTCATCAGGCGCCCTCCACCCGCATCACGGACACGCCCGGCTCCACCTCGGTCATGGTGGCCAGGCCGGCCAGCGCGGCCTCGATCTGGGCGGCGGTGGCCCGGTGCGTCATCACTCCGAGCCGGGCCCGGTCGCCCTTGCTCTCCTGGCGGACCTCCTGGAGCGAGACGTTCTGGTCGGCGAAGCACCCGGCCACCTTGGCCAGCACGCCGGGCTCGTCGTGGACGAACATCGAGACGTAGTAGCGCGAACTCACCCGCCCCGCGGGCGTGATGCTGCGGGCCGAGTAGGTGGACTCGCCCGGGCCCCGAGCCCCGCGGACGCGATTGCGCGCAGCGGTGACCAGGTCGCCGAGCACAGCGGACGCGGTGGGCGAGCCGCCCGCGCCCGGACCCATGAACATCAGCCGGCCCGCGTGGCGCGACTCGATGAACACCGCGTTGTACGCGCCGGGGATCGCAGCGAGCGGGTGGGCGAGCGGAACCATCGTCGGGTGCACGCCCACCTCGATGGTGCCGTCCTCACTCAGCGCGCAGCGCGCCAGCAGCTTCACCACACAGCCCATCTCGGTGGCAGCCGCGATGTCGTCACTCGTCACGCCCGTGATGCCCTCGCGGGCGACATCGCCGAGCCGGACCCGGCTGTGGAAGGCCAGGCTGGCCAGGATCGCCGCCTTCGACGCCGCGTCGTAGCCCTCGACGTCGGCGGTCGGGTCGGCCTCGGCAAAGCCGAGCGCCTGCGCCTCGGCCAGCGCGGAGGCGAAGTCGGCGCCGTCGGTGTGCATCTTGTCCAGGATGAAGTTCGTGGTGCCGTTCACGATGCCCATCACCGCGGTCACCTCGTCACCCACCAGCGACTCGCGCAGCGGCCGGATGATCGGGATCGCGCCCGCGACGGCCGCCTCGTAGTACACGTCCACGCCGGCGGCTTCCGCCGCCTCGTAGATCGTCGCCCCGTCGGAGGCCAGCAGTGCCTTGTTCGCGGTGATCACAGAGGAACCGGCGCCGATCGCGGCCAGGAGCAGGCTGCGCGCCGGCTCGATCCCGCCGAGCAGCTCGATCACCAGGTCGACGTCGGACCGGGTGACAAGGGCCATCGGGTCGTCGGTCAGCAGCGAGCGGTCGATGCCCGGGCGTTCCAGGGAGAGGCGCCGGACCGCGATGCCGACGAGTTCCAGCGGGCGCCCGATCCGCGCCCGCAGGTCGTCGGCCTGCTCGATCAGCAACCGGGCCACCTGGGAGCCGACCACGCCGCAACCCAGCAGCGCGACCTTCAGCGGCGTGGAGTCATCCATGTCATTCCTCGAATTCCGTGATCCCGGCGTCCAGCGCCAGCAAGTCGTCCAGGGTCTCGCGGCGCAGCAGGGTGCGCACCTGGCCATCCCGCACGGCGACCACCGGCGGCCGCGGGGTGTGATTGTAGTTACTCGCCATCGAGCGGCTGTAGGCCCCCGATGCCGGCACCGCGAGCAGGTCGCCGATCCGCACGTCGCAGGGCAGGAACTCGTCGCGGACCAGGATGTCGCCACCCTCGCAGTGCAGGCCCACGACCCGGGAGACCACCGGCTCCGCGCCGGAGGCCCGGGACGCCAGGGTCGCCGAGTACTCCGCGGCGTACAGCGCTGGACGGATGTTGTCGCTCATCCCGCCGTCCACGGACAGGTAGCGCCGGCTCAGTCCGCCACCGACGTCCACCGGCTTCACCGTGCCGACCCGGTACAGCGCGAGGCCGGCCGGGCCGACGATCGCGCGACCCGGCTCGATCGAGACCTTCGGGGTGGCCAGGCCGAACGCCGCGCATTCGTGGGCGACGATCTCGCGCAGCCCGCCGGCGAGCTCCGCAGCCGAGGCGGGGTCGTCCTCCTTGGTGTAGGCGATGCCGAAGCCGCCACCCAGATCGAGCTCGGCCAGCTCCAGACCGGTGGCCTCCCGGAACTGGGCGAACAGCTTGAGGGTGCGCCGGGCAGCGACCTCGAACCCGTTGGTGTCGAAGATCTGGCTGCCGATGTGGCTGTGCACCCCGAGCAGTTCGAGCCGTGGGCTGTGGTGGCAGCGGAACATCCCCACCAGCGCCTGCCCACCGTTGATCGAGAACCCGAACTTCTGGTCCTCGTGGGCGGTGGCGATGTACTCGTGGGTGTGCGCCTCGACGCCGGTCGTGACCCGGACCATCACCTTCGCCGTGGTGTCGAGCTCCTCGCACAGGCGCTCCAGCCGGGTGATCTCGTCGGAGGAGTCGACGATGATCCGGCCCACCCCCCGCTCGAGGCCCAGCCGCAACTCCGCGTCCGACTTGTTGTTGCCGTGCATGCCGATCCGCGCCGGCTCGAACCCTGCGCGCAGGGCGACGGTCAGCTCGCCGAGCGAGCACACGTCGAGGCTGAGACCCTCCTCGTCGGCCCACCGGGCGACGGTCGCGCAGAGGAAGGACTTGCCGGCGTAGTAGACCGTCCAGCCGTCGAACGCCTCGCGCCAGTCCCGCGCGCGCGCACGGAAGTCGTCCTCGTCGATCACGTAAGCCGGCGTGCCGACCTGGTCGGCGAGATCGGTGAGCCGAACCCCACCGACCGACACCACGCCGTCCGCCTCCCGCCGCGACGTGGCGCTCCACAGCTTCGGGGTGAGCGCGTTGACGTCCTCCGGCCGGGTCAGCCACACCGGTGCCGGCGTGGTGACGTCGGCGTGGATCGAGCCCGCCACGTGCATGTGTGTCATGGCCGCAACTGTGCCAGAGTCGGACCTCGCGTCGCCTCCCTGGACGCGCATCTGGACGCGCCTGCAGCCGGCCGGACCCCATCCGCCGCCCGATGCGGTCACCCGCGGCAGTCTTTGCTACAGTCTCACTCGGCCCGACTGGGCCGGGCCCCCGTAGCTCAGGGGATAGAGCACCGCCCTCCGGAGGCGGGTGCGCGCGTTCGAATCGCGCCGGGGGCGCCCACGGATTCTGTGCAATCCAATTCACCAATTACTCATTCCCGAGATACCGCGGCGGGTACGTTCTCTGCGGCGTGGCGCGTAGGTACGATCGAGCGGGGCAGCAGCCAGCCGCTGATCAGGGAAGAAGGGGATTGTGGCCTACACGCCGCAGGACGTGAAGAACGGTGCGGACACCAGCGATTTCGGAGCCAATGACTGGCTGATCGAGGAGATGCGCGAGCAGTACCTCGCCGATCCCGCCTCCGTCGACCCGAGCTGGGCCGACTACTTCAGCCATCATGGCGGCGCGGGCACACCGGCCGCCGCAGGACCGGACGCGCGGCCCGCGCCCGTCATACCCCCCGCCGCCGCAGCCGCGACGCAGCCTGGCCCGGTCACCGCGCCGCCCGTGCCGGTTCCGGTGCCCCCCACTGTGCCCAAGGCGCAGGCCGCACCCTCGCCGGCGCTGGAGCCCGCGCCCCGGCACTCGTCCGGCAAGCCCGACAGCCCCGGCTCGGGCCGCGGTGTCTCCCCCGACCGCCCGCGCCTGCAGGTGGCGACGAAGGAACAGACCGAGCCCACGCGGACGCCGCTTCGCGGCACGCCCCTGCGCACCGCCAACAACATGGACGCGTCGCTGGCGATGCCGACGGCGACCAGCGTCCGAGATGTGCCGATGAAGCTCGCCATCGACCAGCGCCAGATGATCAATGCCCACCTGGCCCGGTCCACCGGTGGCAAGGTGTCGTTCACCCACCTGATCGGGTGGGCGATGGTGCAGGCGCTGAAGGCCGTGCCCGAGATGAACAACTCCTACGAGGTCGTCGACGGCAAGCCGATGCTGGTCAGCCCTGCGTCGATCAACATCGGCCTGGCCATCGACAGCCGCAAGGCCGACGGCACCCGGCAGCTCGTTGTGCCCAACATCAAGAACTGCGAGGACCTCAACTTCGCCCAGTTCTGGTCCGCCTACGAGGCGCTCGTGCGCAAGGCCCGCGACGGTGCGCTGGTCGTCGACGACTTCGCCGGCACGACGGCGTCCCTGACCAACCCCGGCGGGCTGGGCACCACCCACTCGGTGCCGCGGCTGATGCGCGGGCAGGGCCTGATCCTCGGCGTCGGGTCGATCGACTACCCACCGGAGTTCCAGGGCGCGAGCAGCAACCGGATCAACCAGCTCGGCGTCTCGAAGGTGACCACGCTCACCTCGACCTACGACCACCGGGTGATCCAGGGCGCACAGTCCGGGGAGTTCCTGCGCTACATGCACGAGCTCCTGATCGGCAAGCACGGCTTCTACGACGAGATCTTCGACTCGCTGCGGGTGCCCTACACCCCGATCCGCTGGGCGAATGACACCAGCGACGACCGGTTCGGTGCGATCCCCCGCAGCGCGCGGATCTTCTCGCTGATCAACGCCTACCGGAACCTGGGCCACTTCATGGCCGACATCGACCCGCTGGAGTACCGTCAGCGCACCCACCCCGAGCTCGCCATCGAGTACCACGGGCTCACCCTGTGGGATCTCGACCGCGAGTTCCCTGTGGGTACCTTCGGCGGCCACAGCGGCGAGGTGGCGACCATGCGCGACATCCTCGCGATGCTGCGGACGTCCTACTGCCGCACGGTCGGCGTGGAGTACATGCACATCTCGGACAACGAGCAGCGCACGTGGATCCAGGAGCGCTTCGAGCGTCCGTTCGTCCCGTGGCCGCGCGAGGAGCACCTGCGCATCCTCGACAAGCTGAACGAGGCGGAGATCTTCGAGACGTTCCTGCAGACCAAGTTCGTCGGGCAGAAGCGGTTCTCGCTCGAGGGTGGCGAGTCCACGATCGTCTTCCTGGACGAGTTGTGTGAGCGCGCGGCCGACTCCGGCCTCGAAGAGGTCATCATCGGCATGCCGCACCGTGGCCGGCTGAACGTGCTGGCCAACATCGTCGGCAAGTCGTACAGCCAGATCTTCCGCGAGTTCCAGGGCAACTACGACCCCCGGCTCACCCAGGGCAGCGGCGACGTGAAGTACCACCTGGGCGCGGAGGGCCAGTTCACCGCGGCCTCCGGACGGACCATCAAGACCTCCGTGGCGGCCAACCCGTCCCACCTGGAGGCGGTCGACCCGGTGGTGGAGGGCATCGCCCGGGCGAAGATCGACCGGATCGGCAAGGTGCCCGGCTGGCCGGTGATGCCGATCCTGCTGCACGGCGACGCGGCCTTCTCCGGACAGGGCGTGGTGTACGAGACCCTGCAGATGAGCCAGCTGCGCGCCTACAAGACCGGCGGCACGGTGCACCTGGTCGTCAACAACCAGGTCGGCTTCACGACCGCTCCGATCGAGTCCCGCTCCTCGATCTACGCCACCGACGTGGCCAAGTCGGTCCAGGCCCCGGTCTTCCACGTGAACGGCGACGATCCCGAGGCTGTCGCGCGAGTGGCCCAGGTGGCCTTCGACTTCCGGCAGCGCTTCGGCAAGGACGTCGTGGTCGACCTCGTCTGCTACCGCCGCCGCGGGCACAACGAGGGTGACGACCCGAGCTTCACCCAGCCGCTGATGTACGACCTGATCGAGCAGAAGCGGAGCGTCCGCAAGCTCTACACCGAGGCCCTGATCGGGCGTGGCGACATCTCCACCGACGACGCCGAAGCGGTGATCGCGCGATTCCGTGAGCGTCTGGAGAGTGTGTTCCGTGAGGTGCGCGAGGCCGCCGATGCCGAGGACGAGGGCTACCGCAGGGTGCCCTACTACCCCGCCAAGCTCGGCAAGGACCGCGGCACCGCGATCACCGAGGAACAGATGGAGGCGGTGGCTGCAGCCCACCTGACGTTCCCCGAAGGCTTCACCGTGCACCCGAAGGTGCTGCCGCAGCTGGAGCGCCGTGCCACCAGCATCCGGCAGGGCCCGATCGACTGGGCCACCGCAGAGTTGCTCGCCTTCGGTTCGCTGTTGATGGAGGGACGTCCGGTCCGCCTGGTCGGCCAGGACAGCCGCCGCGGCACCTTCAGCCAGCGGTTCGCCGCCGTGATCGACCGGGTCACCAACCGGGCCTACGTGCCGCTCAAGCACCTCTCCCCCGACCAGGGCGGCTTCCACGTCTTCGACTCCCTGCTCAGCGAGTACGCGTCCATGGGCTTCGAGTACGGCTACTCGGTCGCAGCCCCGGACGCGCTGGTGCTGTGGGAGGGGCAGTTCGGCGACTTCGCCAACGGCGCCCAGACGATCGCGGACGAGTTCATCGCTGCCGGCAATGCGAAGTGGACGCAGAAGTCGGGGGTCGTGCTGCTGCTGCCCCACGGCTACGAGGGCCAGGGGCCCGACCACTCCTCCGCCCGGATCGAGCGCTGGCTCACCCTCTGCTCCGAGGGCGCGCTGGCGGTGTGCCAGCCGTCGACCCCGGCGAGCTACTTCCACCTGCTGCGCACCCACGCCTACGTGAACTGGCACCGTCCGGTGGTGATCGCCACCCCGAAGTCCATGCTGCGCTCGAAGATGGCGGTCTCGCCGCGCTCGGAGTTCCTCCAGGGACGCTGGCAGCCGGCCATGGGCGACCCGACGATCACGGACCCCGCAGCGGTGAAGCGGGTGGTGCTCTGCTCGGGCAAGATCCGCTGGGAGCTGGTGCAGGCCCGTGCCGAGGCCGGCCTCGAGGGGCAGGTCGCGATCCTGCCGCTGGAGCGGCTCTACCCGCTGCCCGCGCGCGAACTGGCGGCCGAGCTGGCCAAGTACCCACAGGTCAGCGAGGTGCGCTGGGTGCAGGACGAGCCGGAGAACCAGGGCGCCTGGTGGTTCCTGCAACTGCACCTGCCGGCGGCTCTGGCCGCGTTCCTGCCCCACTACGCGCTCAGCCTCACCGGAGTGGCCCGGCCGGCCGCCTCCGCGCCGTCGGTCGGCTCGGTGAAGGTCCACCAGGCCCAGGAGGTCGACCTGATGGCGCGGGCGCTGGCCGACTGATGTACTTCACCGACCGCGGCATCGAGGAACTCGCCGACCGGCGCGGTGAGGAGGAGGTCACACTGGCCTGGCTGTCCGAAAAGCTCAGCCTGTTCGTCGACCTCCATCCCGAGCACGAGAATGCCGTCGAGCGGCTCGCCACCTGGCTGGCTCGCCTCGACGACGAGGAGGACTGACGTGCTCACCCAGCAGGCCATCGATGCCTTCGCAGGGCTCACCGGTGCCGCACCGGAAGGTGTCTGGGCCGGTCCCGGACGGATCAACCTGATCGGCGAGCACACCGACTACAACGACGGCTACGTGCTCCCGTTCGCCCTGCCGCAGGCCGCCTGCGTCGCCGCGTCCCGGCGCACCGACGGACGCTGGCGCCTCCGTTCGGTCGATCTGGACGAGACCGTCGAGCTGGGTGCGGACGACCTGGTGCCCGGCACTCCCGGCTGGCACTCCTACCTTGCCGGCGTGGTCTGGGCCCTGCGCCAGGCTGGCCACCGGGTGGACGGAGCCGACCTGGTGCTCACCTCTGACGTCCCGCTCGGTGCGGGGCTCTCGTCGTCCGCAGCGATCGAGTGCGCGACGCTGACCGCCCTGGTCGACCTCAACGACCTCCAGATCGCGCCGATCGATCGTGCGAAGCTGGCCCGCGTCGCAGAGAACGCCTATGTCGGCGCACCGACCGGGCTCCTCGACCAGGCCGCGTCGACCCTCTGCAAGGCCGACCACGCGCTCTTCCTCGACTGCCGCACGCTCGAGACCGAGCAGGTACCGCTGGCGGTGACGGACGCGGGGCTGGAGATCCTGGTCGTCGACACCCGCACCCGGCACAGCCATGTGGACGGCGAGTACGCGGCGCGCAGGGCGAGCTGTGAGAACGCCTGCCAGCTTCTCGGCGTCCCGGCGCTGCGCGACGTGACCGACCTCGACTCCGCGCTCGCCCGGCTCCCCGAGCTGGAAGCTCGTCGGGTGCGCCACGTCGTCACCGAGAACCAGCGGGTGCTCGACTCGATGACCGCGCTGGCGGCCGGCGACTATCCCGAGCTGGGGCGGCTGATGACCGCATCCCACGCGTCCATGCGGGACGACTACGAAATCACCGAGACCAGCGTCGACCTCGCGGTCGAGACGGCGCTCGATTCCGGTGCCCTCGGCGCCCGGATGACCGGCGGAGGTTTCGGTGGTTGCGTGCTGGCTCTCGTCCGTGCCGATCGGGTGGACGGGATCGTCACGGCAGTGCGGGAGGCGTTCGCGTCCGCAGGGCTCGGCGAACCGGTCACGTTCCTGGCTCGTCCTTCCGCGGGGGCCCGTCGGCTGGTGTGATGTCAGCCGCGCCGCGTCGCAGGTGCAGGGCGGCGCTGGTCGCTGGCAGCGCCGCAGCCACCACGGTCACCGCGGACACGACCACAAACACCCACACCCAGGGTGCCGACCCGGCCACACTGAGCCCCGCGGCGGCATTCAGCAACGACAGGGCCAGCACCGGTCCGCGTCCGAACAGGCTCAGCCGCCACAAGCCCCCGGCCGCGACCACCATGCCGACGCCGTACCCGATCAGCAGGAAGGCGACTCCCCCGCTGAACTCGCCGTGCCCGGACGCGAGCGACGCCACGCCCAGCACGATCAGCGCGACCCCGACCAGCGCGGCGCCGGCGGCGGCCACGACGACCGCGATCGGGCGTCGGGTCGGATCGGTCGGCACGCGCGTCAGCCTAACCGTCGGGCCGCCCGACTGCGTGCACCACGTGAGGGCGC
>PHEV01000278.1 GCA_002843035.1 Actinobacteria bacterium HGW-Actinobacteria-5 | reverse complement strand
CGCGCCCACGGCGGCGACGTGACCGCCGCGTCCGCGGGTCCCGGGCTGGGCGCCCGGTTCACGCTTGCGCTGCCGCTACGCAACCAGGGGTGATCAGGCGGCCTTGCCGGCGCGAATGAACGCGCTGGCGAAGGCGCCTTCGAGCGCGGCGACCACCTCTGGCAGCGAGCGCCCCTCGGGGAGGTCGCCGGGGGTGAGTTGGGCGGCCAGGCCGGTGAGGTCTTCGTGGGAGTACTCGCGCGTGACCTCGACCGATGGGTTGGTGAACCCCGCCGCTCGAAGGCCCGAACGGTAGTCTGCGTCGACCAGCGCACCGGCGATGCAGCCTGTCCAGAGAGCGACCACGGACGCCCACTCCGGCTCCAGCGGTCGAAGCAGGACGATGTCCGAGACGGCGAACCTGCCGCCTGGCCGAAGCACCCGGAAGGCCTCCCGAAACACCGCGTCCTTGTCGGTGGAGAGGTTGATCACGCAGTTGGAGATCACCACGTCCACACTGGCGTCGGGAAGGGGAACGTCCTCGATCCCGCCCTTGATGAACGTGGCGTTGTCGATCCCGGCCTCTGCCCGGTGCCGCTCGGCGAGCGCCAGCATCTCTTCGGTCATGTCCAGGCCGTAGGCAGTGCCGCCGGGCGCCACCCGGCGCGCGGAGAGCAGCACGTCCAGGCCTGCGCCGGACCCGAGATCCAGCACGTCCTGGCCGGGGACGAGGTCGATCAGCGCGGTCGGGTTGCCGCAGCCCAGGGACGCGGCGAGCGCGCCGGCGGAGGGCGCGTCCGCATCGTCGTAGAGGCCCGAGGTGATCGGATCGGACGTGCCGCAGCAATCCGGACCGCAACAGCCGCCGCTGTCCACCACCGTGAGGGCGCTCCTCGCGGCTGCGGCGTAGCGGTCGCGAACGGCTGCAGTGATCTCGTGGTCGGACATTCGGGGCCCCCTGAATAGACGTTTGTCGAAATAGTGACGCTTGTTTCGACATGTGTCAAGATAGGGACGTGCAGACGGATCGGGACGCGTGCTGCGGGCTCGCCAGGCAGCCGCTCGACTCAGCGGGTGCGGAGCGGATCGCGCCGATGTTCAAGGCTCTCGGTGACCCGGTGCGACTGCGGCTGGCCGCGCTGATCGCCTCTGACGACGAGGTCTGCGTCTGCGACCTCACCTCGCAGTTCACGCTGTCCGGGCCGACGATCAGCCACCATCTCAGGGTGCTGCGCGAGGCCGGCCTGGTCGAGTGCGAGCGTCGGGGCACCTGGGTCTACTACCGGATCCGGCCCGAGGCGCTGGGCTCGCTCGGCGCGCTGCTCCAGGTCGGCTGACCGGCTCCGGACAGCGTTCGGCCCCGCAGCGGGGGGCTGCTGCGGGGCCGAACGGAGTGGTCCTCGCTACTTCAGCAGGAACTTGGCGCTCAGGGTCGAGGTGTCGTCCATGGTGGCGGTGACCAGGTAGCAGGCCGTGGTCACGACCTTCTTGCCCTTGACCTTGG
>PHEV01000277.1 GCA_002843035.1 Actinobacteria bacterium HGW-Actinobacteria-5 | reverse complement strand
GGCGGCGAGCCCCAGCTCCGGACGATGATCGGCCAGGCCCTGCACCCCGACCGCCACACCCGGCCCGAACTGGATCGGGAGTGGTTCGACCGGACGGTGGAGGCGATGCTGGCTCGGATGGAGGCCAACCGGTCGACCTGGCAGGACTGGCACCTGCGGGCCGACGCCCTCCGCCAGGTGAGGGCCGCCGAGGCACCCCCGCAGCACACCCGCTGGTGGGTCGACCACCTCGTCGCCGCCGCCATCGCCCGCTCCGTGCCCATCACCAGGACCAGTGACGGGGTCGAGGAACCCGCCACGTTACGCCGCGCCAATGGCGACAGCGTCTACCACGTCGCCGGCTCCCAACTGTTCACCTCCGGACGAGTCCTGCAAGCCGAACAACGCCTCGTCGCCGCCGCCGGACACCACGGCGGGATGGTCGCTGACCCGACCGCGATCGACCTGGCGCTGCTGGAATGCGCAGCGAACCGGGTCCAGCTCAACCCCGGCCAAGTCCTCCTCGTCCGCGAAATGGCGACCTCCGGGGCCCGGGTGCAGCTCGCGATCGCGCCGGCTGGATCGGGCAAGACCACCGCCATGGACGCCCTGTCGATGGCCTGGACCGCGTCCGGCGGCAACGTCATCGGCCTCGCCCCCTCCGCCGCCGCAGCAGCCCAACTCGGAACCCAGATGCAGGGCCACCACGACACGCTCGCCAAACTTGTCTGGGACATCACCCCCGGCCTCGGCGACCCCACCACCTGGAACCAGCGCATCGGACCCAAGACCCTGGTGATCATCGACGAAGCCGGCATGGCCGACACCATCTCCCTCGACCACGCCGTCTCCTACATCCTCGAACGCGGCGGCAGCGTGAGGCTCATCGGCGACGACCAACAACTCGCCGCGATCGGCGCCGGCGGCGTCCTTCGCGACATCCAAGCCACCACGGGCGCCCTTCGGCTCACCGAACTGCTCCGGTTCACCGACCCCGCAGAAGGCTCCGCCTCCCTCGCGCTGCGCGACGGACAACCCGCCGCGCTCGGCTTCTACCTCGACCAACACCGCATCCACGTCGGCGACGAAACCACCATGGCCGACCACCTGTTCGACGCCTGGACCACCGACCGCAACAACGGCCGGGACACGATCATGCTCGCCGGCACCCGCGAACGCGTCGCCGAACTCAACCAGCGCGCCCGCACTCAACGCCTCAGCGGCCACACCCCGCAGACCGAGGTAGATCTCGCCGACGGGAACAGGGCCAGCATCGGCGACACCATCATCACCCGCCAGAACAACCGGCTCCTACGGGTCGCCACCAACGACTGGGTCAAGAACGGCGACCGGTGGACCGTCACCGGCACCACCCGCACCGGCGGCCTCCAAGCACGGCACACCCAATCCGGACGCCGCGTCACCCTGCCCGCCGATTACGTCGCCGAGCAAGTCGAACTCGGCTACGCCTCCACCATCCACACCGCCCAAGGCATCACCGCCGACACC
>PHEV01000276.1 GCA_002843035.1 Actinobacteria bacterium HGW-Actinobacteria-5 | reverse complement strand
AAAAGCGAAGGGCCCCGGGAGACTCCCCGGGGCCCTTCGCTGAAGCCTCGCTCAGCTGAGCTTGCCGGTCTCGTCGTGGATCTCCAGGGCGACCTGGGTGAGCTTGGCCGAGTGGGCCTTGCTGTGGTGGCCACAGAAGAGAAGCTCGCCGCCGGAGGTGAGGGTGACCCGTACGTAGGCCTGGGCCCCGCAGCGGTCGCAACGGTCGGCTGCGGTCAGCGGTTCGGTAACGGTAGCGCTCATCAGGTCCTCACTCTCTCCCCAGGCGACTCGACAGATCGACTCGCACCCGAGACAACGTGGCTGCTGCCCTCGTTTGTTCCCGGGTGCCATCAGTGTAGGCAGCATCCCTGTCAATCCAAGGGACCGCTCGACACCGTCACGCGAATGCAAAGAACTGTTACCCGTCCGAGATAATCTCGGTCGGTGACGACGACGAAGGCCGGCGAGGGCAGGGAGTACGAGGCGAGGCACCTGCTGGTGCTCGAGGGACTCGAGGCCGTGCGCAAGCGTCCGGCAATGTACATCGGCTCCACCGACACCCGCGGCCTGATGCACTGCCTGTGGGAGATCATCGACAATGCCGTGGACGAGGCGTTGGCCGGCTACGGCGACCGGATCGAGGTGCGACTCGACCACGACGGCAGCATCCTGGTCACGGATCGCGCCCGCGGCATCCCGGTCGACATCGAGCCACGGACCGGGTTGACCGGTGTCGAGGTGGTGTACACCAAGCTGCACGCCGGCGGGAAGTTCGGTGCGGGCAGCTACAACGCCACCGGTGGCCTGCACGGTGTGGGCGCGTCCGTGGTGAACGCGCTCAGCGCCCGGCTGGACGTGGAGGTGGACCGCAACGGCGCCACCCACTCGATGAGCTTCCGGCGCGGCGTGCCGGGACGGTTCGCGGGTCCGGGCCCGGACGCGCCGTTCACTCCCGACAACACGCTGGTGAAGTCCGGACGGGTCAAAAAGGGCGTCACCGGCACTCGTGTGCGGTACTGGCCCGACCGGCAGATCTTTCTCAAGGACGCCCAGCTCGCCCTGCCGCAGTTGCTCGCCCGGGCCCGCCAGACCAGCTTCCTTGTGCCCGGCCTGGAACTGGTGGTCGAGGATGCGCGCAGTGCCGAGCACTACACCGAGGTGTTCAAGCACGACGGCGGCATCTCGGAGTTCTGCGACTTCCTGGCCAGCGGCGCCCCGGTCAGCGACGTGCTGCGGCTGCAGGGGACTGACCGCTTCACCGAGACCGTGCCGATGCTCGACGAGAACGGCGCGATGACGCCCACCGACGTCGAACGCGATCTCGAGGTCGACATCGCCCTGCGTTGGGGGAGCGGCTACGACACCCAGGTGCAGTCGTTCGTGAACATCATCGCGACGCCCAAGGGCGGAACGCATGTGGCCGGCTTCGAGCGCGGACTGACCCGGGCGTTCCTGAAGGGCCTGGACGGCACCCGCCTGCTGAAGGCCGGGGAGGAGATCACCAAGGA
>PHEV01000105.1 GCA_002843035.1 Actinobacteria bacterium HGW-Actinobacteria-5 | reverse complement strand
CCTGGCCGCGGTCACCGCGGACCAGCTGGCGGAGGAGCGTCGCAACCCGTGGGCGCCGGATCGCGCCGTGACCGTGCTGGACTGCCTGCACGTGATCCTCAACGAGGAGTGGGAGCACTATCGCTACGCGCTCCGAGACCTCGCGGCGATCGCCGAGGGCGCCGGGGCTGTGTGAAGGCAGCCGAGACAGGTGGACCCCGATGGACACCCGTCCCCTGGTGTCGGCGCCGCGGCCCGGGCGGCGCGGGCGTTGCTCTCGCGGGCGCGAACAGTCACCTGCGTGCGGGATGTCCAGCTCCCGCACCATGATCGTGATCACGGGTCCGGTGACTTCCGACGCCGAGGGCTAGGGTGACGCCGTGAAGATCCTCGGCCTGTGCTTCGTGGGCTCGGCGACCCCACGCCGCGCGGAGATGTCGGAGTTCCTATCGTCGGTGTTCGAGCTCCGGCAGGAGGCCCTCGACGGGCCCGGTGCGGACTTCTTCGCCTTGCCCGACGGAAGCCACTTCGCCGTCGCGTCCACGCCGGAGACGGGCGAGACGCGCCGCTCCGTCGGATTTCTCGTGGACGATCTCGACCAGGCGATCGCCGAACTCGCGGCGCGGGGCGTCCCGGTCGACCAGGAGCCGGCGGAGAACCTGTCCATGCGCTACACCCACTTCGTCGCTCCCGACGGACGGCTCTACGAACTCATCGAGTACAAGCCGGCGGACTAGCAGTTCCCGCAGTACGCCGTGCAGCCCCCAACCGCGGGCGTCCGGGAGCCGTCAACCACACCTGGCTCAGGCGTGGTAGCGCGAGCCCACAGCGGCGATCGGCTGGGCCACGGCGACCCCGGACATGTCTCGACGCAGGTCCGGCGCCGGCAGGTCGATCGGGGTGCCGGACGCCGCCGCGGCGATCGCCGGGTCGGGCCCGGCCCAGGCGAGCAGCAGGCCGTCCTCCCCCTTCAGCAGGCGCTGGCAGCGCACGCCGCCGGTCGCGCGTCCCTTGCCCGGGTACTCGGCCAGCGGGGTCACCTTCACGCTGCCCGAATCGGTGCCCGGAAGCGCTGCGGAGGAACCCGCCACGGTTACCACCGAGGAGTCCGCCAATGGCGTCGCCCCGAAGAACACCACGCGGGCGTCGCGGGTCAGCTTGATCCCCGCCATGCCGCCTCCCGAGCGTCCCTGCGGTCGCACCGAGGACGCCGGGAAGTGCAGCAACTGGGCATCGCTGGTGACGAACACGAACTCGACCAGGTCGTGGCTCAACTCGACGGCACCGACCACCTCGTCGCCGTCGTCGAGCCTGATGACTTCCCACGCGTCCTTGCCGATGATCTCCGGATTCACCCGCTTCACGACACCGTTGCGGGTACCCAGCGCCCAGCCGAACGTGTTCTCGCCGAGTGTGCCGAGCCCGAGGACGCGCTCACCCGGCTCGAGGGCGAGCAGCTCGACGGCGGGGGAGCCACCCTGGAGGTTCGGTGCGGCCGCGGTGACCGGCACGGACGGCACGTCGATCGCCTGCGCGCGGAGCAGCCGTCCGCGGTTGGTGAAGACACAGAACTCGCCACGCGCCGTGGTCCGGACCGCAGAGCTGATCACGTCGTGGGTGGCACGCGGCCCCGACGTCGGCAACGGCTCGTCGTTGTCGGTACGGGCCAGCAGTCCGGTCGAGGACAGCATCACCCAGCAGGGGTCGTCGGCGATCTCCAGGTTGGCGGCCACGGCCTTGGCCGCGGTCACCTGGGTGCCGGCCGAGGCCAGCAGGATCGTCCGCCGCGGCGTGCCGTGGTTGCGGGCGATCTCGTCCAGCTCGTGGGCAGTCACCTCACGCAGCCGCTGGTCGGAGTCGAGGATCCCCTGCAGGTCGTTGATGGTCAGCCACAGCTTCTCCCGCTCCGACTCCAGCTCGATCGTCGAGAACTTCGTCAGCCGGCGCAGCTGCATGTCGAGGATGTAGGTGGCCTGCACCTCGGAGAGCTCGAACGCGTCCATCAGACGCGAGCGGGCCTGCGCGGAGTCGTCGGAGGAGCGGATGATCGCGATCACGTCGTCGATGTCGACGATCGCGATCAGCAGGCCCTCGACCAGGTGCAGCCGGTCCCGCGCCTTCCCGAGCAGGAACGCCGAACGTCGCCGGATCACCTGCAACCGGTGCTCGAGGAAGACCTCGAGCAGGCGCTTCAGGGAGAGGGTCTGGGGCTGGCCCTCGACCAGGGCGACGTTGTTGATCGCGAACGAGTCTTCCAGCTTGGTCAGCCGGTACAGCTCCTCCAGCAGTGCTTCGGGGTTGATCCCGTTCTTGACCTCGATCACCAGCCGGGTGCCGTTGGCGAGGTCGGTGAGGTCCTTGATGTCCGCGATGCCGGTCAGCTTCTTGGCGGTGACCAGCGTCTTCACCTGGTCGATGATCCGCTCGGGGCCGATCAGGTAGGGCAGCTCGGTGACCACAATGCCCTTGCGGCGCGGGTGGACCTGCTCGATCCGGGCCGAGGCGCGGACGCGGAAGCTGCCCCGTCCGGTCTCGTAGGCCTCCCGGATGCCGTCCAGGCCGATGATCTTGCCGCCCTCGGGGAAGTCCGGGCCCGGGACGTAGCGCATCAGTTCCTCGACATCCACTTCGGGGTGCCACAGCAGGTGCTTGAGGGCCTGGACGACCTCGATCAGGTTGTGCGGCGGGATGTTGGTGGCCATCCCGACCGCGATCCCCGTGCTGCCGTTGACAAGCAGGTTCGGGAAGGCGGACGGCAGCACCGTCGGCTCGGTCTCCTTGCCGTCGTAGTTCGGCCGGAAGTCGACCGTGTCGGATTCGATGTCGGCGGTCATCGCCACCGCTGCCGGCGCCATCCGGCACTCGGTGTACCGCATCGCGGCCGGGCCGGAATCCAGCGAACCGAAGTTGCCGTGGCCATCCACGGTGGGCAGGCGCATCGCCCAGGACTGGCCCAGCCGGACCAGGGCGTCATAGATCGCGGAGTCGCCGTGAGGGTGGTAGAGACCCATCACCTGGCCGACGACCCGGGAGCACTTCACATGCGAGGAGTCGGGGCGGATCCGCATCTGGTCCATCGTGTAGAGGATCCGCCGCTGCACCGGCTTGAGTCCGTCCCGCGCGTCCGGGAGGGCCCGGGAGTAGATCACCGAGTAGGCGTACTCCAGGAAGCTGGTCTCCATCTCCTCGGACACGTCGACGTCGACGATCCGCTCGACGGGTTCCTCTTCGAGTGGCGGCTTGGCAACCATCTGGTCCTGGTTTCTCTCTCTTCGTTCGTCACAGGGGGTCGGGCAGCGCGCGGAGGCCGGCCAGCAGGCCGCGTCCGTCGGGCGCGACCACCCAGGGGGTGTCGGCCACGGCGTCCTGCTCCTCGGGCAGGACGGACATGGTGCCGTGCGCAAGTACCTGCTCGGCCGCCGAGAGTTGCCGGATCGCGATCGCGCGGACCCGGTCCGGCGCCACATGGGCGAAGTTGGCGTAGATCACAGGGTCGTGCTGGCCGTCGTCCCCGACCAGCAGCCAGGCGATGTGCGGGAAGTCACGGGTCAGCTGGAGCAGGGTGTCGGCCTTGTGAGCCATGCCTGAGCGGAACCAGCCCGTGTTCGTCGGGCCCCAGTCGGTGAGCAGCATCGCACCGTGCGGGTAGCCGTGCTTCTTCAGGAACCGGGACAGGAAGCCGTGCGTGTTCCAGGCGCCCGTGGAGATGTAGACCACGGGGGAGCCGGGGTGCTCGGCCAGCAGCGCCGTGTACATCCGGGCCATGCCGGGGACGGACTGGCGGGCCGACTCGTCCCGGATGAACGAGTTCCACGCCGCGATCATCGGTCGGGGAAGCCAGGTCGAGATGATCGTGTCGTCGATGTCGGAGACCACCCCGAAGGTGACGTCGTCGGCGATCACGTGGACGTCGGCCGCGGCGGCCTCGGACGTTCGGCTGCGCACGTGCACCTGCTGCCAGCCGGGAGTGAGGTTGTGGTTGCGGATCCGCTCGTCGATGTAGCCGCCCCGGTCGGTGCTGGCGGTCACCGTCTGGTCGCCGACGGTGATGGTCACCGGGACCCGGACGCACGCGGCGCTGACGAAGTTCCGGAAGCCGCGGCGCTTGATCAGATCCTCGGTCATCTTGCCGATTCCGCCCCGGGCGCGCTGTGGCACGAGGACGACCCGTCCGAGCACCCGGATGCTCTCTGTGCTGCCGTACCCGGTGTAGCAGATCACCTTCTCGCGCCAGCCCAGTGCCCGGAGAACCCCCTCGATCCTGCGGTCGAGGAACTCCTCGACCCGCGCGGCGATGAACGGGCGGGTACTCACGGCACCCCACCCTAGATGACGAGGCCCCGCGGTCGCGGGAGCGGCACGGGGCGGAGAAGTCCCGACCGGGTCTCAGGCGCCAACGAGGAGCAGCGGACGGGGCGCGCTGCCCGCGCCGGAGCACCTCGTCGAGGCTGGACGGGCCAGTGATCGCCGAACGTCGGGAGTGGACGACGGCCCGGCCCCCGGGGGTCGGCGTGCGAGCACGAAAGGATCGCCGCGGGCGTCCGACAAGTCATTGCAGGGGTGAGAAGATGTCGCAATGACGCCACGTCCTGCGCTGCATCTGCCGGCCGGCCTGCGGGCCGAGATCCAGACCTGCGGCTACTTCCCCGAACTGGTGTCCGACGCGGTGGCGCTCGCGCTGGGCCCCGAGGAGCCGGTGGCGCACCTGGTGCAGCTGGAGGCGACCTTCAACCGCGAAGAGATCCAGCGACACCTCTCCGTGCTCGTGCTGACCGCCTCCCGGCTGATCGTCGCGCACACCGACGAGAACGAGAACCCGGGCGAGCCGTCGCAGGCACTGACGACCACGGAATCGGTCCCGCTGCGGCAGGTGAATTCCGTCGCCCTGAGCCAGGTGGTCTCCCGTCCGGAGCACCACGGCTCGCGTCGCTCGGAGGTCGCCGAGGCGTGGCTGACCATCACGTGGGGCACGATGCGCCGGATCGACCTGGAGCCGGCTCACTGCGGCGACCCGGAGTGCGACGCGGACCACGGGCTCACCGGCATGCTGGCCGGCGACGACCTGACCGTCCGGATCAGCGCGACCGGGGACGGTGCGGCGAAGGTCGCGCAGTTGATCGCGTTCACCTCGGCCCTGCAGCTGGCCACGGGCACGGTCGGGTGACGCAGCTGCTGCCCCGGTACGGCCACTCCACGCTGGCCGACCTGCTGCCGAGCCTCAGTTCGCACCTCGGGCTGCCGGGCGCGGAGGACGTGCTGGGCCTGCCGGATGCGCCCCGCTACCTGGTCGTGCTGATCGACGGGCTCGGCCGCAGCCTGCTGGACACCTACGCCGCGCACGCGCCGTTCCTGGCCGGCCTGGGGGACCGCACGATCACCTCGGGGGTGCCCAGCACGACGGCGACCTCCATCACGAGCCTCGGCACCGGCCTCGCCCCCGGCGCACACGGAATCGCCGGCTACTCCTTCTGGTACCCGCCCGCGCGCCAGGTGCTACAGACCCTGCGCTGGCCGGCCGGCATCGACGGCCTGGACGTGCAGCCACAACTGACCTGCTTCGAACGGTTGGAGCGGACCGGCGTGCGCACGGCGACGATCGCGCCGGCACACTTCTCCGGGAGCGGGTTGAGTGTCGCGGCCCTGCGCGGTCCGGCGTTCCTGCCGGTGACCGACGAGGCGGATCACACCCGGCGCGTCGAACTGGCGGTCCAGGCTGCCAGCGCGGGGGAGCGGACGCTCGGCTATTTCTACGAGCGCCAACTCGACCACGCGGGCCACGAACGAGGGGTGGGCTCGAGGTCGTGGCTGCGGGAACTGGAACGTGCGGACGCGCTGGTGGCGCAGCTGCGGGACGCGCTCCCGTCCGACGTTCGACTGGTGATCACCGGTGACCATGGCATGGTGAACGTCCCCCGGGCGCTGCGGCTCGTGGTCGAGGACGAGCCCGACCTGATGGCGGACGTCTCGGCATTCGCCGGAGAGGGCCGCTTCCGGCAGCTGATGACGGGAAGCCCGGAGTCGGTGGCGCGGCGGTGGCGGGACCGGATGGCCGCCCGGGCCTGGGTGCGGACGAGGGACGAGGCGATCGCGGAGGGCTGGTTCGGGGAGGTGTCGCCCCGCCTGGCCGGACGGTTCGGTGACGTCCTGGTGGCGATGGCCGACGACGGCGCGGTGATGAGCCGCACTCTGGCACGGGAGTTCCAGCTCGTCGGGATGCACGGCTCGCTGACGAAGGCCGAACTCGAGGTTCCGCTGCTGGTTGCCTGACGCGAGGGGGACCGCCCCCGAGCCGCGTCCGCGCCGTCACCAGAGGGGGTGGATCGCCGCCCTGAGCAGGTCGTCGTAGACCTCGTGGACGGTCGCATCGAAAGCGGCCAGGTCGAATCCGCCGTCCAGCAGGGCACCGGCGTCGGCGTTGCCCTGGGCCTGGCGCACGTTCCTGGCCCCGGGAATGACCGTGGTCACGCCGGGACGGGAAGCGATCCAGGCGAGTGTCGCGGCCGGCAGCGACACCCCGTCCGGCAGGGTGGCGGCGAGCCGCCGGGCTGCGGTGAGACCGATCGCGTAGTCCACACCGGAGAAGGTCTCGCCGCGATCGAACGCCTCGCCGTTGCGGTTGTAGCTGCGGTGGTCGTCCGAGGCGAAGGTGGTCTGCTCGGTGTAGCGGCCCGACAGCAGCCCGGAAGCCAGCGGTACGCGGGCGAAGACGGCCACCTGCGCGGCCCGGGCCGCGGGCAGCACCTCGTCGAGCGGCTTGAGCCGGAACGGGTTGAAGATGATCTGGATGTTGGTGAGGTTCGGCCGGGAGAGGGCGTCGAGGGCCTGCGCGCAGGTTTCGACGGACACGCCGTAGGCGGCGACGATTCCCTCCGCGACCAGATCGTCGAGGGCGGACCAGGTGTCATCGGCGGCGATCACCGATGACGGCGGACAGTGCAGCTGGACCAGGTCGAGGGTGTCGACACCGAGGTTGCGGCGGGAACGCTCGGCCCAGGCGTGGAAGTTGTCCGGGTTGTAGTTCTCCGGGTTCTGGGGCAGCCGTCGGCCCATCTTGGTCGCGACCGTGATGCCGTGCTCCGGTGCGGCGGCGAGGAACTCGCCGATGAGGGACTCGCTGCGTCCGTCGCCGTAGACGTCAGCGGTGTCGAACAGGGTGACGCCGTGGGCGGCGGCGGCGCCGAGCACAGCGAGGGCGTCGATCTGCGAGACCTGACCCCAGTCGGCGCCGAGCTGCCAGGTGCCCAGGCCGATCGCGGAGACGCTGCGTCCAGTCCTGCCGAGCGGCCGGGTCTGCATGATGTCCTTCCCCGCCGACGGCCGTCGCGCCGGCTCCTGCCCAGGACTCTACCGAGCCGGGACCCTGCGGACGGTTCGGTGCGGAGCGCCCGGGTGGGTGAGAATGGCCCGCGTGGCGGAACTGATCTACTTCACCGGTCCGATGGACTGTGGCAAGTCGACGCTGGCCCTCCAGGTGGCCTACACCGAGTCCAGCGCCGGTCGTCAGGGGCGCCTGTTCACCATGCTCGACCGTGCCGGCGCGTCCACGATCACCTCGCGGATCGGGCTCGCCTCGCCCGCGGAGGAGGTCACGGCCGACCTGGACTTCTGGCGTTACGTGGTCTCCGAGCTCACCGGTGGGCGCCGGGTCGACTTCCTCGTCTGCGACGAGGCGCAGTTCTACTCCCGTGAGCACATCGACCAACTCGCCAGGATCGTCGACGAACTCCAGATCGACGTGTTCTGTTTCGGCATCCTGACCGACTTCCGCACCGAGCTGTTCCCCGCCTCGCAGCGCCTGGTCGAGCTGTGTGACCGGATGGAGCTGCTGCAGGTCCGGCCGCGGTGCTGGTGCGGCGAGCCCGCGACCCACAACGCCCGCACCGTCGACGGAGTGATGGTCACCGAGGGCAGCCAGGTCGTGGTGGGAGACACCGACTCGGCGGAGGTCGCCTACCAGGTGCTCTGCCGGCGCCACCATCGCCGTCGCGTGACCGCGCAGGTCGCTGCGGTCACGCTCAGTCCCGAGCCGCTGCCCTTCGAGCCTGCCTGATCAGCGCTTGCGGGGATTCTTCGGCGAGCCGAACATGATCTCGTCCCAGCTGGGGACGGATGCACGCTTGCGCCGGGGGCGGTGCGGTGCGGGCTCCGGCGCCGGCTCGTCCTCGACCAGGGCGGGTTGCTCAGGCTCTGCCGGCTCGGCATCCTCCTCGGCCGGCGCCTCCGGGACCTCCAGGTCGGGCTCCTGCGGCTGCCGGACGGCACGCAGGCGCGGGGCGGGGGTCGGCGTGGGCGCCTCCTCAACCACCGCGACGTCGTCGAGGTCCTGGCCGTCGTCGGGCACCTCGTCCAGCACGGGACGGGGACGGGGCCCGTCAGCCGGCCGGATCAGCCCGGCGTAGATCTGGACGGAGTCCTCGTCGAAGCTGGACAGCATGTCGTAGAGCACGTCGAGTCCCGAGTCGGGAGCCGGGACGATGTCGTAGACGCCGTCGACCTCGGTGAGCTCTCCCTCTGCGTAGGCGTCGTCGAGCTCGTCGATCTCATCCAGCGGCAGGGTGTCGTCAGGATCGTCCGGCTCGTCCGCTCTGGGCTGGACGACGCGCACGAGCGCGAGGTCGTCGTTCAGGCCGACGGTCGGCTCCGCCTCCTCCTCGCGGCGGCGGCGCCCCGGCTGGGGGCCGTGCGATGCCGAGTGCAGGCCGAGCAGCCAGCGGGCGTCCTCGTTCTCCGCCACCGAGAACCGGCTGCCGGCGTCGTAGGTGAACAGCGCCTCCCGGTGTGCCTTGCCCGAGTCGTAGTCCACGCGGACCGTCCAGCGCCGTCCCTCGAGCTTCCAGGCGTCCCAGACGACCGTGTCGAGATCGACCCGGCGGGACGCGAGGCGGTCGCTGACCACCTCGCCGAGGGTGCGGTGGGCAATGGTCTCCGAACCGCGGCGCACGGGATGGCCCTGCGCCTGGCCGGCGATGAACTCACGCTCTGCGATCACGGGTCCGGCGAACGGCTCGACCCAGCCCACGTCCATTCCGGCGGCGCGGGCGACGTCCTCCAGGCTTTGTCCGGCACGGACGCGTGCCTGGATCTCCCGTGGGGTCAGCGCGCTGTCCATGTCGATCTCCAGGTGGGTGGCCTGCGGCGCCTGGCGCACCGGACCCCTGGCGTTGTGGACACGGTCTCGGTGAGTCATCGCCCCTGTTTCGTTTTGTGTCTGCAGGTAACCTACCAAGCCGACCCCACAACCGGATGTCGGCACGGCCGCGGCCTACCGCATCGATCTGGGCGAAGGGGCAGGTAGCTCTTGCGCGATGTGATATGCATTCCTCGCACCAGATGCCCCCCAACAGCCGCCAACGCGGGCACCGCGGAATGGAGATGGACCGAAAGACATGGCGACCGACTACGACGCCCCTCGCAAGACGGACGAAGAGAACGAAGACTCGATCGAGGAACTCAAGACCCGGAGGAACGACAAGAACTCCGGCAAGGTTGACGAGGACGAGGTCGAGGCTGCGGAGACCTTCGAACTTCCCGGCGCGGACCTGTCCCACGAGGAACTGACCGTCCGGGTTCTGCCCCGCCAGGCTGACGAGTTCACCTGTGCATCATGCTTCCTGGTCAAGCACCGCAGCCAGGTTGCGGAAGTCCGCAACGGTCTGGCGTACTGCGTCGACTGCGCGGGCTGAGTGAACCCCACGGCCGGAGCCCGGGTCGAACCCGGGCGCCCGTCGGGGCTCAGATCCGCAGCGTGGTCTTGGTGAAGCCCGGTGCGGGCGTGCCCATCACCCTCGTCCACTGGCCGGCGGCGAACCGGTTGACCAGGAGCTGGGAGAGGCCGATGCCGATTCCGCTCGCGACCGCCCAGGCCAGTGCCCTGCGGAGCGGCACCTCCGGGTCGTTCGGCTCCGGCGGGACGTCGCCCGTGGCGAGCTCCCAGCCCTTGTTCACCGCCTTCACGGCCAGCACGGTGGTGAGGGCGCCGACGGCCCCTGCATACAGGTTCCAGAGCAACTTCTGCGACGTGTTCACGTGTCCTCCTGCTGCCATCCTGCCAAGCCTGGATAGCGTGGATCAATGACGTACCGTGAGCGGCTCGCCGTCCCGGCCAGTTGGTGGGTGGTCGGCATGTTCTTCGCGTTGACCTTCGTCACCGCCGTGGGGTTCTACTCCGGGCCGTGGGTGGCGGTCTGGGCGGGGGCGCTGACGGCGGCGGCTGTCGCAGCCGCGCTGGTGTGGTACGGACGCCTGCTGGTCGTTGTCGACGAGGTCGGCCTGCACGCCGGCCGAGCCGTCCTGGAATGGCCCTACCTCGGCGAGGTGGTGGTCCACGACCGTGCCGCGACCCGTCGTCGCCTCGGCCCGGACGCGAACCCTGCCGCCTGGCTGCTGGTGCGGGGCTTCGTCCCCGGGTCCGTGGAGGTGGCGGTGGCCGACCGGTCGGACCCGCACCCCTACTGGCTGGTGTCGAGCCGGAGGGCGGCACAGCTTGCCGCAGCGATTGGCGAATCCCGGCCCATCTCGCCGACGGGGGAGGGGTCGTCCGCCCCGGCTAGACTGCCGCAATGACTTCGGCCACCCCGGAACGGGTTCGAGTCGGCCTGACCAGGCTCGACCCGGGGATGCCCGTACCCCGGTACGCGCATCCCGGTGACGCGGGCGCGGATCTGGCCATCGCCGAGGACTGTGTGCTCGCCCCGGGCGAGCGCCGGCTGGTCGGCACCGGCATCGCGCTCGCGCTGCCGCAGGGGTGGGCGGGCTTCGTCCACCCGCGTTCGGGACTCGCGGCCCGTGCGGGCCTCACGATCGTGAACGCCCCCGGCACCGTCGACGCGGGCTATCGCGGCGAGATCCGGATCTGCCTGCTGAACACCGACCGCAGTGCGCCGGTGCGCCTGGTCCGCGGCGACCTGATCGCCCAGTTGGTGGTGCAACGGGTCGCCGAGGCCGATTTCGAACTTCTCGACCAGCTTCCGGAGAGCGACCGCGGCGACCGCGGCCATGGCTCCACCGGAGGGGTCACGGAATGGGCGACCCCGCAGGTCGCCGGCACGACGACAGAGGTGGACAAGTGATCTTTGGGCGCAAGCGCAACCCGCGGGCCTCCGACCCGGTGGACACCGACGAGGAGGCGCTGGAGATCGTCGGAGCGGACGCCGGCGAGCACGAGGTGGACCTCGACGAGAGTGTCGGGGAGGACGCCTCGGGCGACGCCGAAATTGACGAGGCCGTCCTTGCCGAGGCCGAGATCGAGGTGGCGCAGGACGAGGCCGACGACGCGGAGGACGCCGATGAGGTGGACTGGCGCGCCGACGGGCCGTTCGACTCCGAGGAGGTGGAGCTCGGCGACGAAGTGACCCGGATCGACCTCGGATCGCTCGTGATCACTCCGTGGGACGGCCTGGGGCTGCAGCTCCAGGTGAACGAGGCCAGTCGTGTCGTGCAGGCGGTGACGGCGGTGTGGAAGAACTCGGGGCTCGAGGTGGCGCTGTTCGCCGCGCCGGCCAGCGGCGGTCTGGCCGACGAGCTGCGTGAGGACGCCGTCGACGAGGCCGAGCAGGGCGGTGGCTCCGCGACCCTCACCGATGGCCCCTTCGGCACGGAGGTGCGGCGGGTGTTGCCGCAGGAGGGACCCGGCGGCGAGCAGATGTTCCACGTGTCCCGGATCTGGTTCGCGGAAGGCCCGCGGTGGCTGCTGCGCGGCACGCTGTTGGGCGAGGCCGCGATCGGGGAAGCGGACGCGCCGCTGGTGGCGCCGTTCGCGGAGTTCTTCCGTAATCTGGTGGTGCGTCGCGGCTCCAAGCCGATGGTGCCCGGCGAACTGATCCCGATGACGCTGCCCGAGGGGGCCGGGGAGGGCTGATGGCGACCACGAATCCGATCCTGCGGGCACTGCGGCGCCTCGGCGCGTCCAACGCGGAACTGGAGTCGGAAGAGCGCCAGAAAATCGTCGCCTCTGCGGGCGCGACCAGGATCAGCGAGCTGAACGACCGCCAGTGGGCGAGCCTGCGCGGCTCGATCGTGGTGCTGACCATGAAGCCGCGCAGTGGCACGCCGTGGCTGGAGGCCGAGTTCGACGACGGCTCGGGTACGGTCACCCTGATCTGGATGGGCCGCCGTTCGATCCCGGGGATCGCCGCGGGCCGCGAATTGATGGTCAGCGGGCGGGTCTCCTACGTGGACGGTCAGCGCCGCCTCTACAACCCGTACTACGAGCCGGAGCGACGACGTTCCGGCGCGCGCGCCGCGACGCGATGACACCCGCCACGACCGTGCCGATCAGGATGCCCAGGCTGGCCATCGCCACCGCCACGTGCACGATCAGGCTGTTGGAGCTGTCCCACGTGGCATGCAAGGCGACCGCGACGGCGAAGGCGCCCAGCAGCACCAGGACCTTGCCCTTGCGCGCCGGCTCGCCGAACCGCCACAGGGCCGCGCAGACCGTGCCGGTCCACGCGACGTGGTTGGACGGCGACAGCAGCGCCCGCAACATCAGCGTGTTGTCCACCGCCGCGAGGTCCCCCTGGCTGGTGAGCAGCGCGGTGAACCCGTAGCCCATGGTCTCGAGGACGGCGAACCCTGCGCCGGAGGCGATCCCGAGCACGACCCCGAGGCCGGGTGTGCGGCGTCCGACGACCAGGAAGATCACCAGCGGAACGATCATCTTGACCGACTCCTCGATCACCGCGACCGCAACCATGCCCAGGCCCGGCATCGCCCTCAACGTGGAGTACTCGAGCTGGCCTGCAGAGATCACTCCGATCACCCCGCCGACGACCGCGGCGACCGCGACGAGGGCGCCGTGCTGCCCGACCCGGTGGCCGAGGCCGTAGGCGAGCAGGAGGATCGAGCAGGGGACAGTGATCGCGCCGATGAACAGCAGGGTCGGGAACAGGTTGGGATTCTGGGTCTCGACCATGGTGCGCAGGACGATCACGTAGGTGGCCACACCGAAAGCCAGGGTGCCGAGCCAGGCGAGCCGCACGAGCCAGCTGCGATGGGGCTCGGCGGGGAGAGCGCCCGGCGGAGCCGGTTCCGGCCACAGTGAGGTCTCCGTCCAGAACACCCAGCCCTCCGGCGCCGGCGGCCAGGCCGGGTCGGGTCTCCACCCCGCGGACGGACGCCAACCATCGGGGGCGGCCGGCCAGCCGGGCGGGTTGTGGAAGGCGCGGCTCATTGCGCCATCATCGCATCGGCGCGAGTCGGAGGGCAGCTCAGCCGACGTCGACCGAGCGCAGGCTGCGCGGCACCAGGTACTGGGCGAGGTCGGCCTCGTACACCGGGTCGGACACGAACAGCAGCTCGTCGTTGGCCTCCAGGGCCGCGTCCCGTTCCGGGGCGCGCGCTGCGCCGTCCCGGATGATCGTGACCAGGACGGCATCGCCGGGAAGGTTGAGGTCGGCGATCCGCGTGCCCACGCGTGGCGAGGCCTCGGGCAGGGTCATCTCGACCAGGTTGGCGTGGCCGCCGCGGAAACTGAACAGGCGGACGAGGTCGCCGACGGTGACGGCCTCCTCGACCAGCGCGCACATCAGGCGGGGCGTCGACACGGCCACATCGACGCCCCAGAGGTCGTCGAACATCCACTCGTTGCTGGGGTGGTTCACACGGCCGACCGTGCGCGGGACGCCGAACTCCGTCTTGGCGAGCAGCGAGTGGACGAGGTTGGCCTTGTCGTCGCCGGTGGCGGCGATCGCAACGTCGCAGCTGTCGAGGCTCGCCTCCTCGAGGCTGGCCAGTTCACAGGCGTCCGCGAGCAGCCACTCGGCTTCGGGGACGCTCTCGGGCTTGATCGCGTTGGGGTCGCGGTCGATCAGCAGGATCTCGTGGCCGTTGGCGATCAGCTCCCTGGCGATCGAGCGGCCCACGTTGCCCGCTCCGGCGATGACTACACGCACAGCTGGTCCCTGCCCTTCAGTGCTCTACCGGCGGCCGGCCCAGGATGTCCTCGACATCGGGCACCTGCTCGTTGGTGACGGCTGCGTAGACCAGGTCGCCGTCCTGGAAGACCGTGGCGTCGCCGGGGACCATGCCCGCGCCGAAGCGCATCAGGAACGGGATCCGCGACCGGGATGCGGCCTCCATGGCGACCACCTTCGTGCCGACCCAGCCGGCGTTCACGTGCACCTCGATCAGGCGGACGCTGCCGGACGGGTCGCGCCACTGGGGCTCCGAGCCGGAGGGGAGCAGCCGGCGCAGCACCTGGTCGGCTGCCCAGCGAACCGTGGCGACGCTGGGAATGCCGAGCCGCTCGTACACCTCGGCACGGTTCTGGTCGTAGATCCGGGCAACGACGTTGTGTACCTCGAAGGTCTCCCGGACCACGCGCGCGGCGAGGATGTTGGAGTTGTCACCGCTGGAGACGGCAGCGAAGCCGTCCGCCCGCTCGATGCCTGCCCGCTGCAGGACCTGGCGGTCGAACCCGACGCCCTTGACCGTCTTGCCCTGGAACTCCGGGCCGAGTCGCCGGAAGGAGTCCTGCACGATGTCGATGACGGCGACCGAGTGGCCACGTCGCTCGAGTGCCCGGGCCAGGGACGCGCCCACGCGCCCACAACCCATGATGACGATGTGCACCGGCCCTGCCTCCACTCTGCGTCGGTACTGCCGCGGAAGACCCTATCCGGGCTACGCCCCGCGATGAAAGCGACGCTACACCGGCACTTGCCCCTGCACAGGGCGCAAAGGGCATAGGGTTCCGTCTCGTGAACGCCCGCGACTTCGTGAAGCGAATGCTGGTCGGCCGCAAGCTCTCCAGCGCTCAGCTGGGAGAGACGCTGCTACCGAAGCGGATCGCGCTCCCGGTGTTCGCGTCCGATGCGCTGAGCTCGGTGGCGTATGCCCCCGACGAGATCCTGCTGACGCTGTCCCTGGCCGGCATGGTCGGGTTCGCCTACTCGTGGCAGATCGCCGCCGCGGTCGCTGTGGTGATGTTCCTGGTGGTGATGTCGTACCGCCAGACCGTGCACGCCTACCCATCCGGTGGCGGCGACTACGAGGTGGCGACGGTGAACCTTGGCCCCACGTGGGGCCTGGTGGTGGCGAGCGCGCTCCTGGTCGACTACGTCCTGACGGTCGCGGTGTCGGTGTCCTCCGGTGTCCAGAACGCGAAGGCGATGTTCCCCTTCCTGCAGGGCAACGAAGGCCTGGTCGCCGCGGTGATCGTGGTCGTGCTGATGACCATGAACCTGCGCGGGGTGCGGGAGTCGGGGTCCTTCTTCGCCATCCCCACCTACGGCTTCATGATCGGGGTGCTGGGCATGGCGGCCTGGGGCCTGTTCCGGATCTTCGGCCTGGGTACGCATCTGGAGGCACCGACCGCGCAGTACACGGTGGTGGGCTCCGATCCGTACCAGGGACTGATCGGGCTCGCTGCGGTGGTCCTGATGGCACGCGCCTTCTCGTCCGGGTGCGCGGCGCTGACCGGAGTCGAAGCGATCTCGAACGGCGTCCCCGCGTTCCGTGAGCCGAAGAGCCGCAACGCCGCCACCACACTCGCCCTGCTGGCCACGGTGGCGATCACGATGTTCGGCAGCATCATCCTGCTGGCGAACCTGACCGGGCTGAAGCTGATCGACCCGGACGGCGGGTCCCACTTCGAACAGGCGGGCGTCCCCGTCGAGATCGCGCACGAGACCGCGATGGGGCAGCTGGCCCGGACGATCTTCGACACCTTCCCGGTGGGCTTCTACTTCGTGATCACCATGACGATGGTGATCCTGTTCCTTGCCGCGAACACCGCGTTCAACGGATTCCCGGTGCTGGGGTCGATCCTGGCCAGGGACGGCTTCCTGCCGAAGGCACTGCACACGCGCGGGGACAGGCTGGCCTACTCCAACGGCATCCTCATGCTGGCCACCGCGGCGGTCGGGCTGGTGCTGGTGTACAACGCGAACGTCACCTCGCTGATCCAGCTCTACGTGGTGGGCGTGTTCGTCTCGTTCACGGTCAGCCAGTTCGGCATGACCCGGCACTGGACGCGGCACCTCAAGACGGAGAAGGACCCGAAACGCCGCGCGCACATGCAGCGCTCCCGGGTGATCAACACGATCGGCCTCACCGGCACCGGCGTCGTGCTGGTCATCGTGCTGGCGTCCAAGTTCATCTACGGCGCGTACCTCGCCGTGCTGGCGATGGCCGTGGTGTTCGTGTTGATGCGCAGCATCAATCGGCACTACCAGAAGGTGGCCCGCGAGGTGGCTGTCGGTCCGACGGACGCCCGGATGCTGCCGAGCCGGGTGCGCGCAGTGATCATGGTCCAGGAGGTCAACAAGCCGACCATGCGGGCGGTGAACTTCGCCCGGGCGACCCGCGCCAGCAGCATCGAGGCGGTGCTGGTCTCCGTCGACGATGTCGAGACCCGCTCGATCGTGGCCGAGTGGGACGCCCAGCAGCTCGAGATCCCGCTGAAGGTGATCGCCTCGCCCTACCGGGAGGTCACCGGACCGTTCCTGAACTATGTGAAGGGGATCCGCTCGGACAATCCGCGCGACGTCGTCTGCGTCTACATCCCGGAGTACGTTGTCGGACATTGGTGGGAGCGTGTCCTGCACAACCAGACCGGCTTCATCCTGAAGGCCCGGCTGAACTTCATGCAGGGTGTGATGGTCACCTCGGTGCCGTACCAGCTGGCGTCCTCGAAGTACGCGCTGAGCCGGGCCCAGCGCAACACGGCGGCCGCCTGGCGTCGACCGGGCTCCGGCCAGGTACGGATGGGCGACTCCGGCCGCGAGCCCGCGCGCCGCGAGTGAACGAGCTGCACCCCGGACTCGTGGTCGCCGACCTCGAGATCGGGCCGGTGGCGCACGGCGGACACTTCGTCGCACGCCACGAGGGCCGGGTGATCTTCGTGCGGCACGCCCTCACCGGGGAGGTGGTCGACGCCCGGATCACCTCGGTGAACCGCCGCTTCGCCCGCGCGGACGCGGTCGCTGTGCACCGGGCCAGCCCGCACCGCGTCACGCCGCCCTGCCCGATCGCCACTCAGTGCGGTGGCTGCGACTTCCAGCATGTCGAGCCGGCCCACACCCGCGAGCTGAAGCGGCAGGTCGTCGCCGAGCTGCTCGGGCACCTGGCCGGCTACGAGTTCGCCGGCGACGTCGAAGAGGTGCCACCGGCCCCGCTCGGCTGGCGACGGCGCATGCGGTACCACCTGGACGCGGACGGGCACCCGGGCCTGCGCGCGCACCGTTCGGACGAGGTGGTGCCCCTGCCTGCGGACGGGTGCCGGATCGCCGACCCGGCCATCGCCGCGCCGCCCACCGATCCCGGACGGCCAGGTGGCGAGGTGCTCGGCGTCGCGGCCGCCAGTGGTGCGGGATTCCTCCTCCCCGGTGCGGGCGGCATCGTGACCGAAGAGGTGGGGGAGCAGTCCTATCTGGTGGCTGCCGATGGCTTCTGGCAGGCGCACGCGGGCGCGCCGGAAGTGCTCGTGCAGCGCGTGCTGGCGGGGCTCGTCCCGCGCTCCGGCGAGACGGCCCTCGATCTGTACTGCGGTGTCGGCCTCTTCGCCGGGGCGCTGGCGGCGCGTGGTGTGCGGGTCTGGGGCGTGGAGGGAGACCGCCGCGCCACCGAACTCGCCGCGCGCAACGTCCTGGACGGCGAGTTCGTGGCCGGCGATGTGGCTCGCAGGCTGCCTCGGCTGCCCGGCCAGGTGGACCTGGTCGTCCTCGACCCGCCCCGGACCGGTGCCGGAGCCGATGTGCTCGCGGGAGTCGCCGCGCGGCGGCCGCGTGCGATCGCGTACGTGGCCTGCGATCCCGCAGCTCTCGGAAGGGACCTGCGCACCGCTGCCGGACTGGGCTACGAGCCCAGCTCGGTGACCGCCCACGACCTGTTCCCGCTGACCCACCACGTCGAGTGCGTGGCTATCCTCGAAGCGAAATGACCAGCACCGAGTCCGCACCGCGCCGCGCCCGTCCGGAAGCGAAGTGCCCGCTGCGTCCGGACGAGTTCTGCAACCTGTGCCAGATGAACGTCACCGGCCCGCACGACTGCGGGCTGGTCTACCTGGTCATGTCCGATCCGGACCTGCGCAGCGAGTGGGGCGAGCGACGCCACGCCGCGCGCTGAAACGTCCGGCGGAACACGCACGACCGGCGACCGCCTCAGCTAGCCTCGTCTGGTCGAGTGGGATAATATCTCGACATCAAGATATCTCCGCGACCTCGGGAGGACCGATGGGCATCAACAGCTACTCCGCAGCGGACGAACTCAGCGTCGCCGGCACGACCTACCAGATCTTCCGCGTGGACGCGGTCGAGGGCTCGGCGACCCTGCCGTTCAGCCTGAAGGTTCTGCTGGAGAACCTGTTGCGCACCGAGGACGGCGCGAACATCACCGCAGAGGACATCGCCGCACTCGGAGCCTGGGACCCCGAGGCCGAACCGAACCGCGAGATCCAGTTCACCCCGGCGCGGGTGATCATGCAGGACTTCACCGGCGTCCCGTGCGTGGTCGACCTGGCCACGATGCGGGAGGCGATCGCCGAGCTCGGCGGCGACGCGACGAAGGTGAACCCGCTCTCACCGGCCGAGATGGTGATCGACCACTCGGTGGTGGCCGATCTGTTCGGCACCCCGGACGCGTTCACCCGCAATGTCGAGCTCGAGTACCAGCGCAACCGTGAGCGCTACCAGTTCCTGCGCTGGGGCCAGACGGCGTTCGACGACTTTGTCGTGGTGCCACCGGGCACCGGCATCGTGCACCAGGTGAACATCGAGCACCTCGCCCGCGTGGTCTTCCCGCGCGAGGTGGACGGCGTCCTGCAGGCATATCCGGACACCTGCGTCGGCACCGACTCCCACACGACGATGGTGAACGGCCTCGGGGTGGTCGGCTGGGGTGTCGGCGGCATCGAGGCCGAGGCAGCCATGCTGGGCCAGCCGGTGAGCATGCTGATCCCGCGCGTGGTCGGCTTCAAGCTGTCCGGCAGGCTGCCCGAGGGCACCACCGCGACCGACCTCGTCCTGACCATCACCGAGATGCTGCGCCAGCACAAGGTGGTCGGCAAGTTCGTCGAGTTCTACGGGCCGGGCGTCGCCGAGGTGCCGCTGGCCAACCGCGCCACCATCGGCAACATGAGCCCCGAGTACGGCTCCACGATCGCGATTTTCCCGATCGACGACAACACGATCGACTACCTGCGCCTCACCGGACGCAGCGCCGAACAGCTGGAGCTGGTCGAGGCGTACGCGAAGACCCAGGGCCTGTGGCACGATCCCGACCACGAGCCCCGCTACTCCGAGTACCTGGAGCTCGACCTGTCCACGGTCGTGCCGAGCATCGCCGGCCCGAAGCGTCCGCAGGACCGCATCCTGCTGAGCAAGGCGAAGGAGTCCTTCGAGGACATCGTGCCGGGCTACATCTCGGAGAAGTCGAAGCCCGCCCAGGTCAGCCTGGCCAGCGGCGAGGAGTTCGAGCTTCCCAACGGAGCGGTCACGATCGCGGCGATCACGTCCTGCACGAACACCTCCAACCCGAGCGTGATGATCGGCGCCGCGCTGGTCGCGAAGAAGGCGGTGGAGAAGGGGCTGAAGCGCAAGCCGTGGGTGAAGACCTCACTGGCGCCGGGCTCCAAGGTCGTCACCGACTACTACGCGAAGTCGGGCCTGGACACCTACCTGCAGGCGCTCGACTTCGACCTGGTCGGCTACGGCTGCACGACGTGCATCGGCAATTCGGGACCGCTGATCCCTGAGGTCTCCAAGGCCGTCAACGACAACGACCTGGCGGTGACCTCGGTGCTCAGCGGCAACCGGAACTTCGAGGGCCGGATCAACCCCGACGTGAAGATGAACTACCTGGCCAGTCCGCCGTTGGTGGTGGCGTACGCGCTCGCAGGGACGATGGACATCGACCTGACCACCGAGCCCCTCGGCCAGGACGAGGCCGGCAACGACGTCTTCCTGCGCGACATCTGGCCCAGCCAGGCAGAGGTGGACGAGGTGGTCGGCTCCTCCATCTCTGCGGACATGTTCACCTCCCGTTACGCCGACGTGTTCGCGGGCGACGACACCTGGCGTTCGCTGCCGACGCCGACCGGGGAGACCTTCGCCTGGGACGGCGACTCGACCTACGTGCGAAAGCCCCCGTACTTCGAGAACATGCCCGCCCAGCCCGTCCCCGTCACCGACGTGTCCGGCGCCAGGGTCCTGCTCAAGCTGGGCGATTCGGTGACCACCGACCACATCTCGCCGGCCGGTTCGATCAAGGCCGACAGCCCGGCAGGGAAGTACCTCAGCGAGCACGGCGTCGAGCGCAGGGACTTCAACTCCTATGGTTCGCGTCGCGGCAACCACGAGGTGATGATCCGGGGCACCTTCGCCAACATCCGGCTGCGCAACCAGCTCGCCCCCGGCACCGAAGGCGGCTTCACCCGCGACTTCACCCAGGCTGGCGGCCCGGTCACGACGGTCTACGACGCGTCGGTCAACTACGCCGCGACCGGGACACCGCTGGTGGTGCTCGCCGGCAAGGAGTACGGCTCGGGCTCGTCCCGCGACTGGGCGGCCAAGGGCACCGCGCTGCTCGGTGTGAAGGTCGTCATCGCGGAGAGTTACGAGCGGATCCACCGTTCGAACCTGATCGGCATGGGTGTCCTCCCGCTGCAGTTCCCGGAGGGCGAGACCGCCAGCTCCCTTGGCCTGGACGGCACCGAGTCGTTCACGATCGAGGGCGTCACCGCGCTCAACGACGGCACCACTCCGCAGACGGTGCGGGTCACCGCGTCCGGCGCCGGCGAGCCGGTCGTCTTCGATGCCGTGGTGCGGATCGACACCCCCGGCGAGGCGGACTACTACCGGCACGGCGGCATCATGCAGTACGTCCTGCGGTCGCTGCTGACCAGGTAATGGCCCGACGTCGGGCGCGCGTGCAGTCACGCCCCTCCGAGGTGGGGGACGTGATGCCGGTCTCGGCGCGCGTGGCGTGGTCGTACCTGGCCGCTGTGCTGGCAGCCGTGGGCGCGGGGCTGGTTGTGGTGCTGTCGAACCAGACCCTCGCGGTGTTCCTGTGCAAGGGCGCGGGGTCGGCCGACGACGCGTTGGCGAGCTGCAAGCTCGGTTGGGCGATCTGGGCGGGCCTGATCGGGTTCGCGCTGTGCCTGATCCCGGCGCTGCTGCTGCTGAAGCTGGACTGGTGGCTATGGGCGGCGATGGTCGCCGGACTGGGGTCCCTGATCGCCACCGACGCGATCACCGAGTGGTGGTGGTGGGCGGTGGCCGCGTTCGTGCCGGCCCTGGCGTCCCTGGTCAGTGCGAACTGGCAACGGGGGAGGTCGTTGCGCCGCATCCAGCTGGGGGCCGTGCTGGCCCTCGACCTGGCGGCGGCCGCGGCGCTGGTCTGGTGGTATGCGAACGGCTGAGCCGGGTGGGTGTGGATCCGTGGCCGGTCAGGCTCATCCCGCCGATCCGGCCAGGCCGTCCGGGGTCCCGTCGAGCTGCCATTGGCGCCGGATCGCGATCAGCGGCGCGACCAGGCCGAGGGTGACCACGGCGAGCGCGAGCAGGACGGTGTGCGCCCGGATCTCGA
>PHEV01000104.1 GCA_002843035.1 Actinobacteria bacterium HGW-Actinobacteria-5 | reverse complement strand
GCGCTCGGTCAGCGCGGTCTCGACCAGGGCAACGTTCTCTGCGACGACCGCTCCCCCGTGCACGCGGCGGAGGATGCCGCGCTTGTCGAGCACGTCCAGGTCGCGCCGGATGGTCTCGGTGGTGACATCGAACCGGGTGGCGAGATCGGCGACCGATACCCGGTCGTAGCGCAGGGCCAGATTGACGATCGTGCGGTGTCGCTCCTCTGCGTACATCCCAACCTCCTGAACCAACCGCAATGTTGCTATGCCTTGTTCTATCTGGTTTTGATTGGGATTGTCAAGCGCTGAGGCGAGTTCCGGTTGGGATCAGTTGGGGTTCCTGCCAAAACAACAGGGCCGGCCTCCTTGCGGAAGCCGGCCCCGTCGTCGAGGTCTGCGAGTCACTCCCCGTAGGTATCCTCGTCAGAGAACAGTCCGGAGACACTCTCGCCGCAGTTGATCCGCCGCACAGCCTCGGCGAACAGCGGTGCCACCGAGACGGTGGTCAGGCGGTCCAGCCCCTCCGGTCCCGGCACGGTGTTGGTGGAGACGATCTCGACGATGTCGGGCACCGCGTTCAGGCGCTCGACCGCCTTGCCCGAGAACAACCCGTGGGTGCACGCGATCGAGATGGAGTTCACGTGGTAGCGCCGGACGGTGTCGATCAGCTCGACGACCGAGCCCGCTGTCGCGATCTCGTCGTCGAGGATGATCGCGTCCTTGCCGCCGACCTTCCCGACGATGGCATCGATCACGACCTTGTCGTCGGCCTGGCGCCGCTTCGAGCCGGCAGCCATCGGGACACCGAGCATCCGGGCGAACCGGTTGGCGTCCTTGGCGTTGCCGAAGTCGGGGGAGATCACGACCGTGTTCGACAGGTCGCGGCTGCGGAAGTGTCGGGCGAGGACCGGCAGCGCGGTCAGGTGGTCGACCGGCATCGAGAAGAAGCCGTGCACCTGCTCGGCGTGCAGGTTCATGGTGAGCACCCGGTTCGCGCCGGCCGTGTGGATCAGGTCGGCCACCAGGCGTCCGCCGATGCTGATCCGCGGCGCGTCCTTCTTGTCCGAGCGGGCGTAGGCGTAGTGGGGCATGACGACGGTGACCTGGGCAGCGGACGCACCGCGCGCCGCGTCCACCATCATCAGCAGCTCCATCAGGTTCTCCTGGGTGGGCGGCACCAGGGGCTGCACGATGTACACGTCGCGCTGGCGGCAGTTGGCGCGCAGCTGCACCTGCAGGCAGTCGTTGGAGAACCGGGAGAGCCGGGACGCCGAGAGCTCGACGCCGAGGATGCTGCACATCTCCTCGGCGAATTCGCGGTGTGCGTGGCCTGAGAAGACAGTGATGTCGGACACGAGGACCAACCCTAACGGCCCGGCCAACCACCTCCGACACCCGCCAGCGTCGGCGAGACTGCGATTCAGGCGTTGAACTTGTAGCCCAGGCCCCGAACGGTGACCAGCAGCACGGGGTTGCCCGGGTCCTCCTCCAGCTTGGCCCGCAGCCGCTTCACGTGCACATCCAGCGTCTTGGTGTCGCCGACGTAGTCGGGGCCCCAGACCCGGTCGATCAGCTGGCCGCGGGTGAGCACGCGCCCGGAGTTGCGCAGCAGCAGTTCCAGCAACTCGAACTCCTTCAGCGCCAGCTGCACCGGTGTCCCGCGCACGCTGGTCTCATGCCGCTCCACATCCATCCGGACGCCGCCGGCCTCCACCACGTCGGCGATCAGCTCGACGTCCTGGCCGCGCCGCAGCACCGCCCGGATCCGGGCGACCAGTTCGCGGTGGCTGAACGGCTTGGTCACGTAGTCGTCGGCACCGAGCTCGAGGCCGACCACCTTGTCGATCTCGGTGTCCCGGGCAGTCACCATGATGATCGGGACGCTGCCCCGCGCGCGCAACTGGCGGCACACCTCCGTCCCGGAGAGCCCCGGCATCATCAGGTCGAGCAGCACGATGTCAGCGCCCTGGCGGTCGTAGGCGACCAGGCCCGCCGCACCGTCGGGGGCGAGGCTGACCTCGAACCCCTCCTTCTGCAGCAGGAAACCGAGGGTCTCCCGGTAGGTCTCCTCGTCCTCGATGATCAGCACCCTGGTCATTCCGGTACTCCTTCCTGGCTGGCCGGCAGCCTGAGAGTGAAGGTCGAGCCCTGCCCGAGCTTGCTCCACACGGCAACCTCGCCACCGTGGGCGTGGACGACGTGCTTGACGATGGACAGCCCGAGCCCGGTGCCGCCGCTCGCGCGACTGCGGTCGGCGTCGACACGGTAGAACCGCTCGAAGATGCGTGCCTGGTCGGCCTCGCTGATCCCGATGCCGTTGTCGGAGACGCGGATCTCGACCCGGTCACCGCTGGACCGGCTGGTGACGGCCACCCGGGCCCCGGTCTCGGAGTAGGCGACCGCGTTCTGGACCAGGTTGGTCACGGCGGTCTCCAGCTCCTCGGCGTCCCCGACCACCTGCAGGCCGGGCTCGGCGCTCAGGCTGAGGCTGATCCCACCCGCCTCGGCGATCTCGCGGCAGCGGGCCACGGACGCCTCGAGCACCCCGGCGACGTCCACTTCGTGGGCGGCCAGCATCGGGTCCTCGGCCTGCAGCCGGGAGAGCGCGATGATCTGGGACACCAGCTCGTTCAGCCGCCGGTTCTCCTTGCTGAGCTTGCCGAGGAACCTGTGCACGGCGTCGGGGTCGTCCGCCGCCGCGTCCGCAGCCTCGGCCAGCAGGCCGATCGCCCCGATCGGGGTCTTCAGCTCATGGGTGATGTTGGCGACGAAATCCCGCCGGGTCTCACTGAACCGCAGGTCGGCGGACCGGTCCTCCCCCACCACGAGGGCAGCCCCGTTGCTCAGCGGAACGACCTTCACGGCGAGCTGGACCACCGGGCTTCCCGGTCCGGGCGGCAGTCGCAGGTCGCGCTCGACCGGACGGCCCTTCTGCCGGGTGTCGGTGAGCATGTCGAGAACCTCGGACGGGCCCAGCGACGACCCGCGGACCAGGCCACAGGCCTTCGCGAAGGAGGACGCCGCCAGCACGACGTCCGCATCGGTGACCACGGCGACGGCGGCGCGCAGCGGGGAGAGGATCTCGCCGAGCTGCTGCCGGGCGATCACCTGGCTCGCGTCCCTGGCGTTCGCGCGGCGCACCCCCAGCCACACGGCCAGGGCGCCGAGTCCGGCCCCGAACACCAGAGCCAGCAAGGCCAAGGCGTTGGGCGTCATGCTCGGGAGTCTAGAGGGACGCCGACCGCTCGCTGCCCAGAATTCACCTCAGCCCGCGCTGGTTTGGTCGAAGATTCACCGAGTGTTCACCCGGTGTTGGGCCGGTGTCCCGATGGCGAGTCGGGCGCCTGTCTAGCCTTTCCGCGGGACAATAACGCCGACCGCACGGATGGCGGCCCTGGAACGGAAGAAGCAGATGCGCGACAACTACCACGAAAGCCTGGAGAGTGTGGTCACCGACCTGGTGCGAATGAGCGAAGCGGTGCAGGTCGCCGTCCGCGAGGCCACCAAGGCACTGCTGGAGGCCGACCTCGCCACGGCTGAACAGGTGATTAGCGACGACGCGGGGATCGACGAGCTGCACGACGAGCTCGAGGCCCGGTGCTTCCAGCTGCTGGCCCGGCAGGCGCCGGTCGCCGGTGAGCTGCGCACGGTGGTCGCTGCGATGCGCATGGTCGCCGACCTCGCCCGGATGGGCGACCTGGCCGCGCACGTCGCCAAGATCGCACGGCTGCGCTTCCCCGACCACGCCGTGCCGGACGGCCTGGTGCCGAACTTCACGTTGATGGCGCGCGTGGCCGAGGAGATGGTGCAGACCGCCGGACGCTCGCTGCGTGAGCGCAATGCGCACGACGCGGGCAAGCTCGCCGACAACGACGAGGAGATGGACGAACTGCGCAAGAGCCAGTTCCGGCTGCTGCTCGGCCAGGACTGGTCCTACGGCGTGGAGGCAGCGGTCGACGTCGCACTGCTCGGCCGCTACTACGAACGGATCGCCGACCACGCCGTGCTGATGGCGTCCCGGGTGATCTACGTGATCACCGGCCTGCTGCCCGAGGGCGAGAACTGGCCGGTCGCCTGATCGGACCGAATTGGGGACGGTTCCGAATATGGTCCACCTGAGAGTGGACCGAGTTCGGAACCGTCCCCGTTTCGGTCCGGGAGCTACTTCTTGCCCTGGTTCTTGACCGCCTCGATCGCGGCAGCTGCGGCGTCCGGGTCGAGGTAGCGGCCGCCCGGCACGGTCGGACGCAGGTCCTCGTCCAGTTCGTACAGCAGCGGGATGCCGGTCGGGATGTTCAGGCCGGCGATGTCGGCGTCACTGATGTTGTCCAGGTGCTTGACCAGGGCGCGCAGCGAGTTGCCGTGCGCGACCACGATCACGACCTTGCCGTCCCTCAGGTCGGGGACGATCGCGTCGTACCAGTACGGCAGCATCCGGCCCACGACGTCCTTGAGGCACTCGGTCAGCGGCCGTGCCTCCGAGGGCAGGCTGGCGTAGCGGGGGTCGGCGTACTGGGAGAACTCGTCGTCCGCGGCGATCAGGGGCGGAGGGGTGTCGTAGGAGCGGCGCCAGAGCATGAACTGCTCCTCGCCGTACGCCTCCAGCGTCTGGGCCTTGTTCTTGCCCTGGAGAGCGCCGTAATGGCGCTCGTTGAGCCGCCAGGACCGCTTCACCGGGATCCAGTGACGATCGCAGCCGTCCAACGCGAGGTACGCGGTGTGGATGGCGCGACGCAACACGGAGGTGTGCACGACATCGGGCAACAGGCCCTCGGCCTTGAGCAGCTCCGCGCCGCGCTTGGCCTCCCCGATTCCCTTCTCGTTGATGTCGACGTCCACCCACCCGGTGAACAGGTTCTTGGCGTTCCATTCGCTCTCACCATGGCGGAGCAGGATCAGCGTTGCAGTCATGGCACCGAGCCTATCGGCCCGTGACCGCCCGGGATCCCGACTGTTCGAGGCTGGCAGAATCGCGGCATGAGTGATCGTGGAACAGCCGTCGTCACGGGAGCCAGCAGCGGGATCGGCGCCGCCACCGCCCGCCTGTTCGCCGCACAGGGATTCGAGGTGATCTGCGCCGCCCGCCGGGCCGACCGGGTCGAGGCGCTCGCCGCCGAGATCGGCGGACGGGCGCTGGCCTGCGACGTCACCGCGGACGCGGACGTCGCAGCCCTTGCCGAAGCCGTCGGGCCCCGGCTGGACGTCCTGGTGAACAACGCCGGCGGCGCGTTCGGCCAGGAGCCCGTCTCCGCGGCCGACACCGATGCCTGGCAGCAGATGTACGCGGTCAACGTGATCGGCACAGAGAAGGTCACCCGGGCCCTGCTGCCCGCGCTGGTGGCCGCACGCGGGGCGATCGTGTTCGTCACCTCGGTCGCGGCGGACGGGCCCTACGAGGGCGGCGCGGGCTACTGCGGGGCGAAGGCTGCCGAGCGGATGATCGCCGGCACGCTGCGCCTGGAGTTCTTCGACCAGCCTGTCCGGATCACCGAGATCTGCCCGGGGATGGTGCACACCGAGGAGTTCTCACTGACCCGCTACGGCGGCGACCAGGAGCGCGCGGACGCCGTCTACACCGGCGTGCCGAACCCGCTGACGGCTCAGGACGTGGCCGAGGCGATCACGTGGATGGCCACCCGCCCTGCGCACGTGAACATCGACCGGCTGACCATCCGTCCGGTCGCCCAGCCGGCCCAGCACAAGGTCTTCCGCGGCTCCTACGCCTGACCTGGCCGAAAAGGGGAACCGTCCCCTTATCGTCCAGAATCTCGCTGCGTCCGCCGCCGGGCGATCTCGATCACTGCGCTCTCGTTCACCTCGCCCAGGCCGGCCGCGAGCAGGGACTCCAGGCCGTCCAGAGCCACCTGGCCGAACGGCGCCCCGACCCCCAGCCGCTCGGCCAGCCGGATCGCGTAGGCGGTGTCCTTGTGTCGCAGCCGGCCGGAGAACACGACCTCGTCGTGGTCGGCCGCGGCCATCCGCCGGCTGTTCCGCACGACCTGCGGGCTGGCCGCCTGGCCGGACGCGATCGCCTCCGCGACCTGGCCGAGGTCGAGCCCGGCCCGCTCTGCCATCGCCAGCCCCTCGGCGACACCGGCGATCTGCACGGCGCCGATCAGGTTCACGATCAGCTTGTAGGAGGTGCCGGCACCGACGCCGCCGAAGTGCAGCAGGCGTGCGGAGAACGCCTCCAGCAGGGGCATGGCCGCCGCGAGGACGCCGGGGTCCGCGCCGACGAGAAGGGTGAGCGTTCCCGCTGCGGCGGCCTCGGGCAGCCCGGTCACCGGGCAGTCCACGTAGCGCAGCCCCGCGGCGGACGCGGCGTCGGAGAGCTCGAGCACCCAGTCGTGGGAGAGCGTGGAGCACTCGATCGCGAGAGTGCCGGGGCCGGGACGCCCGGCGAACACGCCGTCGGCACCCAGCCAGACGGCCCGGGACGCGTCGTCGTCGCTGACCATCACGACCACGGCGTCGGCGTCGGCGGCAGCCGCCGCGGGCGAGGATGCCAGGCGGGCACCACGCGCCACCAGCGGCGCGGCGCGCTCCGGGGTCCGGTTGGCCACCACCAGGTCGTGCCCGGCGTCCAGCAGCCGGGAGGCGATTCCCGAACCCATCCGCCCGAGTCCGATCAGTGCGACGCGTGCCATGCCGTGCAACCTACCCGCCGGGACGCTCAGGAGGCCCGCCCCGGAACGGGACGGGCCTCCTGCCAGACGAGTCAGTCGAGTTCGATCAGGCCTTCGCCGGCCTTCACCGGCGTGCCCTTCTCGACCAGGATCCGGGCCACCGTACCGGCCTTCGGCGCGGTGATCTCGGTCTCCATCTTCATGGCCTCGAGCACCATCAGCACCTCACCGGCGGCGATCTCCTGGCCCTCCTCGACCAGCACCCGGGCCACCGTGCCGGCCAGCGGAGCGACCACGGCGTTCGCCGAAGCCGCCTGGACCGACGCGGTCGTCGGGGTATGGATGGCCCCACTGCCGCCGATGACAATCGCGCCGAGCTGGGGAGCCTCCTGCTCCTCCACCTCCACGTCGATGTCGTAGGCGATCCCGTTGACAGTCACCTTCAGTTTCATTGGTCTTCCTTCTCAGCGCGTGTACAGCGGGTGGTGGGTGTGCTGGGAGCGCCGCGTGTTCGACGCCCAGTTGCGTCCCGTCGTGAAGTGGGGCTGACGACGCTTGGCCCGGTGGCCGAGGTAGGCGGCCACGGCGGCAGCAATCGCCACCAGGGTCTCCTCGGGCACGTCCTGGCAGTGCAGTTCGAGCGTCTTGATCTTGATCTCCATGCCCTCGATGCGCTCGGTGAGCGCCTTGACGAGGTCAAGCAGTTCCGCTTCGTCTGCCATGTCGATCACACCGGCCCGAGGCCGTGCTTCTTGGCCGGCCGCAGTTCGCGCTTGGTCGCCAGCAGCTCGAGCGCCATGGCCACCTTCCGCCGGGTGTCGCCCGGGTCGATGATGTCATCGACCAGGCCGCGGGCAGCCGCCATGAACGGGGTGGAGAACGTGTTGCGGTACTGCTCCACCAGCTCCTCGCGCTTGGCCTCGGGGTCATCCGCCGCCGCGATCTCCTTGCGGAACACGACCGCAGCCGCACCCTCCGCACCCATCACGGCAATCTCGGCCGTCGGCCAGGCGAAGACCTTGTCTGCGCCCAGGTCCTTGGCCGCCATCGCCAGATACGAGCCGCCGTAGGCCTTGCGCAGCACCACGGTGATCTTCGGGACGGTGGCAGCCGAGTAGGCGTAGAGCATCTTGGCGCCGTGCCGGATGATGCCGCCGTACTCCTGGGCGGTGCCCGGCAGGTAGCCGGGGACATCGACCAGGGTCAGGATCGGGATGTTGAAGGCGTTGCAGAACCGGATGAACTTGCTGCCCTTGTCGGAGGCGTTGATGTCGAGCACGCCGGCCATCACGTTCGGCTGGTTCGCGACGATGCCGACGCTGCGCCCGTTGATGTGCGCGAAGCCCACCACGATGTTGGTCGCGTACCCGGCCTGGACCTCGAGGAAGTCGGCGTTGTCGATGATCTTGGCGATCACGTCCCGCACGTCGTAGCCCTGCTTGCCGTCCACCGGGACCACGTCGTGCAGCGACGGGTCGTACTCCACGTTGTAGTCGCCCTCGATCAGCGGCGGCTCCTCGGTGTTGTTCTGGGGCAGGAAGGTGAGCAGCTTCTTCGCGATCAGGATCGCCTGCTCGTCGTCATCGGCCACGAAGCTGTTCACGCCGGACACGGCCATGTGGGTGTCCGCGCCGCCCAGCTGGTCCTGGGTGACCTCCTCGCCGGTGACCTGCTTGATCACGCTCGGCCCGGTGATGAACATGTGGGCCTTGCGGGTCTGGATGATGAAGTCGGTCAGCGCCGGGGAGTAGACCGCGCCACCGGCGCAGGGGCCGGCGATGATCGAGATCTGCGGCACCACACCGGAGAGCAGGACGTTGGCGTAGAACACCTGGCCGTAGCCGGACAGCGAGTCGATGCCCTCCTGGACGCGGGCGCCACCCGAATCGTTGAAGAAGATGAAGGGGGTGCCGGTCTCCAGGGCCGACTCCATCATCTGCACGACCTTCTTGTTGTGCGTCTCGCCCGCAGATCCACCCACGACGGTGAAATCCTGGCTGGCGATGTGCACCGGGCGACCGAAGATCGCGGCGGTGCCGGTGACCACGCCGTCCGCGGGCATGTCGGCGGTGTCCATGCCGAACGTGACCGTCCGGTTCTTCCGGAACAGGCCGATCTCCTGGAAGCTGTCCGGATCGATCAGTGCGTCGATCCGCTCCCTGGCGGTCATCTTGCCGGCGTCACGCTGCTTCTGCAGCCGGGCCTCGCCACCGCCGGCGCGGGCGGTCAGGCGGGCGTCGAGCAACTCGGCGACCCGCTTCTTCATCGGTACTGGCTTCTTGCTCATGTCGTCCTACCTCACGCCATCTCGACGGTGACAGTGTTCTCGCGTCCGCCGAGCGACACCTTGTACTTGATCGGGCCGCGCACGGCGTTGGCCGCACCGCCGGCCGCATCGGCCTCGGCCTTCAACTGCTCAGCGGTCTTGCCGACGTTCTTGGGGCCGTCGTCGCGGGTGCTGAAGAAGCCGGGAGCGACGCCGGGGAACATGGCGTAGGTGAGCACGTCCTCGTCGGTGCCGTCGAAGCCGTCGAGCTTCGCAGCGTCCTCGGAGAGCTTGCCCCACTCGGGCGGCAGCAGGTCGGCCGGACGCCCGGTGATCGGCTCCTTCTTGGCCTGCGCCTGGGCGATCGCGACCACCTCGGGGTTGCGCTCACCGATGCACTCGCCGTAGTAGCCGAGCATCAGGTCGGCGAACTCGCCGGTCATCACCTTGTAGCGGCCCATCAGGACGTTGAACACGGCCTGGGTGCCCACGATCTGGCTGGACGGGGTGACCAGCGGCGGGTGTCCGGCGTCGGCCTTGACCAGCGGGACCTCCTCCATGACCTCCTTGATCCGGTCGCCGGCGCCCTGGGCCTTCAGCTGGGACTCCATGTTCGACAACATGCCGCCGGGGATCTGGCTGGAGAAGATGTCGGTGTCGACCAGCGTCGCCGACTCGAACTCGGCGTACTTCGGCCGGATCTTCGCGAAGTGGTCACGGATCCGGAGCAGCCGCTCGGGGTCGAGCTGGGTGGTGTACGGCGTGCCCTCGAGCATGGCGACCAGCGACTCGGTCGGGTTGTGGCCCGGGCCGAGCGACATCGAGCTGATCGCGGTGTCGACCACGTCGGCTCCGGCCTCGATGGCCTTCTGCAGCGAGACCAGGGTGACGCCGGTGGTGGAGTGGCAGTGGACGTTGATCTGGACGTCCTCGCCGTAGGTCTCCTTGATCCCGCGGACGATGTCGTAGGCGGGCTGCGGCTGCAACAGCGCAGCCATGTCCTTCAGGGCGAGCGACTCGGCACCCATGTCGAGCAGCTGCCCGGCGAGGTGCACGTAACCCTCGACGGTGTGCAGCGGGGAGATGGTGTAGCAGATGGTGCCCTGGGCGTGCTTGCCGGTCTTCTTGACCGCCTGCATCGCGTGGGCCATGTTGCGGGGGTCGTTCAGGGCGTCGAAGACGCGGAACACGTCCATGCCGTTCTCCGCGGACTTGTCCACGAAGCGCTCCACCACTTCGTCCTCGTAGTGGCGGTAGCCGAGCAGGTTCTGCCCGCGCAGCAGCATCTGCAGGCGGGAGTTGGGCATCAGCTCGCGGAAAGTCCGCAGCCGCACCCAGGGATCCTCGTTGAGGAACCGGATACACGCGTCGTAGGTAGCACCACCCCAGCACTCGACGCTCCAGTAGCCGGCCTGATCGATGTCCTCGCATGCCCCGACCATGTCTTCGAGGGCCATACGGGTCGCCATCAGGCTCTGGTGAGCGTCGCGGAGGGCGAGCTCGGTCACACCAATGGTTCGCTGACTCATGGTTCCATCCTCTCAGACCATCTACTACACCTCGTCGTAACAGGGTGATTACGGACAGGCGTGAGACAAACGGTCTGACCTATGAGAAATGGTGCTGTCCGGAGCGCGCGGACCACCCCTGCTGAGGAATTCTCCCGATGGCGGAACGGCGTCCTGGTGCGATCGACCCGTCCCGTGGCGGCCGTGAGCGGACGGGTGGCTACAGCCAGCCGTGCCGCCGGAAGTTGCGGTACAGCAGCAGGCACACCACGACCATTCCGAGGATCACCGCCGGGTAGCCGAACGGGCTGTCCAGTTCGGGCATGAACCGGAAGTTCATGCCGTAGATCCCCGCCACCATCGTCGGGACGGCGGCGATCGCCACCCACGCGGAGATCTTGCGCATGTCCTCGTTCTCCGAGACCGAGAGCCGGGCGACGGCCGCCTGCAGGATCGACGACATCAGCTCGTCGAAACTGCCGACCTGCTCGCGCACCTGCTCGAGGTGGTCGTGCACGTCGAGGAAGTACTGGCGCATCTCCCCGTCGGACTGCTGGTCGGCGAGCCTGCGCAGCGGCGCGTTCAGCGGCGCCACGGTGCGCTTCATCTCGATCAGGTCGCGCTTGAGCTGGTAGATCCGCTCGACCTGTGGAGTGCCGCGGACGGCGAAGACGTGGGTCTCGATCTCCTCCACGTCCTGCTCGACCTCGTCGGCGACCCGCAGGTAGTCGTCCACCGCGGAGTCGATCACCCCGTGCAGCACGGCGATCGGCCCGCGGGACAGGTGCTCGGGCCGCGATTCCAGGCTGCGCCGCACCGGCTGGAGGGCGCCGTAGCGGCCGTGTCGGACGGTGAGCGCGTACCACTCACCGACCAGCACGGTCGCCGTCCCGGTCTCGACGATCTCGCCGCCCTCACCCCGGGTGTCGGTGTCGACGTAGCCCAGCGTGCGCAGGGAGAGGAACAGCGTGCCGTCCTCGTAACGCTCGAGCTTGGGGCGCTGCCGGGAGTTGCCGGCGTCCTCCAGGGCCAGGGGGTGCAGCCCGAACACACCGCCGAGGACGTCCAGCTGGGCGGAGGTGGGCTCGAACAGGCCCAACCAGACGAAACCCGAGCCGGAACCCGCGCGGTCGCAGGCGGCGGCGAAGTCGATGTCCGGCTGCCGGTGCCCGTCCAGGTAGTACGCCCAGTCGATCGCCGCGGCCAGGGGATCGGTGGATTCGCTCGCTGGGGTGGCCTCCGCGACGGCGGGAGGCGCGAGCGGGCCGCGACGCAGGTGCGTGGCGCGGAAGGCCGGAGACAGTCCGAGGCGGCCGGGCAGGGAGAGATTCAGGTTCATGGCGTGCTCCTCGTGCGGGAGCCCGCGGCAGGCCCGATCCGGGTCGGATCAGTTCGGACGCGCGCCGCGGGAAGTGGGCAGGACGGGTATCAGGGGACTGCCGGGTGACATCCGCCTCACCTCCTTCACTCGTCCGCCGCGGCGGGGCACGTCGTTTCCACAGGAAATGGTAGCCCCGGAAGGTGTCCGGGAGGCGAACCGACGGTGACGGGCGCGCGCCGCCTCGACAGGGATCCCGACCGACGGCGGCCAGCCCCTCACCGAGCCGGGCGCGTCACGTCCCGCCGTGCATCGCGAGCGGTGCCCCCGATGCCCCGAAGTCGTCATCCGCCCCCCGGCCGGCGCTCATCGTGGCGACACCCGTCGTTCAGATCGAACTGACACTCTCCGTCCAACTGCGGGGGGACGGTGAACGGGCAGCATGTCGTCGCGGCTCAACGCACACGGGCACGAACCCTCGACGCCCGCTCCTGTGGTGCGCCCCCGGACCGATCCGGGCGTGCTCCATGTCGCGGTCGCCGACGAGGACCGGCTGGTTCGCCAGGCGATCCGGCGGCGACTGGCCCGGGAGTCCGACCTGCACGCCGTCGCCGAGACGACCTACGGCGGCCT
>PHEV01000103.1 GCA_002843035.1 Actinobacteria bacterium HGW-Actinobacteria-5 | reverse complement strand
CTGGACGTGCTCGACAAGCGCGGCATCCTCCGCCGCGTGCACGGGGGAGCGGTCGTCGCAGAGAACGTTGCCCTGGTCGAGACCGCGCTGACCGAGCGCGAGCCGGCCTTCGTCGCCCAGAAGACCCGGATCGCCGAGGCGGCCCTGGCCTACCTGCCGCCCGCCGGCTCCACGGTGATCCTCGACGCGGGCACCACGATCGGCCGGCTCGCCGCTGCCGTGCCCCCGGGCGCCCTGAGCACCGTCGTGACCAACTCCGTGCCGGTCGCCGCCCAGCTCGCCGCAGCCAACGGGGGAGTCCAGGTACACCTCCTCGGGGGACGCGTCCGCGGCATCACCCAGGCAACGGTCGGTGGCGAGGCCGTCGCAGCCCTCGGCCGGCTTCGCTGCGATGTCGCCTTCGTCGGCACCAACGGAATCACGGTGGGCCACGGCTTCTCCACCCCGGATCCCGACGAGGCCGCAGTGAAGGAGGCCATGGTCGCCGCCGCCCGCCGGACGGTGGTGCTCGCGGACTCCTCGAAGATCGGCGTCGAACTGCTCGTCACCTTCGCCCCGCTGGCCGCGGCCGACGTCCTGATCACGGACGCGGGCATCTCCGCCCATGACCGCGCCGACCTGAGCAACGCCGGAATCGAGGTTGTCATCGCATGATCGTCACACTCACAGCCAACCCCTCGCTCGACCGCACCGCCACCCTCGACCGCCCGCTCGCGCGCGGCGAGGTGCACCGGGTCAGCTCGGTCACCGTCGAGCCCGGGGGCAAGGGCATCAACGTGGCCCGGGTGGCCCACTACGCCGGCCATCCGGTGCGGGCGATCCTTCCGGCCGACCCCGACGACCCGATCCTGCACGGGCTCGACGCGCTGCGCGTGCCGTACCGCTCCGTGCCGCTGGCCGGGGCCGTCCGCACCAACCTGACCCTCACCGAGGCCGACGGCACCACCACCAAGATCAACGAGCCCGGGCCGAGCCTGGACGCCGAGACGATCGAGCGCCTGGCCCACCTGCTGGTGCTCGAGTCGGAACGTGCCGACTGGGTGGTGCTGTCCGGATCGCTGCCCCCCGGCGTGCCCGAGCAGTGGTACGCCGATCTGGTCCGCGCGTTGCGTCCGTGGGGTTGCCGGATCGCCGTCGACACCTCGGACGCCCCGTTGCTCGCCCTGGCCGCCCGGTTCCCGGATGCCGCCCCTGACCTGCTCAAGCCCAACTCCGAGGAACTCGCCCAGCTCACCGGAGCCGATCCCGAAGCGCTGGAGGCATCCGCAGCGGCCGGCGACCCGACCGGGTGCGTCGAGGCTGCCCGCACCCTGGTCGAGCGGGGTGTCGGCGCCGTGATGGCCACCCTCGGCGGTGCGGGTGCCGTTCTGGTCACGCCCGAAGGTGCCTGGCACGCCGCGCCGCCGCCGATCACCGTCCGCAGCACCGTGGGCGCCGGGGACTCCTCGGTCGCCGGCTATGTCCTCGCCCACACCCGGGAGCTGTCCGCTCCCGACCGGCTCCGGCTCGCCGTCGCCTACGGATCGGCGGCCGCATCGCTGGCCGGGACGGCGCTACCGAAGCCCGAACAACTGAACACGACAGCCGTCACCGTCTCCACCATCGCCTGACCCGGATTCGCCCACCACCAACCACCGTCCGCCCAACCACCGTCCACCGTCCGCCCAACCACCGTCCGCACACACCAAAGGAACTCCGTTGTCCGAACCGCTGATCACCGCCGATCTCGTCCTTCTGGACGCAGACCTCGGCCACACCAAGACCGACGTCATCACAAACTTGGCCGCCCTGGTCGCCAAGTCCGGCCGTGCCGAGGCTGCCGGCCTCGCCGCCGACGCCCTCGCCCGCGAGGAGAAGGCCGTCACCGGCCTCGGCGGCGGGATCGCCATCCCGCACTGCCGCTCCGCTGCCGTGAACACGAACACCCTCGCGTTCGCCCGGCTGAACCCCAAGGTCGATTTCGGCGCCGCCGACGGCCCCGCCGACGTCTGCTTCATGATCGCCGCCTCGGAGGGTTCCGACGACGCGCACCTCACCCTGCTGGCGATGCTGGCCCGCTCGCTGATGCGCGCGGAGTTCCTCGAGGGCCTGCGCAGCGCCACCACGCCAGAGCAGGTCGTCGCACTGGTCAACCAGGCCACCCAGCCGGACGCGCCGGCTGCTCCGTCCGTGGCGCCCGCCGCGGCCGCACCGGCGCCGGCGCGGGTGGCGGACGAACCCCGCAAGAAGCTGATCGTCGCGGTCACCTCGTGCCCGACCGGCATCGCACACACCTTCATGGCCGCTGACGGCCTGGAGCAGGCGGGCAAGGCCGCCGGCGTCGAGCTGATCGTCGAGCCGCAGGGTTCCGGAAAGATCGACTGGCTCGATCTCGACCTGATCAAGGGCGCGGACGCGGCGATCTTCGCCGCCGACGTCCCGGTACGGGAGCGTGAGCGCTTCGCCGGCCTGCCCGTGATCGAGGCGGGTGTGAAGCGCGCCATCAACGAGCCCTCCAAGCTGGTCGCCGAGGCGCTCGCCGCGATCGACAACCCGAACGCCCGCAAGGTCGCCGGTTCGGCAGGTGGGGCCTCGGCCGCCGCTGCCGGCGGAGGCTCCCAGCTGAGCATCGGCAAGCGCGTCCAGCAGGCGCTGATGACCGGTGTCTCCTACATGATCCCGTTCGTGGCCGCCGGCGGTCTGCTGTTGGCCCTGGGCTTCCTGTTCGGTGGGTTCGACATCGCGATCGCCCCGGGCAGCACGCCCGAGGCGCGCACCTGCGCCGATCTTGCGTGGCTGAGTGCCGAAGCGTGCAAGGCCGGCGCGGATGCCGGTAGTTCGATCGGAGCTCTCGCCATCGCCACCGGCTGGGGCGCCGGCCTCAACTACCTCGGTGCCGTGCTCTTCGCCATCGGCGGGGCAGCCTTCGGGTTCCTCGTCCCCGCACTGAGCGGCTATATCGCCTACGCGCTGGCCGGCCGTCCCGGCATCGCCCCCGGCTTCGTCGGTGGGGCGATCTCCGTGACCCTGGGTGCAGGCTTCCTCGGCGGCCTGGTCACCGGCCTGCTGGCCGGCGTGGTTGCGTTGTGGATCTCCAGCTTCAAGGCGCCGCGCTGGCTTTCAGGCCTGATGCCGGTGGTGATCATCCCGTTGTTCGCCACGTTCGTCGTCGGCGGCACGATGTACTTCCTGCTCGGTAAGTTCCTCGCCGGCGTGACCACGGCGATGCAGGACGGCCTGTCCGGCATGTCCGGCGGGTCGGCGATCCTGCTCGGCATCGTGCTCGGCCTGATGATGTGCTTCGACCTCGGTGGGCCGGTGAACAAGGCCGCCTACCTGTTCGCCACCGCGGGCCTGAGTGCGGCGACCGCCGCCAACCTCCACGTCATGGCTGCCGTCATGGCTGCCGGCATGGTTCCCCCGCTGGCGATGGCGCTGGCCACCGTGGTGCGGAAGAAGCTGTTCACCGAGGTGGAGCGGGAGAACGGTGCCGCGGCGTGGCTGCTCGGAGCGTCCTTCATCTCCGAGGGTGCGATCCCGTTCGCCGCGGCAGACCCGCTGCGCGTGATCCCGTCCATGATGCTCGGCGGAGCGGTGACCGGTGCGCTGAGCATGGCGCTCGGCGTCGGCCTGCGGGCCCCGCACGGCGGCATCTTCGTCCTGTATGCGATGGACCCGCTGCCGGCGGCGATCTTCGGCTTCCTGGTCAGCCTCGCGGCGGGCGTGGTGGTCGCAGCCATCGCGGTGATCACGGCGAAGTCCGCCTGGCCGCAGAAGCAGGTCGCAGCGGTCGCGTGACCCTGAAGCCGCAGGCCCGCCGGGAATACCCGGCGGGCCTGCGGCATTTGTCAGCATGTGCGTCTGGCAAGGAGTGCAGCCGCAAGGAGGCGGACGATGCACAGAATCGGTCGTTATGTCAACCCCCAATAGGCCTCTGGCTAGGAGAGACAGGGTGGCCCGTGGGTGGATTGTGCTAGACTGGGCAGCCGGGAAAGGTGGTCAAAGCTGATATGACGTTCACAATCGGTGAAACGGTGGTCTACCCCAATCATGGCGCGGCAGTCATCGAAGCCCTGGAAACACGAACGATCAAAGGCGAGGACAAGCTCTATCTGGTGTTGCGCATCGTGGGTCAGAACGATCTCGTGGTGCGGGTGCCGGCGTGCAACCTCGACCTGGTCGGGGTCCGGGATGTCGTGGATGCCGATGGCCTGGAACGGGTCTTCACCGTCCTGCGCGCACCCCACGCAGAGGAACCGACCAACTGGTCCCGGCGCTACAAGGCGAACCTCGAGAAGCTGCACTCCGGCAACGTGCTGAAGGTGGCAGAGGTGGTTCGTGACCTGTGGCGCCGCGAGAAGGAGCGTGGGCTCTCCGCAGGGGAGAAGCGCATGCTCGCGAAGGCCCGGCAGATCCTCGTCTCGGAGCTCGCCCTGGCCGAGAAGGTCGCCGAGGATCGCGCTGAGGTGCTCCTCGACGAGGTGCTCGCCTCCTAGTTTCCACACTCCACACGGCCCCACGGCGTTCGCGCCGTGGGGCCGTGTGGCGTCTCCGAACGATGGGGGCGGGCCGCTGCCTGCCATGGTCAAGTGTGCGGCCGTGCTGGGAGATTGTGCAGGCCAGCAGGGGTGTCCCGCGTCCCGCGATCTCGGGGCCGCGTCTGGCGTGGCATGCGTCCTTCCTTGTCAGAGAGCAAGTTGCGGTGTCGTGACCGTGCCCGGAACCCGCCTTCGGGGCCACGGCCGGGGGTTGTCCGACACTCCGGGGAGCATCTTGCGATCTCGGCAGAGGCGTGCTTAACTCTCCGAGGTGCACAAAAGTACGCAGAGGTGTGCACAATGGTGCAAACCAGAACAAAGGAGTTTCTGATGTCATCAGTATCGCCCGTGGCCTTCGGCCCGGGCCCAGTTGCGCCGTCGGTGGCGCCGAGCAGAGGGGGGAACCGCTAGATGGACGCAATCACGTGGTTCGCAACGCACTTCATCGGACTGTTCAACGAGTCGGCCAAGAGCCTGACCGGCCTGATCACGGGGATCCTCCCGCTGCTGATCGTGCTGCTGACCGCGATGTACGCGGTCACCACCTGGATCGGCGAGGAGCGGGTCACTCGCGCGGTGCAGTGGGCCGGAAAGTACGCCATCACCCGCTACTCGATCATGCCGATCATCTCCGTGATCATCCTGACCAACCCGATGGCCTACACCTTCGGCCGGTTCCTCCCGGAGAAGTACAAGCCCGCCTTCTACGACTCCGCGGTGTCCTTCGTGCACCCGGTGACGGCCTTCTTCCCGCACGCGAACGCCGGCGAGCTCTTCGTCTGGACGGGCGTTGCCGCCGGAGTTCAGCAGATCGCACCGGACTCCTACGCCCGGCTCGCCGTCCTGTACTTCAGCGTCGGCATCATCGTGATCATCATCCGCGGCTACCTGACCCAGTGGATCACCAGAATCCTGATCAACCGCGGCGGTCACAAGGAGACCTTCGAGCGCTTCGACGAGATGTACGCGGCCGGCCAGATCCAGGGCGCGAAGACCGAGGGAGGCGTGCTGTGAGCTACCAGGCCATCAAGATCGTCAAGGGCCGCGGAGGCTGGGGCAAGGGCCTCGTTCTGGAGCCCACGGCGGAGAAGAACGTCGTCCTGTCCGTGACCGGTGGAGGCATCCACCCGGTGGCGGCGCGGATCGCGGAGCTCAGTGGTGCTGAGGCCGTCGACGGCTTCGTCAACAACATCCCCGATGCGCAGGTCCTCTGCGCGGTGATCAACTGCGGCGGCACCGCCCGGATCGGGGTCTACCCCAAGAAGCGGATCCCCACGGTCGACATCTACCCCGGCGAGCCGGGCGGCCCGCTGGCGCAGTTCATCACCGACGACATCTTCGTGTCCGCGGTGACCCCGGGCGAGGTCAGCCTCGCCGAGGAGGGCGCCGTCGCGATCGGCTCCGAGACAACCACGGACGCCGCGGTGGCGGCCGTCGAGTCCGGGCAGGCGCCGCGAGCGGCCGCCGTGCAGGCGACCGGCTTCATGGGCTTCGTGATCAAGTTCGGCAACGGCATCGGCTACTTCATCAACACGCTGCTGTCCTCCGGCCGGCAGGCGCTGAAGCTGACCCTCAACACGATCATCCCGTTCATGGCGTACGTGTCGCTGCTGATCGGCATCGTCACCTACACCGGTCTGTCGAACTGGATCGCCCAGGTGGTCACGCCGCTCGCGGCCAGCCCGCTCGGCCTGATCCTGCTCGGCGTCATCGTCGGCCTGCCGTTCCTTTCGCCGATCCTCGGCCCCGGCGCGGCGATCGCACAGGTGATCGGCGTGCTCATGGGCACCCAGATCGCCGCCGGCGCCCTGCCCGTGCAGTACGCCCTGCCGACGCTGTTCGCGATCGACGGCCAGGTCGGCTGTGACTTCGTCCCGGTCGGTCTGTCGCTCGGTGAGGCTGAGCCCGAGACGGTGGCGGTGGGTGTTCCCGCCGTGCTGTTCTCCCGGCAGATCACCTCGCCGGTGTCGGTGATCATCGCCTACCTGGCGTCGTTCCTCCTCATCTAGCAATAACCCAGAGGCCCCGGCGGGCACGAATCCCGCCGGGGCACAGGAAAGGACTTGTTCGTGACCCAGGCAATGTGGGAATCATCCGTCGCCCGTATCGGCAAGGACGCTGTCGAGCTCTTCGAGGGCGGGATCTTCATCCTGTTCGCGGAGCCCGTCCCGGACGCCCTGGCCGAGGTGAGCCTCGTCCACCACGGTCCGAGCCGCGAGTTCGCACCGATCGAAGCCGGCGACGAGCTGTGCATCGGCGAGACGTGCCTGGCCATCGAGGAGGTCGGCTCGCGCGCGAACGAGAACTTCCGCGTCCTCGGCCACATCGTCGTCTACCTGAACATCGGCGACGGCGAGATCCTGCCCGGCGCCGTGAAGGCGACCGGTCCGGTACCGGTGCCCGCCGTGGGCGACCGGATCGTCATCCACCGCAAGGAGGTCTGACATGGACTGGCGATTTCCCGCGCTCCTGATCGGTGCGATGGTCCTCAGCATCGTGCTCTCGCTGTGGCAGCACCGGTGCTACATGACCGTCCTGAACGCGATGGCGAAGGCCAACGCGGGCAAGGCCCTCAAGCTCGTCAGCGGACGGTCGAAGGGACGCCTGCGCGGCGCCGTCGTCGTGCTGCTGGTCGACCCCCGGCGACGGGAGGTCGTCGATGCGCGCGCCATGGTCGGCTCCACGATCTTCAGCCGGCTCCGTCCGGCCCCTGAACTCCTCGGCCCGCTCGCCACCGTCGGCGACCGAGCCAACGACAAGCATGTGCACCGCGCGGTCGACGCCGCGCTGGGCATGCTCCCCGGCAGCACCGGAAACGCCCCGGTCACCGCGGACGCCCCGGCCCGGCCCGCCCGGATCCGGATCCCGCGCATGCAGGGCACCCCCAGCTGACGCCCGCACCGGGCGACATCTACCCAGAGAAGAGAGTGAAGAAATGAGTTACACCCAGCGGCTCCTCGAACGGCAGCGCGAGGTCGGCCATCCGGTACGCGTCGGCGTCGTCGGTGCAGGCCAGATGGGCAGCGGCCTGATCGCCCAGATCGAGCGGGCCAAGGGCATGGAGGTGGCTGCGGTTGCCGACATCGCGCCCCAGCGCGGCGTCGACGCCTACACCAAGGCCGGCCGTACCGGCGTGGTCGTGGAGTCCGACGTCACCCGGGCGGCCGAACTGGTCGAGGCCGGCACGCCGGTCGTGATCAACGACGGCCTGCAGATGCCGAAGCTGCCGGTGGACATCGTGCTCGAGGTCTCCGGCGTGCCCGAGATCGCCGCGCAGATCGCCTTTGCCTCCCTGATCGGCAAGAAGGACGTCGCGCTGATGACCGTCGAGGCCGACGTCACCGTCGGGCTGCTGCTGTCCAGCGTCGCCAACTCCGGCAATCAGGTGTACACCATCTGTCGCGGTGACGAGCCGGTCGAGTGCGTGAAGCTGGTCGAGTACGCCGAGGACCTCGGACTCACCGTGGTGGCCGCTGGCAAGGGGAAGAACAACCCCAACCGGCACACCGACGTGCCTGAGGACGTCGCGGAGGAGGCCGCCCGCAAGAACATGAACCCGCGCATGCTGTGTGAGTTCACCGACGGCACCAAGACGCAGCTGGAGATGTGCGCGCTGTCGAATGCCACCGGAATCCCGGTGGACGTGGCCGGCATGCACGGCCCGTCCTGCTCCGTCGACGAGCTGGCCACCAAGCTGATCCCGGCCGAGGACGGGGGCATCCTGACCAGCACGCCCGCGGTGGAGTACACGGTCGAGGGCGACGTGGCCCCGGGAATCTTCGTCGTGGTGCGCTCGGAGGATCCGGTGGTCACCCACGAGCTGGACTACCTGAAGTTCGGTACCGGTCCGTACTACGCGGTCTACCGTCCGCACCACCTGGCCTCGATCGAGGCGCACCTGTCGATCAGCGAGGCCGTGCTGAACCGCTCGGCCGACTTCCAGACGAAGACCTGGCGTTCCGAGGTCACCGCCAAGGCGAAGTTCCCGCTGAAGGCAGGGACGGTGCTGGAGGGCATGGGCGGCCACCACGTACACGGCTGGACCCTGGACGCCGACGACGCCCGCGAGTTGAACGCCATCCCGATCGGCCTGGTACAGGGCTGCGTGCTGAAGCGTGATCTCGAGGCGGGGGAAACCCTGACCTATGACGATGTCGAGGTCGACGAGACCCGTCCGCTGGTGGCCATGCGTCGGCTGCAGGATGCCCTGCTTGCCAGCCACGTGCTCTGAGCGATCCCCGGCTCCTCTCTTCCTGCCGCCGGCGCCACCGCGTGGTGGCGCCGGCGGCGACATGTTGGGTGGGTGTCGCGGAGGCGACGGTCGGTCCGCCCGTGACCCGCTATCCTGCTCACGATCCAGAGGAGGATTAGATGCCAGCCCCGCGTCGCGCCGACGTGCTGGTCAAGGCCGCGCGTCTGTATTACATCGAGGACAGGTCTCAGGGGGAGATCGCCAGGGAACTCGGCCTGTCCCGCTCGAGTGTCTCCCGGATCCTGACCGCTGCTCGTGAGCAGGGTGTGGTCGAGGTGCGGATTCACGATCCCTCCGCGCTCGCACGAGTCCCGGAGATCGAGGCGACGCTGGTCGCAGCTTTCGGGATCGGGAGCGCGATCGTCGTTCCCCGCCGCCGTGGTGAATCTCCGGTCGATGTTGTGGCGCAGGCCACCGCGAGGCTGTTCGAGGAGCGGGTCGCCGGGCTGCGCTCCCTCGGCTTGAGCTGGGGTATCACGGTGGATCGCTTCGTTGAGCAGATCGATCTGGAGCCGATCGCCCGAGGGCTGGTGATCTGTCCGTTGGTCGGTGGTCTCCCGTCGGAGGCCGGTCCGGCGGGCAACACCTCGCTGGAGGTCCTGGCCGCGAAGTGCGGGGCCACGTCCTTTCGCTTCGAGTCGCCGGCGGTGGTCGAGTCCCACCAGACGTGGGCGGCGATGAACCACGAGTCGTCCATTCAGAGGGCCGTAGAGCGCGCGGCCGGCGTCGAGATCGCCTTCGTCGGCATCGGATCCTACGGCCTGCACAACTCTCGCCGGGTGATCGCCGCCATGCACCTGTCCCAGGAAGAGACCGCCCGGCTGAGCAAGCAGCAGCCCGTCGGCGACATCTGTGGTCGCTACTACGACCTGTCCGGGCGTCCGCTGGGCCTGCCCAGCTCGGAGCGGGTGATCGGGATCAGCCTCGCGCAACTCCGCGACGTCCCCGAGGTGATCGGCCTGGCCGGCGGGGTGGAGAAGGCTCCAGGGGTCGTCGGCGCGCTGCGAACCGGAGTGCTGAACGGCGTGATCCTGGACGAGGACCTCGCGCGCGCCGCCCTCAATCTCGCCGGCACCGAGTGAGGGCGTCCGGGCCCGTCGCGGAACGCGCCCGCTATTCGCCCATGACCAGGATCTGGCAGCGGCGTGGCCGCGGTCTGCTGCGGTCGAAGTCGACGAAGTAGATGTAGCCGGTGACGCCCACTGCGAGCGCGCCGTCCTCGACGGCGAATACCTGGCTGGATCCGAGCAGGGTCGAGCGCAGGTGCGCCTCCGCGTTGAGCAGTTGCGCACGATCGCCGTCGGGGATGTAGACCGCGACGTCCGGCCAGGTCTCCACCTCCGCGTAGTGCTTCGGCCCGGGGTAGCGGTAGCCACCCTCGGGCTGCGGCGCGGTCTGGTTCGGGAAGATCCGGGCAAGGCCGTCGTCGAGGTCCGCCTGAAGGTACTCGCTTCCGTCGGGGAGGGTGTCGTGCACGAACTCCTCGAAGAAGACCGAGCAGGTCGTGTGCGGGGAAATCACCGTGCACGAGCCCGTCGTGATCCCGCTGCGGGCGATGGCACCTTTCACCTCCGCGGTCACGTTCAGGTAGCTCGGCGTGCCGCCGTGTGACATCAGGGCGATGGTCTCGAGATGGACGCTCATGCCTGGTGTTCCCTCTCGCGTCAGGCCTGGCCGGCCAGGGTGCGGATGAATGCGGTGACGTCTCGCTGCGCCCCGGCCGTCGCCGCAGCGGCGACCTTGCCGAACAGGATGACCTCTGGCTTGGCGGCCTCTGCGCGAGCCGCGTCGAGGGCTGCCTTGGCCGCGTAGGTGTAGTAGTTGATCTTCCGCACCCCGTGCGCGATGGACTGCCGATACTCGTCGGCGCTCAGGCCGGAGCCTCCGTGCATCACCAGCGGCACGCCGCTCGCGGCGCGGAGTTCGTCGATCAGCGGGTAGTTGATGTGGGGTTCGCGGTGGTACACGCCGTGAACCGTCCCGAAGGAAGCGGCCAGGGCCGTGACGCCGGTGCGGGCAACGAAGTCCCGGGCCTGTTCGGGATCGGTGTACAGGTTGGCGTCCGCGACTCCCTGGGACGGGTCGCCGTTCTCGTTCCCGGTCATCACACCCAGCTCGCCCTCGACTCCGAAGCCCAGCTCGCGGGCCCGCGCCACCACGTTCGCAGTCACCGCCACGTTCTCCTCGTAGGGCCGGCGGGAGCCATCGATCATCGCGGAGTTGAAGCCGACCGCGAACCCGCGCTCGATGTAGTCGAGGTCCTCACCGTGGTCGACGTGGAGGACGAACGGGGAGTCGCTGCGACGGGCGAGCGCGACCATCGCCGGTCCGATGTCCTCGATGGCCATCTCGCCCTCGTGCACCTGGGCGTGCTGCAGTATGACCGGGACGCCGGTCGCCTCTGCGGCACGGATCGTGGCGACCAGCGCCTCGAAGAAGGGGGTGTTCACCGCAGCGATCGCGATGCCGTGCTGCTGCCCGTAGGCGAGTGCCTCGCCCAGTCCGATGATCATTTCGCTCCTGCTGGATGGTGGTCTGAGGTCTGGAAGTTCTTGAGCGCGGACATCATGTCGACGAGGACCGCCCGCCAGTCGGGGGCTGACACGATGCCGCTGGTTCCGCCCGATCCGTCCGCGCCCTGCTCGAGGACGCGGGTGATGTCGGCGCCGGTCGAGACCCCAGCCGCCTGGATGACCAGGATCGAGGGGTCGATCTCCTTGACCGCCCTGGTGGAGCGGACGATGTAGTCGCCGGTATCCATCGCGCCCGTGCCGATGTTGGCCGTCGGCTCGCAGATCATCACCTTCGGCTCGAGTTGTGCGACGGCACGGCACTGCCGCACGGAGTCCGCACAGACGATCGTGGTCAGGCCGACGTCGTCGGCGCGCCGCATCGTGGCGTCCAGCTCGGCGAGCGTGATCGGGTGTTCGGCGTGGTTCAGCACCACGGCTGTGGCCCCGGCCTCGGCCAGCGACTCGGGCAGGGTGAGGCCCATCCCGCGCCCCGGCACGATCGGGTCCATGTGCTGGGCGCAGATCATCAGGTGCGTGGTGCGGCGGGCGATCTCGACGATGTAGGCCTGCTGCGAGGTGAAGATGACGTCCAGGTCGAACTCCTGGGCGAGCTCGTTGGTGAGCAGGGCGAGGCGCAGGGTATCCGCACCGCCGAGGTAGGCCTTGGGATTGACGATCAGAAACGGCGTCCGAAGTGTCGGCTGTGCCGGCATCAGAACCCCCTTGGGAGCTAATATGCACAATAGTGCATTATAGAGCGGATGAATGTGCGTATAGCATAACCCATGAGCGGACGAGTTCCGCCATCGGGGACAGGGGCTGGCCGTCCGTTGCGCATGAAAATGCACAACGAGAACAAGGGGATGCGAGAACTTGCGCTATGGCGCTAACCTGAGCCCTATGACTGTGGTGTCGGACAAGGAACAGGCCAAGGGCGTCCTGCGGGACATGTGGCGGATCCGCCTCTTCGAGGAGGCGGTCGAGGATCTCTACGGCCGAGGCATGATGCACGGCACCATGCACCTGTCGATCGGGCAGGAGGCGGTGCCGGTGGGCGCGAACCGTCACCTCGTCGACGGGGAC
>PHEV01000102.1 GCA_002843035.1 Actinobacteria bacterium HGW-Actinobacteria-5 | reverse complement strand
TTCCTCAAGCCCCCCGAGGAGATCATGAGCACCGCACGCCACCTGGTGCCCGCCAGGCCCACGGGGCCCGTTCAGGCTGCGAGCCTGCGATGAGCCCCAGCACGGGCCGCGCTGTCGACACGCTCGAACCACGTCTGCGGGATCCTGAACCCCAGGCTGAACAGCCTCCGGCCAGGCAGGATTCTGCCGAGCCGCTCACCCCCGTGGTCACGCCAGTCCCGCCGACCCCGCAGCCGCGGCTCTCTCCCACCGTGCTGGTCGTGGCGACCCTGATGGGCATCTTCGTGCTGACCTGGTTCTCCGAGTGGACCCGACCCGCTGAGGCTGTGGCAGCCGTGTGGTGGCCCGCCTCCGGCCTGGCTCTGGGCCTCGCCGTCCGGACGCCGCGGCACCGCCTCTGGCTGGTCTGCTGCGCCGTCGTGGTGGTGTCGCTGGCCGCGAACCTGCTGCACTCCCATTCCCTGAACCTCGCGGTGGCGGTGTCGGTGGCTGCGGGGATCGAGGCCGCCATCGGCGCCCTCATCCTCCGCGCCGGCGGGCTGGCGGAACCCTCGCTCGAGACCTACGCGGATCTCGGAATGCTGCTTCTGGCGGTGATCACCGCGGCGACCGCCTTCGATCTGACCATCGCTGCGGTCACCCTGGCCTCCGGCGACCAGCAGGCAGCGATCGAGGTGCTCTTCGCCGCCGGTCCCCGACGCGCCGCCGGCATGCTGATGGTCGCGCCGCTGTTCTTCCGGCTGCCCCCCGTGGAGCGGCGACTCACCCCCGCGCAAGCCGTCGGCCAGGTGATCTTCGGTCTCCTCGTCGCCGTGCTCGTCTTCGTGGTCAATCGCGACTTCTCCGTGGCGTTCCTGGCGATGATCCCCCCGGTGTGGAGCGCCCTCCGCATGTGCCTGCGCTGGCTCCTGTTCGAGATGCTCGGCATCGCGGTGATCGCCTCCTACGGAAGCGCCGCGGGCTTCGGCCCGTTCTCCTTTCCCCGGTTCGGCCCGAACCTCGGCGGCACACTGCTGCAGGCGTTCGAGCTCGCCATGGTCACCATCGTCGTCCTGATCGCCCTGACCGTGTCGCGGGAGCGCACCGCCACCGCCCGGCTCGGTGCGAGCGAACTCCTCTACCGCACCAACTTCGAGACCTCGCTGGCGGGCATGCTGGTCCTGCTCAGGCAGAGCGACGGGTGGCAGGTGCAGCGGCACAACGAATCCGCGGCCGGCCTGCTCCCCCAGCTCGAAGACGGTGTCCGTGACCTCCGCGAACTCCTCGGCGACGCAGCCGCCACCCGGATCACCACCGCCGACATCCAGAAGCGATCCGGAGCACTCGAACTCGAGGTCCAGGGCCCCGACGGACGCCAGTTCCAGATGGGAGTCGTCCCCCTCGTGCTCGAGGACGGGACGAGTGGCCTCACCGTCCAGTTCCTCGACATCACCGACTCCGTCAACGCCACGGCACAGGCGGCCAAGGAATTCGCCCGCGCTGCCGAGGTGCAGCGCGCCCTGTCCCCCGCCGAGCTGCCGTCGCGCGCCGGCTGGGAGCACGGTGCGGCCGCCGTCCCGGCGCGCGAGGTCGGCGGCGACTTCTACGACTTGCGCATCGAGGGCCGCTACGCGGTGATCCTCCTCGGCGACGTGATGGGCAAGGGCATCGGCTCTGGCCTGCTCGCGGCCGCCACCCGCACCGCCCTGCGATCGGCCAACCCGGCGGCCCGGCCGGGCGAGGCGCTCGCCGACAGCGTCCGGATCATCGACGACGAACTCAGCCGGTCCAACGCGTTCGTCACCCTCGGCTACGCCACGGTCGACCTGCTCACCGGCGCGACCCACCTGGTCGATGCCGGCCACGGGTTGAGCTTCCTCGTCCGTGACGGCGGCACCGTCGTGCAGCGCCTCGCCGGTGATGACCTGCCCATCGGGCTGGGCACCTTCTGGGCCGAGCAACGCGTCGATCTCGCACCCGGCGACTCGCTGCTCATGGTCAGCGATGGCGTGCTCGATGGCTGGGGCGGCTCCGTGGACGATGTGGTGGACGTGATCCGTCGCCTCCGCTCCGACCCTGCGGTGGACACCCCGCAGGTGTTCGCCGAGGCGCTGTGCCGCGGCGCCAATCCGGACGCCGAGCCCATCGACGACGCCACAGCGGTGATCATCCACCGCGACATGATCACCGAAGGGAGCAGGTCGTGAGCGCTCGAGGATCGCGTTCCTACACCGGCGAATCCGCCGAGAACCGCCGCCTGCTGCTGCTGCGGATCTGGATCACCCTCACCCTGATCCTGGGGCTGAACTACGTGGTGTGGCGCTGGCTCGCCTCCGTGAACTGGAACACCTGGTGGATCTCCATCCCGCTCGTGGTGGCCGAGACCTACAGCATCGTCGACCTGGGCCTGTTCGGCATGACGGTGTGGCGGTCGCGCCAGCGCGCAGAACCGCCCGCCGCGCCCCCCGGGCTCACCGTGGACGTCTACATCACCACCTACAACGAGCCGCCGGAGCTGGTCCTGGCGACCGCGCGGGCGGCCCGCGAGATCCGCTACCCCCACCAGACCTGGATTCTCGACGACGGGGACCGCGACGCGCTGCGCGCGGCCTCGGCCGAGCTCGGCGTCGGGTACGTGACCCGCGGCGAGGAGTGGACGGGAAAGCCCCGCCACGCCAAGGCCGGCAACCTGAACAACGCCCTGATGCAGACCACCGGCGAGTTCATCCTGGTGCTGGACGCCGACATGGTCCCCGACCCGGCCATCCTCGACCGCACCCTCGGCTACTTCGCCGCCGACGAACGGCTCGCCCTCGTCCAGACCCCGCAGTACTTCACCAACGTGCCCGATTCCGACCCGCTCGGCAGCCAGGCGCCGCTGTTCTACGGGCCGATCCAGGAGGGCAAGGACGGTTGGGGCTCGGCCTTCTTCTGCGGCTCGAACGCCGTGCTCCGTCGCGAGGCGCTGATGGGGCTCGGCATCATGGGCTACGTCACCGCAACCGAGCGCGCCGTGACCGAAGGCCTGCAGACGGCACGTGGCATCGTCCGCCGGGCCGTCCGCCGGGCGAGCCAGCCGGTCGAGCGGGAGGCGCTCGCGCTCACCTCCGCCGCGATCAACGACGCGCTCGCCAGCATCGGCAACGGCGAGCCGATCGGCGAGGTGACCTATCACCTCAGGACGCGGATCACCGAGCTGTCCCGGACGATCGTGGCCGGCGACCTGGTCCAGATCAGCGCCGACCTGGACGAACTCGGGTTCAGTGACCACGGTGTCGCCGTGCAGGCGCGGGAGGTGGTCGCCAGCCTTGCCAGCGACGAACTCAGCCCGCTGAACGCCCTGGACGCCGTCCGACGCACCCTGGACGCGCTCGACATCGGCCGCTCGGACGAGGCGCAGGCCCTGCTGCCGATGGCCACGATCTCGGTCACGGAGGACATGGCGACGGCGATGCGGCTGCACGCCGGCGGCTGGAAGAGCGTCTACCACAACGAGGTCCTCGCCGACGGGCTGGCCCCCGAAGGCCTCGACGCCGCCCTCACCCAGCGCCTGCGCTGGGCGCAAGGCACCGTCCAGGTGCTGCTCAAGGAGAACCCGCTCTTCCTGCGCGGGCTCAGCCTGCCGCAGCGCCTGATGTACTTCTCGACCATGTGGAGCTACGTCTCCGGCTTCGCCACGGTCGTCTACCTGATCGCGCCTGTCCTTTTCCTGGTCTTCGGCGTCCTGCCGGTGAACAGCTACGCCGCCCCGTTCTTCCTGCGGTTCCTGCCGTTCATGATCGCCAACCAGCTCCTGTTCGTGATCGCGTCCCGCGGATTGCCGACCTGGCGTGGCCAGCAGTACACGCTGGCCCTGTTCCCCTTGTGGATCCAGGCGTGCGTGAGCGCGGCGGCCAACGTCTTCGGCGGCGTCCCCCTGAACTTCGCCGTCACGCCCAAGGTGGGCACGAGCTCCCGGCGCTGGGACCTGCGCCGGATCCGCTGGCAGATCGTGACGGCCGTCGTCCTGGTCGCTGCCGTGGTCGCCGGCCTGGTCCGGCTCCTGTTGCAGGGCGCAGAGGCGGTCGGCACTCTGGTCAACATCGGCTGGGTCGGCTTCGACCTGGTAGCGCTGAGTGTGCTCGTGGGTGCGGTCCGGTACCGCGGCTACGCGACTGAGGAAGAGGAGGAGAGATGACGAGCTTCCGCACCGACCAAGCCGGCGAGGACATCGTCGTGGTCAGGATCGAGGGCCGACTCAACATGGTGGCCGCGCCGGAACTGCGCGACATCATCGCGCAGGCCGTCGCGTCCGGACGCCGGCGCGTGGCCGTTGACCTCGCCGGGGTGGAGTTCATGGATTCCTCGGGCCTCGGCGCGCTGATCGCCTCCCTGAAGACCGCCCGGCAGGCCGGCGGCGACCTGCGCATCGCTGCCGTCAGCGAGCAGGTCGCGCTGGTTCTGCAGCTGTCCAACCTCGACCGCATCCTCAAGCCCTACCCCGACGCCGATGCAGCCTTCGCCGAGTAACTACAGCGCCGTCGTCCACAGCCCCCCGGACACTGTCAACGATGCGCACGACTTCCTGAAGACGGTGTGGGGGCAGCGTCCGGACATCGGGGCGGGCGACCGCATGGCGATCGAGACCGCCCTCAGTGAACTGGTCACGAACGTGATCCAGAACAACCCGCACCGGCCGGTGCTGTGCGAGGTGACGCTCGCGGTGACGCCAGCGGAACTCGTGCTGCGGACCGCCGACACCGGCGACCCGCTCGTCGACGCACCCACGCCGTCCATGCCTGGCGTGGACGCCGAGCACGGCCGCGGTCTCGCCCTGATCGAACTGATCGCGGACGACCTCAGCTACAGCCACGAAGGCTCGATGAACGTCTGGCAGGTGACGAAGGCGAGGTCGCCGCGGAACTGAGCCGGGCTGCCCGGCCTGCGGAGCGTGGACGCGGTCGCCCCCGGCCTTCAGTCCTGCGCTGACGGGGCGTAGATGTGCACCCGGCCGGGGTATGTACGGCGACGACGCACCTGTGCATGATTGACGTTGGGGATGTGCTCATCTGGAGCTGGGGGGAGATCCCGGTGCTCTTCTTCGATCGCGCGATTCGGCTGGCGGCGTGCCGTCCCAGTGTTCGCTCGGGGACCCGGATCACCCGGGTTCCGGCGTTGCTCCTCGCCGTGACCACGGCGCTGCTGTTCCTCGGCGCGGCGCCCATGGCCGGGGCGGACTCCGCGCCCGCCGATCCGACCGACCTGCACACCCCGCCCACGGTGGCGATCGACCGGTTGCCCACGGTGCAGCACAACGGCGTCGCGTGGAGCCAGGTGATCGTCGGAAACACCGTCTACGTCGTCGGCAAGTTCACTGCCGCGCGTCCAGCCGGATCCGCCGCAGGGCAGAACCAGACCACGCGCAACAACATGCTGGCCTACGATCTCACCACCGGTGAGCTCAAGACCGCGTTCAACCCGAATCTCAACGCCCAGGCACTCGCGGTGGCCGCATCCCCGGACGGCTCCCGGATCTACGTCGGGGGCGACTTCACCACCGTCGGCGGCACCGCCCGGTCGAGGATCGCCGCGCTCGATCCCACGACGGGTGCGTTGATCTCAAGCTTCAACGCCCGCACCGACGCCCAGGTGAAGGCGATCGTGGCCACGTCGACCACGGTGTATGTCGGAGGGCTGTTCTCCAGCGTGAACGGCGTCTCGCGCGGACGACTGGCGTCGCTGCGCGCCAGTGACGGCGGCCTGAACACCAGCTTTGTGCCCGTGCTGGCCGGCAACGCCACGTCCAGTCCCCGGGTGAACGCCCTGGCCCTGTCGCCGGCCGGCGACAAGCTCGCCGTCGGCGGCAACTTCGTCAGCCTGAACGGCTCCGGCAACCCGGGCTACGGGCTGGGCATGGTCGATCCGACCACCGGGTCGTCCCTGGCGTTCCCTGCGAACAACGTCGTGCGGGACGCCGGCAAGGACAGTGCGATCCTCTCCCTCGCCTCGGACGCAGCCAATGTCTACGGCACCGGCTACATCTACGGCACCGGGGGCAACCTCGAGGGCTCGTTCTCGGCCAGTTGGTCCACCGGGGCGATCACCTGGGTCGAGGACTGCCACGGCGACAGCTACGGGGTCTACGCGTCCGACACAGCGGTCTACGTGGCGGGGCACCCGCACTACTGCCTGAATCTCGGCGGCTACCCCGAGACGTCTCCGCCGATGCGGGCGATCGCGTTCGGCAAGGCCGCGACCGGGAAGCTCACCGCCGACACGCGCGGCTACCCGAGCTTCACCGGGCAGCCGTCCCCGAGCCTGCTCAACTTCTTTCCGCAGCTGACCACCGGCACCGTGTCCGGCCAGGGCCAGGCAGCCTGGGCGGTCACGGGTTCCGGCAAGTACGTGGTATGGGCCGGCGAGTTCGGTTCGGTGAACGGCACCGCGCAGCAGGGCATGGTGCGCATGGCCACCAGCGACATCGCGCCGAACCTGCAGGGGCCGAAGGCGAGTGGCACCAACTTCACTCCGACGATCACCTCACCGGGGTCCGGGCAGGTGAGGCTGGCCTGGACGGCGAACTACGACTACGACAACTCCAACCTCGCCTACGCCGTTCTGCGGGACAACCTGACCAACCCCGTCGCCACGATCAGCCAGGCCTCGACCTGGTGGTCACGCCCGGCGATGACCTACACCGACACCAACCTCGCAGCCGGATCGCACAGCTACCGGGTGAGGGTGGTCGACCCCTTCGGCAACTCCCAGACCTCACCGACGGTGAGCATCACGATCGCCGGCAGCGGAAACGCCTCGCCGGTGCCGAGCTTCACCACCTCGATCTCGGACCACACGGTGAGCGTCGACGGACGCGCATCCACGGACTCGGACGGCACCATCGCCAGCTACGTCTGGACCTGGGGTGACGGCCAGTCCGGCTCCGGGTCCACGGCGACCCACGCCTACGCCGCCGATGGCACCTACACGATCACCCTGACGGTGACCGACGACGACGGCGCCTCCGCAGCCACGACGAAGTCGGTGACCGTCGGCACGGCTCCGACCGTGCTCGCCTCGGACGCGTTCGGACGCACGGTCACCACAGGGTTCGGCACCGCCGACGTCGGCGGTGCGTGGAGCACGAACGGCTCCGGCTTCTCGGTCTCCGGCGGGCAGGGACTGGTCAGGGTGTCCGCGGCCGGCCAGGGACCCTGGGCGCAGCTGGCGGGCGTCAGTTCGACCGCGGTCGACCTGACCTCGAACGTCGTCATGGACGCGCGGGTGAACTCGGGGGCGGCCTACGTCGGAATGATCGGACGCCGCGTGGGCAGCTCCGACTACCGGCTCAAGGTGAAGGTCGCACCCAGCGGGCTCGCGACCGTGTCCGCGATCCGGGTGAACGGCGGCGAGACGACGCTCGCGTCCGCTTCCACCGGGATCACCTACACGGCGGGCGCCGTACTCAGGACCAGACTCCAGGTCACAGGCACGTCACCGACGACGATCCGCGCGCGGGTGTGGCTGTCCACCTCGACCGAGCCCTCGACGTGGCAGGTGAGCACCACCGACAGCACCGCGGCGCTGCAGGCCGCAGGTTCGGTCGGCCTGTTCACCTACATCTCAACCGCCGCGACCAACACCCCGTGGGTGTTCCGCTTCGACGACTACGTGGTCAACCCGGCCTGAAGGGACGAGTTGCTCCTCGTCGGTCCTCCCGGTGGCCGGGGTCGCTGCTCGGCCCGAATCCTCATCCCAGCTTCACGGTTGCTTCACACAAGGACGGAAGGCTCGCCCTGACCCCGACCTCGTGGAGGCAACCGTGCACGGCAACCTGACCCGTTTCCAGCAGCGCACCCGGCGGATCCGGAACCTCAAGCGGGGGCGGCACCTCACCCAGTTGGCAATCGCGATCCTCGTTGTGGTCGCGGCCGTGCGCCACCAGGTCGAGAAGGATTCGGGTGCAGCCTCCGTGGACGCCCTGTGCCCCTTCGGCGCGATGGAGACCCTGATCACGTGGGTGACCACCGGGTCCCTGATCACCAAGACGCACCCGTCGAACCTCGTGCTCGGGCTCGCGGTGCTCGTCGCGACCCTGCTGGTGGGGAATGCCTTCTGCGGCTGGATCTGCCCGTTCGGCGCAGTCCAGGATGCGCTCACCTGGGTGCGGAGGAAGCTGCGCCTTCCTGCCATCACGGTGCCCCGCGGCCTCGACCGGGCGCTGCGCTGGGGACGGTTCGTCGTCCTCGCCGTGATTCTCTACTTCAGCTACGTCACGGCGAGCCTCTGGTTCGCCGACTACGACCCGTACGTCGCCCTTTTCGGACTGCACTGGCTGTTCGAGCCCGACACCCCCGCGTTGTGGATCGGCCTGTCGATACTCGCCGTAGTGGTCGTCGGGTCCGTACTGGTCGAGCGGGCCTGGTGCCGCTACCTGTGCCCGCTCGGCGGGGTGCTCAGCGTGCTCAGCCGGTTCAGCCTGCTCCGGATCCGCCGGGCGCCCACGACCTGCACCGACTGTTCACTGTGCGACAAGGCCTGCCCGGTCGGCATCGAGCCCAGCAAGGCCGCGCCCATGGTGAGCCCGGACTGTATCGGCTGCATGGACTGTGTGACCACCTGCCCGGTGCGCGGCGCGCTCGGCGTGGACGCGCCCGTCCTGCTCGGCACCCCGATCCGGATCGGCGCCAGCAGTGAGGTGGAGTCGCGATGAGGACATCCGTGTGGGTGGCGCCGGTGGCGTCCGTGGTCGTCCTGTTCGGCTCGGTGGGGATCGCGAACCTCACCGGCGACTGGGTGGTCAGCGGGCGTACCACTGTGGTCGCAGGGCAGCAGCTCGGCGTCGACGACGTCAAGGGCTGGATGACGCTCCAGCAGGCCGCGGACGGCCTCGGCGTCCCGGTCGCGGAGATCATCGGCATGATCGACCCGTCCGGCGCGGCCGGCCTCACCCCCGGCACTGCCTTCCGCGACGTCGAGAGCCTCGTCCCGGGCTTCGCGCTGTCCGACTTCAGGGAGCAGCTGCGCAGCCGCGTCGAGGGCACCCCTGCGCCGGCGCCGTCGGTCGCCGCATCCGGCGGCGCCACGTCCACCCGGCCGCCCGGGGACGACGCCGCGCCGGCCATCACCGGCCAGATGACGCTGGCCGAGGTCGCCCGGGCAAACGGGATCGACCTCGGCGAGCTGGTCACGGCGTGCGGGCTCCCCCCGGACGTCGATACGCGGACTACGCTGAAGGATCTGACGGACGCCTACCCGTCCTTCGAGATCCAACAGGTCCGTGATGCAGTGGCGCAGCTCTCCTGACCGGGTGCGAACCCCGCACCCGGGCCTGCGCGGGCGCAGCTGGCGGCCCAGCCATTCCGTGCGCTCCCGTCTGGTGCTGTCGATCCTGGCCACGTCCGCCCTCGCGCTCGCGCTGGCCGGGGGCACCGTCGGCGCGGTCCAGTGGGCCGCGATCGACGGCACGGCCGACGACTCCCTGCGGCGCGGCTACCAGGAGTTCGAGCGTCGCTCCCGGGGAACCGATCCGGACACGGGCCTGCCGTTCGCCGATATCGAACCCCTCCTCGTCGCGGCCATGCGGTACCGGGTGCCGGGTCCCTACGAGACCCAGTTCGCCCTTGTCGACGGACAGCCGTTCGGCTACTCCGGAGGGATCCGGCCGGTCGAGCTCGAACACGAGCCGGCGGCACTGGCGGTGATCTCGGGCGTCCTGGTGGACGAAGGGGTCGCGGTTCGTGACGTGGAGACGTCCGTGGGCGCGGTGCGCCTGGCGATCATCCCGGTCCAGGTGGCCGGACGGCCCACGTCCGGCACCTTCGTGATCGCGCGCGCCGTGGGCGCCGAGCGGGCCCAACTCGCCCGGTCCGGGACGCTCTACCTGGGCGTCGCCACGCTGTCGCTCCTGGTCATCGGGCTGGTCGGCTGGCAGCTGAGCGGCGGGCTGGGACGGCCGCTGTCGCTGCTGCGCGAGGCCACGAGCCACACCGACGCCGCGGACCTCGGCTCCCGCATCCCGGTGGTGGGGAGCGACGAGATCGCCGACCTCACCGACAACTTCAACCGGATGCTGGACCGGCTGGAGGAGTCCTTCCTGGCCCAGCGCCAGCTCCTCGACGACGTCGGCCATGAGCTGCGTACGCCGATCACGGTCATCCGCGGGCATCTCGACGTGCTGGACGCCGCCGATCCCGCGGCGGTGGCCTCCACGCGGGCGCTGCTGCTGGACGAGTCCGACCGGATGAACCGGCTCGTGGAGGACCTGCTCCTGCTCGCCAAGGTGCGGCAGCCGGACTTCGTCCGCCCCGAACCGGTGGAACTCGTCGAGGTCACCGACGGGGCGTTCGCGAAGGCGCGCGCGCTCGGTCCCCGGCGCTGGCTGCTGGAGGACGCCGGCGATGCCCTGGTGACGGTGGACCCGCAACGGCTGACCCAGGCGTGGCTGCAGCTGGCACAGAACGCCGTGAAGTACAGCGAGCCCGGTTCGACGGTGGCGATGGGAAGCGCGGTCACCGATGGCGAGGTGCGGGTCTGGGTCCGCGACGAGGGCCGCGGCATCGCGCCCGAGGATCAGGCCCGGATCTTCGAGCGTTTCGTCCGGCTCGAGGCCGGCCGGCGCGTCGAGGGCACCGGCCTGGGCCTGACCATCGTGCAGGCGATCGCGCAGGCCCACGGCGGCCGGGTGGAGGTCGTCTCGACGCCGGGCGCAGGCTCGGTGTTCAGCATCGTGGTGCCCACCGGAGCCGATGCCGCCGGGCGCGAGGCCACACCGACGGAGGAACCATGGCCCGGATCCTGATCGCCGAGGACGAGCCTCGGATCGCCACCTTCGTCGAGAGCGGCCTGCGGGCCCACGGGTTCTCCCCGATGACCGTCGCCGACGGCCGCTCAGCGCTCGATCTTGCGACGTCCGGGGACTTCGACCTGCTGCTCCTCGACATCGGACTGCCCGTGCTGGACGGCTTCACCGTGCTGCAACGACTGCGCGAGGGCCACCACCGGATCCCGGTGATCATCCTGACCGCGCGGTCGTCGGTGGCCGACACCGTCTCCGGGCTCGACGCCGGCGCGGACGACTACCTGGCCAAGCCCTTCCACTTCGAGGAACTGCTGGCCAGGGTCCGGCTCCGGCTGCGTCCGGAGGGGACGTCCCCGCTCGCCGCGCTCACCTGTGGCGGGCTCCGCCTCGACCTGCGCACCCGTCGCGCGCACATCGCCGACCGCACGATCGAGCTCTCGGCGCGCGAGTTCACTCTCGCCGAGGCGTTCCTGCGCAACCCGGGTCAGGTGCTGTCCCGCGAGCAGCTGCTCAGCCAGGTGTGGGGCTACTCCTTCGATCCGGGATCCAACGTGGTGGACGTCTACGTCCGGCACCTGCGCCGCAAGATCGGCCCCGAGCGGATCTCGACGCTGCGTGGCATGGGCTACCGGCTGGAGGACGTTCCATGACCAGCGCACCGGGCCGGACGCGCACGTGGGCCGCATGGACGGCAGGGATCCCCCTCGTCGCAGTGTGCGGGGCGCTGGCCGGCGTGGCCATCGGGACGGACCGCTGGGGCGGCGGTGAGCCGTCCATCGTCCTCTCCCCGGGCCCGTCCGGACCCTCCGTTGCCGCCACGCCGACCTCCGGCGGGACCATGACGCCGACCGTGGTGCGGCCGACCCCGGTCCTCCCGGGAACCCTTGCCTCGCCGGCCGCACCGGACCCGGCCGCGACCACCCGGCCATCGAGCGCCCCCGCACCGACCGCCATCCGGACCGGGACCCCGCGCCGCTCCAGCGACAGCTCGGGGACCGGAACGGGCAGGGCCGGACCGCCCACCGGGAAGGGCACCGGGCGCTGACGCCGATCAGATGAAGACTTCTTCATCCTCGTTTCCGCTGGGTTTCATCACCGGGGGCGACGGTGGAATTGCCGCGACCCCCGTTCGCGGCCGACCATCGAAGGAGTGATTGACATGCGCATGTCAGGAATCGGGATCGCTGTCGCGGTCATCGTCGGCGTCGGCGCCGCAACCGCCGGCACCGCACTGGCCGTCAACGGCGATCGTGACCAGATCCGGCAGCAGGACCGGATCGCCAGCGTCTCCCCCACCGCCAGCCCGACCGGGACCCCCGCCCGGGACCAGGACCGGGACCGGGTTCAGGATCCGACCGCCTCGCCCACCGGAACCCCCACCGCGAGCCCGACCGGTACGCCGATCCGGGACCGTGATCGCGTCCAGGCCCGGACGGCGACGGCGAGCGCCACCGCCGCTCGCACCCAGACGCGAGCCCGGACCGCGACCGCCACCTGCACGCCCACCGCCTCGCCGGACCGGACGCGGGAGCAGACCCGCGCCTCGGCGACGGCCAGCCCGACCGGCTCGCCGCTGCGGAACCGGGGTCACTGACACGGCGTCGACGGCCGGCCCAGGTGGGCCGGCCGTCGGTGTGCGCGGAGGTGAGCTGCGGGTCAGCGACGCGGCCCCGGACCATAACCCGTGCC
>PHEV01000101.1 GCA_002843035.1 Actinobacteria bacterium HGW-Actinobacteria-5 | reverse complement strand
GACGCCGGGCCGGTGCACTTCGCACCGGACGACGTCCCGGACCGGATCGAGATCTTCTGCTCCGAGGAGGAAAACCCATGACCCTGGCCGAACTGAGAGGGCCCGCTGTCGCCGGGCTCGACCTGCGTCCCGAGCACCAGGACCTGCCCAACCCGTACGGGGTCGTGACCCGCTGCGACCTGACCGCCTCCCGCGCGGAAGGGGAACTCCTCGTCACCGACCTGCCCACCGTGGAGGTGCGGCTGGGTGAGGGCGAATGGACCGCGCGCTGGTTCACCTCCGACTGGGGCGACGAGTTCACGCCCCAGGAGCAGGTGGTGACCACCCGGCTGCACCTCGGCATCCGCACCGGCCGGTCGTCGAAGGGGATGCACCCCTGGCTCTGCCTCACCCGCCAGGACGGCCACGCGGTCGTGGTCAGTCCCGCCTGGAGCGGGAACTGGCGCATCGACGTCGAGCCCGTCCCGGACGGGCTGGTCGTGCGGGCAGGGATCAGCCCCTGGGCCTTCGCCCGTACCGTGCGCCCCGGTCGGGCGTTCCGCGCGCCGAGCGTCTACGTCGCCGAGGCCGACACCGCGGACGCCGCGACCGCGGGACTCGCGTCCGCAGCGTCGCGCTGGGTGACTCCGCGGACCCCCGACGTCCCGCTCACCTGGAACCACTGGTGGCCCTATGAGGACCAGGAGATCGACGAGGCCACCTTCCTCGCCAACGCCGGCGTGGCCCGCGACCTCGGCTACGACCTCGCCGTCCTCGACGCCGGCTGGTTCGGCGGCGCGGACGCGGGATCGTTCTGGTGGCAGGTGCGCGGGGACTGGGCCGAGGAGAACACCGTCCGGTTCCCTCGCGGGGCGGCAGGACTGGCCACGGCAACCAGGGAGGCGGGTGTCGCCTTCGGCGTCTGGTGCGAGGTGGAGGCGATCGGGGACGACGCCCTGGTGGCTGCGCGGCACCCCGAGCTGGTCGCCCGCCGCGACGACGATCCGGAGTTCCACGGCGCCCGCGAGGATGATCCGGGCTGGCTGGGTTATGTCTGCATGGGCTCGCCGCTAGGTCGCGCCCATGTCCTGGACACCCTCGACGGGCTGGTCACACGCACCGGCGCACGCTGGCTCAAGGTCGACTTCAACCTCGATCCCGGCCCCGGATGCTCCCGCACCGACCACGGCCACGAGGCCGGCGACGGGCTCTACGAGCACTACTGCGGGCTCTACGAGGTGCTCGACCAGTTGCGGGCGCGGCACCCCCAGCTGGTCGTCGAGGACTGCTCCTCCGGCGGGCTGCGGCTCGACCTGGGCCTGCTGGGCCACGTGCACTGCGGCTTCCTCTCCGACCCCGACTGGACCGAGTTCCAGCTCCAGCTGCTCTGGGGCGTGAGCAAGATGCTGCCGGCCGCGAGCATCTTCCACTTCAGCGAGTCGCAGTGGCGCACCACCCACCCGCGCCAGCAGCTCGACCCGAAGACGCTCTCGCTGGACGCCTTCGACGCCTCCCTGCGCGCCGTGATGCTGCACCGCTTCGCCCTGTCGCTGAAGCTGGTGGAGCTCTCGCCCGCTCAGCGGCAGCGCGTGCGCGACCACGCCGAGGTCTACCGGCGCCACGTCGCGCCACTCCTGCGGGACCACGGCGTGATCCGGGCGCTCACCGCGCAGCCCCGCCGCGACGGTGCCGGCGAACGGTGGCCCGCGTTCCAGCTCTCCGCCGGCTCCAGCCACGTGGTGATGGCGATCGCCCTCGACGGTGCGCCGCAGGAGACCGTCGTCCGGCCCCTCGGGCTGGCGCCGGATTCGGTCTACCGGGTGAGCCTGCTCGGACCCGGCGCGGACTCGCAGGACCTGGCCACGCCCACCGGGACGGGCACGGCGCTCGGCGCCGACGGGATCACCCTGCGCCGGACCTCGGGCGCGACGTCCTGGCTTCTGCTGGTCGAGGAGGTGCCGGGGAAGTGAGCGGCCCGTACACCGCCGCCGAAGGTGCGCTCGTGCCGGTCACGCGCGGCGCCGTGCCACCGCGGGCGTCCCTCGGCAGCGACGCTGCCCAGGTCGACCTGAGCGGGGAGTGGGCGTTCCGGCTGTCCGGGGGGCCCGACACCGCCCCCGACTGGTCCGACCCCGGAACCGGGTGGGACCGGATCTCCGTGCCGGGCCACTGGCAGCTGCAGGGCTGGGGCGCACCCGCCTACACCAACGTCCGCTACCCGTTCCCGATCGACGTGCCCCGTCCCCCTGCGGACAACCCGACCGGCGACTACCGGCGGACCCTCGACCTGCCGTCGGCGCCCCCCGGGCGCTGGTACCTCCGGCTGGAGGGCGCCGACTCGGCTGCTGTGGTGGCGGTGAACGGCACCCCGGTCGGCGAGCACACCGGCTCCCGGCTGCCGGTCGAGTTCGACGTCACCGACCAGCTCCGGACCGGGCAGAACCTGATCGCGATCCGCGTCCCGCAGTGGTCGACCGGAAGCTACGTCGAGGATCAGGACCAGTGGTGGTTGTCCGGACTGTTCCGGGAGGTCAGCCTCCGGCACCGCCCCTCCGGCGGGATCGAGGACGTCGAGCTGGTCGGCGACTACGACGCGGGCACCGGTGCCGGCAGCCTGCGGGCCCGGGTGCGGCGCAGCCCGGGCGGCGACGACCGGCCCGCCCGGCTCGAGATCCCCGAACTCGGCGTACTCGCAGACATCGGCCCGGACCCGCTCACGATCGCCGCAGGCCCGGTCGAGCCGTGGTCGGCGGAGACGCCCCGGCTGTACCGGGCGCGGGTGGTCAGCGCGAGCGAGACCGTCGAGGTGCGGGTCGGGTTCCGGCGGGTCGAGATCCGCGACGGGCTGCTGCTGCTCAACGGTTCCCGGGTGCAGTTCCGCGGCGTCAACCGCCACGAGTTCGACTCCCGCCGTGGCCGCGCTGTGAGCCGCGACGTGATGCGTGCCGACGTGCTCGCCATGAAGCGCCTCCACCTGAACGCGGTGCGCACCAGCCACTACCCGCCGCATCCGAACTTCCTCGACCTGTGCGACGAGTACGGCCTGCTGGTCGTGGACGAGTGCGACCTGGAGACCCACGGGTTCGAACTGATCGGCTGGGAGGGCAATCCCAGCGCCGATCCCCGCTGGCTCGAGCCGCTGCGGGAGCGGGTGGCCCGCATGGTCGAGCGGGACAAGAACCACCCCTGCGTGGTGATGTGGTCGCTCGGGAACGAGGCCGGCGTCGGCGCGAACCTGGAGTCGATGGCGCGGTGGCTGCATGGTCGCGACGACCGTCCCGTCCACTACGAGGGCGATCAGACCTGCCGGAGCACGGACGTCTACTCGCGGATGTACGCCGCGCCGGCGGAGGTCGAGCTGATCGGGCAGCGTCGCGAGCCTGCGCTGGCCGACCCGGACGAGGACGCGCGCCGCCGCGCGATGCCGTTCGTCCTGTGCGAGTACGCCCACGCCATGGGCAACGGCCCCGGCGGACTGGCCCGCTACGACGAGTTGTTCGAGCGGTACGAACGCTGCCAGGGCGGCTTCGTGTGGGAGTGGATCGACCACGGGCTGGAGGTCCAGGGCACCACCGGTTTCCGGTACGGCGGCGACTTCGGCGAGGTGGTGCACGACGGGTCCTTCGTGATCGACGGGTTGTGCTTCCCCGATCGCACGCCCTCCCCCGGGCTGGTCGAACTCGCAGCGGTGAACGCCCCCCTGCGGATCGAGGTGAGCGACGGCGCGGCCAGGATTCGCAGCCGGTACCTGTGGCGGGACACCGCGGACACCGGTTTCGGCTGGCGGCTGCTCGCCGACGGCACCGAGGTCGCCGCGGGCAGCCTGGCTGTGCCCGTCCTCCCTCCCGGTGGCGAGGCCGTGGTCGGCCTGGGCGAAGTGGAGCAGTTCCTGCCCGAAGCTGCGCGGGACGCCGAACTCGTCGTCCAGGTGCGGGCAGTCACCCACTCGGACCGGCCCTGGGCCGCAGCCGGCCACGTGCTCGGGCTGGGGGAACGGATCGTCCGGTCCGGCCGTTCGGTGCAACTCGCCGGTGGAACGGCCCGGATCGAGCCGCGCTCGATCCGGCTCGGAACCGCCGAGTTCGGCCCGGACGGGACCCTGACCGGCCTGGCCGGCCTCCGGATCCAGCACGCAGGGTTCGACGCATGGCGCGCCCCCACCGAGAACGACCTCGCCGTCGGGTGGGGCGAGCCGGAGGCTGTCGCCACGGCGTGGCGGGCCGCGGGCCTGGACCGTCTGGTGCTGCGCACCGAAGGTGTCCGCGCCGAGGTCGACGCCCTCGTGGTCGAGGCCTCCGCCCGCGCCGCCGGCACGTCGGCCGGGTTCCGGCTCGTGCACCGCTGGTGGGCGGAGCCGGACGGCGGAGTCGGGCTGCAGCTCGAGATCGCCGGCTTCGGGCCGCTGCCGCCGAGCCTGCCCCGGCTGGGCTTCAGCTTCGCCGTCCCCTGCGCCGACCCGCTGCGGGCCGGCATCGACTGGTACGGGCGCGGGCCCGGCGAGTCCTATCCCGATTCGGCGACGGCCGCCCACTGGGGTCGCTGGCAGCACCGCGTCACGGACTGGCAGACCCCCTACGTGGTGCCCCAGGAGAACGGGTTGCGCCGCGCGGTCCGCCGGGCGGAGATCGCCTGGCCCGGCGCACAGCTGGAGATCCGGGGCCTGCCGGACGTCGACCTGACCGTGCGACCCTGGTCGATCCGTGCCCTCGACGCGGCGCGGCACACCGACGACCTGGTCGCGGAGGACCGGCTGTGGATCCACCTGGACGCCGGGCAGAACGGCCTCGGCACCGCCACCTGCGGTCCCGGCGTCGAGCCGGGATTCCGCTACTGCCCGGACCGGGCGACGGTGTCGGTGCTGCTGCACGGGGGAGCCCGGTGAGCGCCGACGTCGACCTCCTGGTCGGCGACGGCCAGTGGCTGACCCACGCCGACCCGGCCGGCGGGGCGCGCGCGTTGCGCCTCAGTGACGGGCCGTCCGGCCTGCGCAGGGAACGGGCGGACGGCAGCACGATTCCCGCCACCTGCTTCCCGCCCGCGGCAACGCTCGCCGCGTCCTGGGACCCCGATCTGCTGGAGGAGGTGGGCGTCGCCCTGGGTGAGGAGGCGCACCGGCTCGGCGTCGACGTGCTGCTCGCTCCCGGGGTGAACCTGAAGCGCACGCCCCTGTGCGGACGCAACTTCGAGTACCTCTCCGAGGACCCTCTGCTGGCCGGGGTGCTCGGCGCCGCCTACGTCCGGGGCGTCCAGTCGATCGGGGTGGCGGCGTCGGTGAAGCACTTCGCGGCCAACAACCAGGAGCACCGTCGGCACTCTGTGTCGGCGGAGGTGGACGAGCGCAGCCTGCGCGAGCTGTACCTGTCCGCCTTCGAATGGATCGTGGCCGAGGCGTCGCCCTGGACCCTGATGTGCGCCTACAACCGGCTCAACGGTGTCCACGCCAGCCAGCACCACTGGCTGCTCACCCGCGTGCTCCGCGAGGAGTGGGGCTACGACGGGCTGGTCGTCTCCGACTGGGGCGCGGTGCACGACCCGGCGGCCGCGGTGCGGGCCGGCCTCGACCTGCAGATGCCCGGCGACGCTGCGGCCCCGCCCCTGCTGCGCGCCGCGCTGGCCGACCGGAGCCTGCCTGAGGCGGCGGTCGCGCAGGCGGCGGATCGGGTGCGCCGGCTGGCCCAGCGCTGCGGACCGGAACGACCGACCACCGGGATCGAGGACGTCGCCCCTGCCCACGACCAGCTGGCCCGGAGGGCGGCGGCGGCCGGCACGGTCCTGCTCGCCAACGACGGCACCCTGCCCCTCACCCTGCCGGCTCGCTCGCGGCTCGTGGTGATCGGGCGCCAGGCGAGCCGGCCCGTGATCCAGGGCAGCGGGTCCGCCGAGGTCGTGCCGACCGCGGTCTCGACGCTGCAGGAGTCGCTGCGACTGGCGCTGCCGGACGTGCGGGTCGAGTTCGCGCCCGGCTACGACTGGGAGGAGCTGGTCGAGGGACGGCGCGTGCCGCGCGACCCGGACTCCCCCGCTGCGCAGCGCCTGCGCGCGCAGGCGCTCGCCCTCGCCTCCGGGGCGGACGCGGTCGTGGTCTGCCTGGGGCACCCGCACGGGATCGAGAGCGAGGGCTATGACCGGCTCGACCTCGACCTGCCCGCGGATCAGGACCGCCTGGTCGCGGAACTGGTCCTCGGCGCGGCGCCCGTGGTGGCCGGCCTGACCACGGGAGCGCCGCTCGTGCTGGGCGAGTGGCGCCACCAGCTGGCCGCACTGCTGCTTCCCGGCTTCGGCGGACAGGCCGGTGGCGCGGCGCTGGCCGACGTGCTGCTCGGGGTCAGCGAGCCCGGCGGGCGACTGGCCGAGACCTGGCCGCTGCGCCTGACCGATTCCCCCGCGGCGCCGACCTACCCCGGCGAGCGCGGGACCGTCCGCTACGGCGAGGGTGTCTTCGTCGGCTACCGCTGGTACGACGCCCTCGAGCGCGAGGTCGCCTACCCGTTCGGGCACGGCCTGGGCTACACGACGACGGCGCTGACCGGCATCGAGGCGGTGGTGGTCGACCCGGCCCGCGCCGTGGTGGAGGTCCGGATCGGCGTTCGCAACACCGGCGAGCGGCCGGGCGGGTGCGTGGTGCAGGTCTACACCGGCGAGGACGACCCCGTCCTACCGCGTCCGCCCCGGGAACTGCGCGCCTTCGCGAGGGTGCGGCTCGAGCCGGGCGAACAGCGCGAGGTCACCGTGGAACTGGACGGCCGCGCGTGGGCGTTCTGGGACGTGGTCGGCGCCGCCTGGCAGCGCACGCCCGGGCGGTTCACGATCGCGGCCGGGCTGTCCTCCCGGGACCTGCCCCTGTCCACCACCGTGACGCTGCCGGCCGACCCCGCTCAGCCTCGGTTCGTCGACGAGGACACCCTCGCCGAACGGCTGCAGGGTCGCTGACGCTCAGCGCTCCAGGGCGATCGCGCTGACCGCGGGGGCGAACTCCCGGTCCAGCACGAGGCAGGCCGCGCCGATCGCGATCACGTCGTCGCCGAGCGCGGTGCCCACCACCTCCACCGGCTTGTGCTGCGGGCGGCCGACGAGTCCGGCGTGGACCAGACTCGGCAGCCGCGGCAGGTACACCTCGCGAAGCCGCATCCAGGTCGGGCCGCCGACCGCAACCACGTCGGTGTCGAACACGTTGGCGAGGGTGGAGATGGCCCGGGCCAGCTGCACCGCCGAGGCGTCGACCAGGGCCAGGGCGGCCGGGTCACCGGCCTCGACGAGCGCGCACAGTGCCATGAACGACTCGTCCACCCGCGCCGGGTCGGCCGAGCGGACCGCGTCCAGGTGCGTCCCGGTGAGCAGCCGCGCGGCGATCGCCCGCTCCACCAGCGCCCCCGGGCTCAGGGTGACACCCAGGCAGCCACGCTGCCCGCACGGACAGGACGGACCGCTCGCGTCGACGATCAGGTGGCCGATGTCACCGGCATTGTCGGTCGCACCGCGAGTGATGGCGTCGTCGACGGCGATGCCGACGCCGATGCCGGTACTGAGGTAGAGGAACAGGGAGTTGGCCTGACCGAGGGTCGCCCCGGTCCAGCGTTCCCCGATGCAGGCCGCGATCACGTCCTTGTCGAGCACCACGGGCAGGTCGATCCGGGCGGCCAGCTTCTCGACCACGGGCACGTTGCGCCACCGCGGCAGGTGCGGGGGCTCGAGCACGGTGCCGGTGCAGGTGTCGATCGGTCCCGGGGAGGCCAGCCCGACGCCGGCGATGAGCTCGGGCGCCACTCCCGCATCCGAGATGATCCGCGGGATCTCGACGGCGATGTCGGCGATGATGTCGTCGGGCTCGGCCTGCGCCGGGCTCGGCAACTGCACGTGCGCGACCACGTCACCGCGCAGGTTGACCAGCACGATCGTGGTCTGCAACGGGTCAAGGTGGACGCCCATCGCGTACCGCCCGCGCGGATGCAGGGTCAGCGGGGTCCTCGGCTTGCCCAGCCCCTGGGTGACTCGGTCGCCCTCGCGGAGCAGCCCGGACTCGAGCATGCGACGCACGATGTTGGACACGGTCTGGGCCGACAGCCCGGTCTGCTCGGAGACCTCCACCCGGCTCAGCCCGTCGCGCGCCCGGCGAATCGCGTCGATCACGACCGCCTCGTTGAACCCCGCCACCCTCGAGAGGTTGGTCCCTCGCCGCAATGGTCGCATTCCGGTCTCCCGTGTCAGCCTTCAGATTTAGTCCAGTAGATGTAGTTTGTCACTCTCAGGTCCTTCTTGTCCGACTACCGGTGAGGTGGAGCGTGCCGAACTTCCGAATCGAGCCGGCCGAGCCGCTGGTCTACGCGTCCTTCGTCGACTGCAACCTTGCCGCGGCGAGAGTGAACGGGTCGGTGCGGGTCTTCACCGGGAAGTACGGGGAGGATCCGGTCTGGGGCGCGGGCAGCGACCTGCGCTACGTGGACGGGTCGGACCCGGCGGACGCGCTCGCCCAGCCCCTGGAGGCCTTCACCGAGCCCCACCTGCCAGCCAACGCCGAGCCGGGGCGTCCCGGCCTGCACGGCGCGGTCTGGTTCGAGTCGCTCTACTCCCCCGAAGCGGACGGCCGGCGGCTCTACGCGCTGTACCACAACGAGAACTACCCCCAGACCCTGCCGTGGGATCCGGCGACCGGGCGCGGCTACCGGGATCGCGACTGGCCGACCGGGTTGCGGGGCGCGGGCTCGGCCCAGGCCGTGTGCCGGATCGGGGTGATGGCCTCCACCGACGGCGGCGAGTCGTGGCAGGACCTCGGCATCCTGCTGGAGGACCTCCATCCCCGCTTGGTCCTGGCGCCCACCAATCGCAACTACACGTTCCCCGGCGGCGTCGGTGACCCGTCCGCCGTGGTGAGCGGTGACCACCTCTACGTGTTCTTCGGGGAGTACGGCTACCCCGGTGACTACCGGGCCGAGACCTGGGACGCGGCCACCGAGGCGGCAGGCCAGTGCGTCAGCGTGGCCAGGATCAGCCTCGCCGACCTGGACGAGCCCGCCGGCCGGGCGCGGCGCTGGGACGGCACGGCGTTCGCGGCCGCCCCCGATGCGGCTGGTGCCCCGATCCGGGCCCTCCAGATCCCGGCGGCGCTCGGCGGCGGGCCGGTCTCCGCCGGGGACAGGTCCTTCTACTGGGGACCGTCGGTGAGCTGGAACGTGTACCTCGAATGCTGGGTGATGACCCTGGCCCGGGTCGACTCGGAGTTCTGGGCGGGCGATTCGGTGTGGTTGAGCTTCAACCCGCATGCCGACCTGGGCGAGGGCGCGAACAGCCAGGACTGGAGCCCGCCCCGGCTTCTGCTCCGCAAGCCGGGCCACACGCTGTGGTACCCCGCGCTCCAGCCGGTCAGGGAGTCCGCGCAGGGGGGCGCGATGCACCTGGGCAGCACGGCGCGGCTGTGGGTGAAGGACCTCGGCCCGAGCGTCCACCGCTATCTGTCCGAGCACGTGGTCCGGTTCGAGCGGACCTGACCTCAGCCGGCGAGCTCGACCAGTACCTTGCCCGGCGTCCCGTCGCCGGCGGCGAGGGCGGCGAAGGCCTCCGGGGCGGCATCGAGGGCGACCGTGCGACTCACCATCGCCTCGGCGAACTGCGGCGTCGCGGCCAACCGGGCCACGGCCAGGTCGAAGTCCACGCTCGAATAGGCGAAGCTCCCGGTGAGGACCCGTTCCTGGGTCGAGACCTCGAACGCCGGCAGCTCGAGCGTGGGTGCCCCCATCCCGATCAGGCAGATCGTCGCGCCCGGCTCGGTCGCGGTCAGGCAGGCCGCGACGGACGCCGAGGTGCCCACCGCGTCGAGAGCGGCCACGGCCCGCCCGCCGACCTGCGCCCGCACCTGTTCCAGGACCGGCCCGACGGAGGGGTCGAGCGCGACCGCGCCGAGCCGTTCGACCAGGATCCTGCGCACCGCCGACGGCTCGCTGACGAGCACGTCGACGACGCCGGCCTGCTTCAGCGCCGCCACCACGGACTGGCCGATCGGTCCGCCGCCGGCCACCAGCACCGGTCCGGTCACGGGGCCGACCCGGCCGACCGCGTGGGTGGCGACCGCGAGCGGCTCGACCAGCGCCCCGCCGGCCAGCGTCAGGCCCGCGGGGAGCCGCGCGACGTTGCGGGCCGGGACGACCATCCGTTGCGCGAAGGCCGCGACCACGTCCGCTGCCACCCCGATCACGTACTTGCCCGGATGCTGCTGTTCCCGTCCGCGCCAGGCGAGCGCGTCGGAGGCCGGCACGACCACGGGATTCACCGTGACCGACGCTCCCACCAGGTCCGGGTCCACGCCCGTTCCGACCGCAGCCACGTGCCCGGAGGTCTCGTGGCCCATCACCTGGCCGGGGACCCGCCGCCCGTTCGCCCCGGTGAAGCCGTGGATGTCGGAGCCGCAGATGCCGGTGAAGGCGACCTCGATCAGAACCTCCCCCGGGCCGGGCTCGGGATCCGGCAGCTCCTGCACCGTCATCCGGCCGAACTCGGTCAGTACGAGCGCCAACATGGTCACTCCGGCCGGCGCGGGCCGACGACGTGCTGGCGCTGGCTGCCCAGGCCGTCGACGCCCAACTCGATCAGGTCTCCCGGCTGCAGCCAGACCGGCGGGTTGAAGCCCATCCCGACCCCGGGGGGAGTGCCGGTGTTGATCAGGTCCCCCGGCTCGAGCACCATGAACTGGCTGAGGTGGTGGACGACGAAGTACGGGTCGAAGATCATCCTCGACGTGGAGCCGGTCTGGCGACGCACGCCGTTCACGTCGAGCCACAGGCCCAGCGCGTTCACGTCGGGGATCTCGTCCGGGGTGACCAGGTAGGGCCCGCAGGGGTTGAAGGTCTCGGCGGACTTGCCCTTGCACCACTGGCCGCCCCGCTCCATCTGGAAGGCGCGCTCGCTCACGTCGTTCACCACCGTGTAGCCGGCGATCGCCTCGGCCGCGTCCGCCGGCGAGTCGAGGTAGGAGGTGCGCCGGCCGATCACGACACCGAGTTCGACCTCCCAGTCGGCCTTCGAGTACCCCCGTGGCAGCCGGACGTCGTCGTGGGGCCCGACCAGGGTGTTCGGCGACTTCGTGAACAGGATCGGTTCGCTGGGGACCTCCTGCCCGGTCTCCGCCGCGTGGTCGCTGTAGTTGAGCCCGATGCACAGGATCTGGTGCGGACGCGCGATCGGGGATCCGATCCGTTCCCCGTCGATGCTTCGCACCGCCCCGCCGGCTCCGCTCTCGAGCAGCCCGGCGACGTGCTGCACACCACCGGAACCGAAGAACTCCTCGTCGAAGTCGCGGACATCCCCGGACACGTCCAGGTAGTGCTGGTCGTCCACCAGCACGGCCGGGCGCTCCCGACCCTGGGCACCGACTCGCATGAGCTTCATCCGGACTCCTTCGACCACGCAGCAACGCCCGCGCCGCAGCGGAACGCTGCCGGGACGACTTTCGCCAATGAATTTACTAAACCGGGCCGCGGACCGCCAGCACCTGTTCCGTCCACGGCATCGGAGTGCCCCGCCCGGTCCGGCGGCGGCCTTGCCGGTGCCACTTAGCCTTGGCACATGAGCCGACCCGTGCGCGACCCGGTGCTCCCCGGTCAGGAATCGGTGTGGGACTATCCGCGGCCCCCCACCCTGCGCCGCTGCGTCCTGCCGGTCCGGGTGCTGCTCGGCGGCGAGACGATCTGCGCCGTCCGGGAGTCCTGGCAGGTTCTCGAGACCAGCCACCCACCCACCTACTACCTTCCCCGGGCGGCGTTCGTGCCGGGAGCGCTGCGGCCGGCATCCGGCCGGTCGTTCTGTGAGTGGAAGGGCGCTGCACGCTACCTCGACGTCGTCGGCGGTGACCGGACGGCGCCGCGTGCGGCGTGGTACTACCCCGAGCCGTCGCCGGGGTTCGAGGCGCTGCGCGACCACGTCGCCCTGTACGCCGCTGCCATGGACGCCTGCCTGGTCGACGGCGAGCAGGTGACCCCCCAACCCGGCCCGTTCTACGGTGGATGGATCACCGCCGACCTGGCCGGGCCGTTCAAGGGCGAGCCCGGCACGCTCTCCTGGTGATCGCCGTCCGACCGGATCCCCCTCCTGGCCACCGCGGCTCCCGCCGCATGGCAGGCTGGTGCCTGGGTAAAGGAGCACAATCATGAACGTTGAGTCCGATCTCTTCCCGCCTCCCCCGCGCCCGATCCACCGCGGCCGCAACCTGGCCACGGCCCTCGGCCTCGTCGGCGGTGCCGCTGTGGTGGGCTCGGTAGCGTCCGACCCGGACGACCGCTGGTACACCCGACTGGACAAGCCGGACTGGCAGCCACCCCGCGAGGTGTTCCCCGTGGTCTGGAGCACGCTCTACTCCACCGTGGCGGCGAACTCTGTAGCGGTGCTGACCGAACTCGACCGGCGCGGTGACGCCGACGGGGCCGCGGCGTTCCGCAGGGCGCTGACGCGCAACATGGCGCTGAACGGGGCCTGGAGCTGGCTGTTCTTCCGCAACCACAACCTG
>PHEV01000100.1 GCA_002843035.1 Actinobacteria bacterium HGW-Actinobacteria-5 | reverse complement strand
GCACAGGCGCTGGGCGTCGCGCCGCCGGCCTCGCAACGCCCACCGCTCGACCTGGCCGACGTCGCCGGGCAGGTGGAGGCGAAGTGGGCACTGGAAGTGGCGGCAGCGGGCCGGCACCACCTGTACCTGCACGGGCCTCCGGGCGTCGGCAAGACGCTGCTGGCCGAGCGGTTACCCGGCCTGCTGCCCGACCTCGAGCTGAGCGAGGCGCTCGAGGTGTCCGCCGTGCACTCGCTGGCGGGCATCAACCTGGACGGCGGGCTGGTCCGGCGTCCGCCCTACGCCGATCCGCACCATTCGGCGTCCCTGGCGAGCCTGGTTGGCGGCGGCGCCCGGATCGCGGTGCCCGGGGCAGTCTCCCGCGCCCATCGCGGCGTCCTCTTCCTGGACGAGGCGCCGGAGTTCAGCCCGCGGGTGATGGAGGCGTTGCGCGTGCCGCTCGAGTCCGGACGGATCGTGCTGGGCCGGGCACTGGCGACCGCGACCTACCCGGCGAGCTTCCAGTTGGTGCTGGCGGCGAACCCGTGCCCGTGCGGCATGGCCGGCACACCGGGGGCGAGCTGCCGTTGCCCCCCGATGGCGGTGCGGCGGTATGCGTCCCGGGTGTCGGGGCCGATCCTGGACCGAATCGACATCCACCAGGAGCTCAGGCCGGTGCGGGCCGCCTTCCTCGAGCGCCGGTGCGAGCCGGGCGAGAGTTCGGCGGCGGTGGCGGAACGGGTATCCGGCGCGCGGGAGCGGCAGCGGCACCGGCTCGAGCCGAGCGGGTGGCGCACGAATGGGGAGGTTCCGGGCCCTGCCCTGCGCAAGCGGCTGCCGTTGCCGGAAGGCTCCGATCTGCTGGATGTGGCGGTGGCGCGCGGGCGGCTGTCTGCCCGCGGGGTCGACAAGGTACTGCGGCTCGCCTGGACGGTGGCCGATCTCGAAGGGGTCGCCCGGCCCACCCGGGAGCACCTCCACACCGCTTTGGCGATGCGAAGGGGCGAGCACAGGACGGAGCTGACGTGATGGATGAGCGGACCGCCCGGATGTGCCTGACTGCTGTGGTCGAGCCGGGACACCCTGTGCTGGCGGATGCGGTGGCGAGCTTCGGGGCGGCGCAGGTGTGGGCAGGGCTGCTGGGCGCTGAGGGCGACCTGGCGATCGCGGAGCGGGCGCGTCGGCTCCGGCCGGGTGATCTCGTGGAACGCACGAGGGAACTGCGGCTCCGATTCGTGATTCCCGGCGATCCTGACTGGCCGCCCGGCCTGGCCGACCTCGCTGGCTGTGAACCGGTGAATGAGCTGTCCGGCTCGCCCTTGGGGTTGTGGGTCACCGGTGGAGGCGATCTGGCGCCGCTGGCGGCCACTTCCGTGGCGATCGTGGGCTCCCGGGCATCCACGGCCTACGGCGACACCGTGTCCGCGGACCTCGGCGCCGAGCTGTCCGACGCCGGACGGTGTGTCGTCTCCGGAGGTGCCTACGGCATCGATGCGGCGGCGCACCGGGGCTGCCTCGCCGGCCGGACGCCGAGCGTCTGTGTGCTCGCCTGTGGTCTGGATCAGCCCTACCCTGCGGGCCACCGTCCCCTGTTCGAGCGGATCGCCGAACACGGCGTACTGGTCAGCGAGCTGGCTCCGGGGGAGCACCCCACGCGGGTCCGCTTCCTGGCGAGGAACCGGCTGATCGCCGCGCTGGCACCCGGCACGGTGCTCGTGGAAGCTGCGGCGCGGTCGGGGGCCCGGAACACGGTCACCTGGGCGAACGTGCTGGGCCGGGTGGTGATGGCCGTCCCGGGTCCGGTGACGAGTGCGACCTCGGTCACGCCGCACCGGCTCGTCCGCGAGGCTGAGGCCGTTCTGGTCACGGGTGCGCAGGACGTGCTGGAGATGCTGTCGCCACTGGGTCGGGCCAACCCGCGAGCGCCGGGGGAGCGCCGGGCCACCGACGAGCTGGACGCTGACGAACTGCGGCTGTTCGAGGCCGTGCCGGGTCGCGGGAGTGCGCCCGCCGGCGACCTGGCACTGCGGGCGGGCCTGACTGTGCCGCGCTGCCTTGCGTTGCTCGACCTGCTGGCCGAGCGCGGCTTCCTTGCGCAGAACCCGCAGGGGGAGTGGCAGCTGCCGCCGAGGGTGGCTCAGCGCTCCCGGTAGGCCTCCAAGAGCCGGAGCCAGACCTCGCTCGCCGTCGGGTAGGACGGAACGGCGTGCCACAGCTGATCGGCGGTCAGACGGCCGAGGATCGCGACCGTGGCGGCGTGCACCAGCTCGGCGACCTCAGGGCCGGCGAAGGTTGCGCCGACCAATCGGCCGGTCCCGGCTTCGAACACGAGCTTCGCCGCGCCGCTGGCGTCGTCGCGCAGCAGGCCGAACCCCGCGGCACTGGTGAGGGGCACCTGCACGCACTCGACCGCGAGGTCGGCGGCGCGAGCGTCGGCTTCGGTGAAGCCGGACGTCGCCACCTGCGGGTCGGTGAACACGACCTGCGGCACGGGCACGGCGGTGGGCACCTGCGGGTCCGGCCTTGCCTCGGCGCGGGCTGCGATCCGGTCGCCGACCAGTCGAGCGGCGTACTTGCCCCAGTGGGTCAGAGGGGCCTCGCCACTGGCATCGCCCACGGCGTGGAGCCAGTCCGGGCGCGCGTCGGCCCGGCTGAACTGCTCGGGGCTCAGCCCGATCGACTCCAGGCCCAACCCATCGGTGGCGGGACGCCGGCCGGTGGCCACGAGTACTTCGTCGAACTCCCGGGCCCGTCCATCGATCTCCAGGCGCACCGGTCCGCCGTGGACGCGGCCGAGGCCGCGGTCAGCGGCGTCGAGCCGGGCGGCCGAGCCCACTCGCCCACCCAGCCGGACCTCCACGCCGGCACTGCGCAACCCCTCGGCGACCAGGTCGGAGGCGAACGGCTCGAACCGGCGCAGCAGGCGATCCCCGCGCGCGACCAGCGTCACGTGGGCACCCAGAGCGGCGAGCCACTGGCACGCCTCGACAGCCACCACCCCGGCGCCGATGACCGCGATCGATTCCGGCACCTCGACGACACCGGTGGCGTCCCGCGAGGTCCACGGGTGCAGGCCGGCGAACGTGTCAGGGATCACCGGCACGCTGCCGGTGGCAACCACGACGGCCAGACGGGCCTCCACCTGCCGGTCGCCGTCCTCGCCGGTCACGCTGACGCGGCGGACACCGTCCAGCCGTCCCGTCCCGCGGGCCACCTCGATGCCGGCGCCACGGGCCCAGCCGACCTGCCCGGAGTCGTCGTAGCCGGAGACCCAGGCGTCCCGGCGGGCCAGCAGCGCGGGCACGTCGAGCGGCACCTCCGCCGGAAGCCCGCCCAGGTGCTCGGCGGTCGCCTTCACCTCGAGGGGCCGCAGCAACGCCTTGCTCGGCATGCACGCGTAGTAGGAGCACTCGCCCCCGACCAGCTCGCGTTCCACCAGGAGCGCCGTCCGTGCCGAGCCGCGGGTCGCGTAGTCGGCCACGTTCTCCCCGGCCGGCCCGGCTCCGATCACCACCACGTCATAGGTCTGTGTCATCCGCCCAGTCTGCTGCAGGTCACGATTCGGCAACAGTTCGGCTGCTGCGTACCTTTCGCGCAACGAAGCCACCAGCGGGAAGCGTGCAGATCGTATGAGCACACTCCGCGCACTCGCCGCCGCGGCCACGGTAGCCGCCCTCGCCCTGTTCGCCGGCTGTTCCGGCGCATCCTCCGCATCCCGGGCCGACCCGGTGGCTGCCGGCAGTGCAGCCGAGGACGGCTCCTACTCCAAGGCGGACGGCAACGCCGAGGCAGTCCCGGCCCCGGCCCCGGCCGGCCAGCCCGACACCACGCTCACCCCGAAGCTGGCCCGGACCGCCCAGGTGAGCCTGACCGTGCCTGATGTCGAGGGCGCGGCGGTGAAGCTACGGTCGCTGGCCGCATCGATGAACGGCCAGGTCACCGCGGAGAACCTGGTCACCGAGACCGACGCGGAGGCGAAGCAGCATCTGATCTCTGTGATGGTGATCTCGGTTCCGGCGGAGGCACTGGACTCCACCCTCGAGCAGCTCAAGTCGATCGGGACGGTGACCAACCGGGTGATCTCGTCCGAGGACGTCACCACCCAGGTCGCAGACGTGGACTCCAGAGTGCACACACTCAACGATTCCATCGCGCGGTTGCGCGAGCTGTGGAGGAAGGCCGGAAGCGTCCGTGAGCTCTCCGAGCTCGAGAGCCAGATCACCGACCGCATCTCGGAGCGCGACTCGCTGGTTGCCCAGCAGCGCGCGTTGGCCGGACGGGTCGCGAACTCACCGGTCACGATCAGCCTTACCGTGCCGGAACCGGCCAGCGAGCTCGAGACCACGGGCTTCATGGGCGGACTGCTCGCGGGCTGGAATGCGCTGGTCTCGAGCAGCCGGATGCTGATGACCGTGGTCGGCGCGGTGCTGCCGTTCGCCGCAGCCGTCGCGATCATCGCCGTCCCCCTGCTGGTCTGGCGGCGGCGCAGGGCGAGGCTGCACCGGCCGGACGGGAAGGGCCCCGGCCCGGCCGCCGCGTCCGGTGGCGGCACTCCCGACGCCGGCGACGCCACCAGCTAGAGGGTGTGTCCCCCTTCGGGGGGACAGACGCCGACGGACGCCGTTCCGTAGCATGGCCCTTGCAGGGGGGGAGCAGTCGCTCGCTGTTGCGAGGCCGTTGGCCGGGAGCGACTGACCTGAGGATGACCACGTCGCAGCACACGTCTTGGGGGCGGAGGGACCGATCGGTCCCTCCGCCCCGAAGTGCCTGTGGGGGCCGCGGTGCAACCGGGGACGCCGGCCCGGGCGTCAGGGGCGCCTACGTCGCGCCAGCAGTGCCTCGAGCGGGGCGTTCAGCAGCAGGACCAGCATCGCCCAGTAGTCCAGCCCCGGAACCAGGACCGCCAGCAGGAGAGCCACCGCGAACAGCGCAGAGACAACGACCATCGAGGCGAACCCGGACGGGTCGAAGCGGTGCCCCGGCGCGACCAGCTCAGGTCGGCGGCCCAGCCACCACCGCATCGCCAGGGTGAGCAGGCTGGTGGCGAGCATGGTGCCGATGTACAGCACGAGTTGCAGGGGATCGGTGGGCATCGACCCCACCAGCGCGGTCGCCACGGGCAGCCAGACGATCGTGAACATCCACGCCACATTGAGGCGGAGAAGTGCGTTGTCCTGGCGCTCGACCGGTTCGAACAGGCGATCGTGGCTGCGCCAGAAGACCGAGATGATCACGAAGCTGAGCGCAAAGGCGACCAGCCGGCCCTGGTTCTCAACCAGGTAGCCGACGGTATCGAGACCCTCCCGCGCCGCGTCGCCGACGGACTCCAGCAGCGGCAGGATCAGCAGGGTCATCGCGATCGCGACCACGGCGTCGGTGAAGAAGACGAGCCGCTCGGCGGGCCGCAGTTGCGGGGTTGTGGCCATGTTCCGACTCAAGCGGTCGCGATCGGCTGGCGCAAGGCGCCGCGCCACCAGAGCAGGCCGGCGGCGGCGACGTGGAGTGCCACCACGGCCCAGAACGCCGGCGCGGCGGCGCTCAGGACACCCGTGGTGGCGAATACGACGTCCACCACGGCGTGGTAGAGGGCGCAGACCAGCACCGCGCCGAAGCCCAGGTGGTAGAGCCAGCTGAGGATGACCGAGGTTGCCACGGTGAGGACGGCGAAGCCGGCGAAGGGGATGCTCGACTGGAACGATCCGGCGATCGCGAACAGGGGCAGGTGCCACAGCGCCCACGCGACGCCGACGATCACCCCGGCCGCCCCCGGGGACAGCCACAGCTCGACCCGGGGCAGCACGAAGCCGCGCCACATCGCCTCCTCGGTGAGCCAGAAGAGCGCGAACTCGATCGCCAGGGAGAGGATCAGTGAGGGGAGTGGAATCGCCTGCGGCCCGGGCCCGCCGCCGAGCAGGACGACTATCCAGACCACTCCGGGCAGGGCCAGGGCCAGGGCCAGCGCGGCGACGTAGGGGCGCCACCCGACGCGCCAGCGCAGCAGGCGACGGGCGAGGTCGGCCAGCGACGCCCGTCCGCCGCTGGAGGCTGCGGCGACGAGGTAGGCGATCGGCAGGCCCACCCAGAAGGCGAGCGACTGCGGGAGGTGCCAGCCGATCAGGCCGTACTGCTGGGCGATGGTGGTCGACCAGACCAGCCAGGGCAGGGCGAAGGCGAGCAGATAGCCCACCAGGAGCGCCCGCGAGGGGCGCGCAAGAGCGTGATCGTTCATCGGCGCCAAGCTAGCCAGCCCGCTCCCGGCGCGGCCATCAGCACAACTTGGGCCGCCGCGTCCCCGGGTGTCGGCGCGAGCCGTTATGGTGACGCGGTGCACAAGCTCACCGTCGCACAGGGCACAGCGCTGAGCGCCGGGGCGGTCCTCGGCGCGGGTGTGATCGCACTACCGGCGGTTGCGGACGCCGTGGCCGGCCCGGCCTCGCTGGTGGCGTGGCTGGCGCTGGTGCTGCTCTCGGCACCCCTGGCCTGGGTCTTCGGCGAGCTCGGCGCCCGGTTCCCCGACGGCGGCGGCGTGTCCGGATACGTCCGCCGCGCCTTCGGCACCCGGGCGGCGGACGCGGTTGGCTGGATCTTCTACTTCGCGGTTCCGCTCGGCGCGCCGGCCGCGTGCTCGTTCGCCGGAGGCTACGTCGCCGACGCCCTGGGAGGTGGCCAGGTGACCCGGCTGGTCACTTTCATCGGCATCGTGGCTACGGTGTTCGTGATGAACTGGCTGGGCCTGCACGTGTCCGGGCGGGTGCAACTGGTCCTCTCCGCGTCGCTGGCCGTGCTGCTCCTGGTGACGGTCGTCGCCGCGCTTCCGCACGCGGACCTGGCCAACCTGACCCCGTTCGCGCCCGCAGGTTGGGGGGCCGTCGGATCGGCAGCCGCGCTACTGGTCTGGGCCTTCGCAGGGTGGGAAGCGGTCTCCTCGCTCTCCCCGGACTACCGGGATCCGCGCCGCGACGTGCCCCGCGCCACGATGCTGGCGGTGGTGGTGGTCGGGGTGCTCTACCTGTCGATCGCCTGGGCCAGCGTCGTGGTGCTCGGGCCGTCGCTGTCCTCCAGCCAGGCGCCGTTGGCGGATCTGCTCGCGATGGGCTTCGGCGAGGCGTCGCGTCCGGTGATCGCCGTGGTCGCCGTGCTGCTCACGGTCGGCACGGTGAACGCCTACATCGCCGGGGCCTGCCGGCTGGGCGCGGCCCTCGCCAGGGAGGGTGCCCTGCCGTACCGCTTCTTCGGGTCCGTGCGCGGGTCGCTGGTGTTCGTGGTTCTCGCGTCCGTGGCGGCCGAGTTCCTGCCGATCGAGTTGCACACCCTGATGCTGCTCGTCACCGGGGGCCTCACGCTGGTCTACGTGCTGGGCACTGCCGCCGCAGTCCGGTTGCTGCCGGGGCGGGGCGAGAAGGCCGTCGCCGGTGTCGCACTGGCCAGCGTGGCCGTCCTCCTCTGGCTCACCGGCTGGCCGGCGCTGCTCGGCCTCGGGGTGGCCGCAGGGGCCGTCGTCTACCGTGCGTGGGCCGATCGATCCCGGGCCGCCCGGGGACTCAGCAGCCGGCCAGGTGCAGCCGCAGCGGAGCGTCCGTCATCACCTGGTGGGTGACCTGCCCGGGGGCACCATCGAGATGCTCCATCGCTGCGGTGTGGCAGGCGACCCAGACGCTCGTCGCCCATGCGACCTCCAGCTCCTCGCCGCTGAATTCGCGTCCGCTCGCTGCCTGGTAGGACGCGAGCACGTGCTCACCCTCCGCGACCGGCGCGATCCGGGCCTGGTCCGGGAGCCCGTTGAAGCCCGTGGCGACGCAGCCCGCCAGCACCGCCTCGGGACGAGCCGCGAGCTCCTCCCAGCCGTGCACCACGGGGCGAAGGGTGCCCTCGGCACCGTCGAGCCAGCGGACGTGGACCCCACTCAGCCCGCCGTGTCCCACCACGGCCGGGAGACGGGCAGCGAGGAGGCGCTCCCGGGCGGCCTCGGCGTACCTGGTCAGGCCGGGTGGCAGGTCGCGCTGCACGGCTTCCGGGTCGCGCAGGGCGTCGACCGGCGGCCACAGCCGCCTGGCCGCCCGGTGGTCGTAGCGCAGCCACATGGGCGGAGGGGCGAAGCCGGCCGGGTCGGCGTCCACGAGCGCGGCGATCAACGCGGCCTGCAGGCGTCCGTAGTTGCCAGGCGGATCATCGGACGGCCAGATCGCCCCGTCGCTGCGCCACATCTCTGCGAGGACGGCGAGTTCGGCGTCCTCGGACAGCAGGGCTGGCCCGGCCAGCGGTGCCGGGCAGTCGATGCCCTTCGCGTAAGCGGTGCGGTGTGCTGCCGTGCAGGCGTCCAGGCGATCGGAGGCGGGCCGGAGCTTGATCGCGATCACCCGGCCGTCGGCGAGTTCGAAGCCCCACAGCTGTGATGAGGGTGCCTCGGTGATGAAGCTGTGCACGGGAAGGGACCCGAGGTGACGCTCGCACCAAGCGGCGATCGTGCCCGGCGGGGCAGGGTCGGCGGTGTTGGCGGTCACGTGGCGAGAGTAACCACGCGTCCCGACTCGCGCTGGCTTGCTAAGAGAATCAAGTTGAACTAAGAATGCTGAGTGTGACCCTCAGTCCGCGTGAACGCGAGGTACTTGCGCTGCTGCGCGCGCAACCCATGCTGGATGCGGCCGGCCTGGCCCGCAGCCTCGGCACGAGCAAGGGCGCGATCGCGGTCACGCTGTCCTCGTTGAGCCAGAAGGGCGAGATCGTCGGACGCGGCTACGTGCTGCGCGGCGAACCGTGGGCGGTGGTGGTCGGGGGAGCCGCCTGGGACATCAAGGCCCGTAGCCTCGCAGCCGCCCGCCTGCACACCTCCAATCCGAGCGTGGTCAGCCGCACGCCGGGTGGCGTGGGCCGCAACATCGCCGAGGGCATCGCCCGGCTGGGCGGGCGGGTGCACCTGGTCGCGGCCGTGGGCGCGGACGCGGCCGGCAGGGAGCTGCTGGCCCGGACCGCGGAGGCGGGCGTCTACGTCGACCAGGTCGTGCTGAGTCCGCACCCGACCGGCAGCTACCTGGCTGCTCTGGACGCTGATGGCGAGCTGGTGATCGGCCTGGCCGACTTCGCCGCCACCGATGCGATGGACGTCGAGGAGCTCGCCCGGGCCCGGGAGCTGCTCGCCCGCGCGGACGTCGTGGTGGTGGATGGCAACATCCCCGTCCCCGTGGCGGCGTGGGTGCTCGGCGTGGCGGCGGCCAGCGGCGTCCGGGTGGTGCTCGAGCCGGTCAGCGTCGCCAAGGCCGGACGGATCGCGCCGCTGCTCGTCCCCGAGCGCCCGGTCTTCGCGGTGACCCCGAACGTCGACGAGCTGGGCGCCCTGGTCGGCCATCCGGTGGCCGACTCCACCGACGACATCCTGGCGGCCGCGGGTGAACTGCAGCAACGCGGGGTCGCGCACGTCTGGGTGAGCCGCGGGGCCGCCGGCAGCCTGCTGGCGGGCGGGGGAGAGTGCGTGCCGATCGCCGCCGTGCCGGCCCAGGTCACGGACGTCACGGGGGCTGGCGACGCGATGACCGCCGGGTTCGTGCACGGGCTGCTCGCCGGCGAGGAGCCGGCGGCTGCCGCACGGGACGGGCACCTCGCCGCCGCGCTCACCGTGGCCAGCGGACACACGGTCCCCCCTGACCTGGGTGTCGCCTTCGCCGCGGCGCTCGCCGATTACCCTGCCCAACCCGAAGGAGCAAGACCATGACCGCACCGCACCCGATGCTCGCCGTTACCGAGGAGGTGCGCGAGGCGCTCGCGTCCGGGAAGCCGGTGGTGGCGCTGGAGTCGACGATCATCAGCCACGGCATGCCGTACCCGAAGAACGTGCAGACCGCCCGCGAGGTCGAGCAGATCATCCGCGACGGCGGCGCAGTGCCGGCCACGATCGCCGTGCTGCACGGAGTGCCGCGGATCGGCCTGGACGACGCGGAGCTGGACCTGTTGGGCTCGGACGAGCACGTGCGGAAGGTGAGCATTCGCGACCTGCCCTACGTGGTCGCCCGCAGCGAGCACGGCGCGACCACGGTCGCCTCCACGATGCGGCTGGCCGCGCTGGCCGGGATCCGGGTCTTCGTCACCGGCGGACTCGGCGGCGTGCACCGCGGTGCCGAGCGTTCGATGGACATCTCTGCCGACCTCACCGAGCTGAGCCTCACCAACGTCGCCGTGGTCAGTGCCGGGGTGAAGTCGCTGCTGGACATCGGCCGCACGCTGGAGGTGCTGGAGACGCTCGGGGTTCCGGTGATCACCGTGGGGTCGGACGACTTCCCCTCCTTCTACTCGCGCTCGAGCGGCTTCGGCTCGCCGCTGCGGATGGACGGTGCGGACGAGGTGGCGCGCGCGATGAAGGCGAAGTGGGAGCTCGGCCTGGCCGGTGGGCTGGTGATCGCGAACCCGATCCCGGAGGCTGAGGAGATTCCCGAGGCCGAGATCGGCGCCCTGATCGCCACGGCCGTCGCGGAGGCGGACGCGAAGGGCATCACGGGCGCGGCGATCACGCCCTACCTGCTGGGCCGGATCGTCGAGCTCTCCGGAGGCGAGTCGCTGCGGGCGAACATCGCCCTGGTGAAGAACAATGCGCGGCTGGGCGCAGCGATCGCCACGGAGTTCGCCGGACTCTGATCCGGTCTGAGCGCCGTTCCGGGCCCGAAAGCCCGTGCCGGCCGGGGACCGGACCCACCCTTCCGGCGGATCAGTCGTCGTCGACCAGCAGGTCGACCTCCTCCTCCAGCACTTCGGCCTCGGCGACGGCGTGCCCTGCGCCGCGCGGGCGCCCGGCACGCACCCATGACCAGTACAACCCGGCGGCAGCGAGGGCGGTTGCCGCGAGCGAGCCGATCGCCGCGGGACGGGCCAGGTTGGCGACCAGGGTGAAGGCCACCACGACCGCGGCGGCCACGTTGAGGACAACCCACCAGGGCTTGCGGTCGTGGAGCGAGAACCGTGCCATGGCGAGCAGGCCGGTCAGGAAGCTGACGAACACCGCGACGGCGTAGAACAGCACGAGTTCCTGGTCGCGGGCACCGGCGGCGAGCACCACGACCATGGAGATGATCGCGAACACGACGACGCCGATCACCGGCACGTGGTGGACGTTCGTGCGGCCCAGCACCGCGGGTAGCACGCCGCGCTCGGTGCCGTCGGCGACCTTCTTGCGGGCGAGCGCCTTGAGCAGCCCGGGCCCGGCCTGGAAGGAGGAGGACGCCGCGGAGAGGAGCAGCAGGGCCGTGGTGGCCTGGAACGCGGCGAACACGCCCGGTCCGTCGGCCGCGCGGGCGAGCTCCGCGACCATGGTGGAGTCGTCCTGAGGCACGGTGATGCCGAGGTGGACGACGGCTGCGGTGATCGAGAGGGTGAGCACGCCGACGATGCCGAGGGTCAGCCACAACGCCCAGCGGCCGAAGGCCCGGCGTCCGTTGTTGTCGAGCTGCGCGAGTTGCGCGATTGCCGAGGAGGGGGCCTCGACTCCGGTGGCGAGGGCCATGGCGACCGGGAAGGCGAGCGCGACCGAGAGGGGCGCCGAGGCGACCGGATGGACGGGCAGGACGGCGGGCGGCGCACCGGGCACCGGCAGCAGCACCAGCACCGCGGTGACGATGAAGGCGATGGTCAGCAGCGCGAAGACGGCGCGTCCGAGATGCCCGAACCACATCAGGCCCGCGACGAGCACCAGCAGGCCGAGCGCGAGCACGATCCGCCACGGGGCCAGGCCCGGCAGGTAGGAAATGATCGCGGACGCGCCGGCGGACACCGAGATCGAGATCGTGAGCACGAAGTCGACGATGAGTGCGCCCATCGGGATGAATGCGAAGCCCTCACCGAACGCCGCACCGGCCGCGGCGGCCGAGCCGCCGCCCTCAGGGAAGCGCGCCACCAGCTGGTGGTAGCTCGCCACGACCAGTGCCACCACGATGACGACGGCGATCATGGCGGGCATCAGCAGGGCAAGGTTTCCGTCCAGCGCGCGCAGGGCTGCCTCGATCGCGTAGGCCACCGACGACACCGGGTCGGCCATCACCGAGAACGCGAACGCTATGAGCAGTGCGGTGCGGCCATGGACCAGCCGGACCAGTGCACGTTGCTGCGGCGGGGTTGTCTGCGGGGACGCCATGCGGTGGCACCGCCTTTCGTGCGGCGCTTCACGTCGCGTCGGGAGCAATCCGGTCCAGACTACGGCCCCTGCGTTCCGGGGCCGGACCGGATCAGCTCGCGGAAGGGCCGCCGCACGCGGGCCCACACCGAAAGGGCCCCGCAGCAGCGGGGCCCGAGAAGGTCTGATCCGGTGTCCGAGAGAGGACTTGAACTCCGACCACGCGTCGAGCATCGGAGCACATCGGGAGACGTGTGAGCGCACCGGGGGCCGAGGTCCTCCGCTGTCGCGGCTCACAGGTGCATCTGAGGACATCTCGGAACACCGCGGGCAGTATCACGCGCAGTATCGCGTCGCCCCTGTCAGACCCGCCTCCTACCGTTCAGTCAAGCGATGTGTAACCAGATGAAAGGAGAGCAACCCATGACCATGACCACCATGAACCGCCCCTGGTGGACCCCCGAGCAGGTCGCCGAGTACTACCAGATCCCGCTGCACCAGGTGTGGCGGCGGATCAGGCAGAGGGTGATCAACGCCAAGAACATCGGC
>PHEV01000099.1 GCA_002843035.1 Actinobacteria bacterium HGW-Actinobacteria-5 | reverse complement strand
CAGAATGGACGCCACCACCCCGGCAAGCGGAGACGAATGAATACTGCGTCCACACCACGGATCGCCGTCGAGACTCGTCACGAGCGGCTGCGCAGCCTCGACCGGGATGCGGCGCTCGCCGCCGGCCTCAGCCCGGTCGAAGCAGACCTCGTCGAGGAGTGCTACCGCACCGGGGCGAGGGTGGCTGATGCCCGCCGCTGGTACGCCTGGTCACGCCGGCTCGGCGCCGTCCACTTCCTCCTGCTGGGGGCGCTCGGGCTTCCCCTGCTGGCCCTGGTCATCCTCGCACTGGTCGACCTGCCCGCGGCCCAGTCACTGGCCTCGGTGCTCTGGTCGATCAGCGTCGGCATCGCCGTTGCCTGGCTCGGCAACCTCGTCGCCCACCTGCTCACTCCGAACGTGCTGCGGATCGCCGAGCGCGCCACCCGCTCGTGGGACGACACGTACTGGTCGCGTGCGGTCCGCGCCGTTGCCGAGGTTGACGCGGAGCGAGGGGCCGACGCCGCGGCCACGTTCGACGGCGCGCTGGCGCTGCTGCACCCGGAAGCGACCCGACTGGCCGAGGGAGATGCGCTCTGGCTGAGGTTGAACGGCCCCACCTCAACAGATCCGGCACTCGCCGGTCTCCGCACCCGGGTGGAGCAGCAGGTTCTGGCCATCACCACGGAGGCGATCCGGCTGATCTCCGGGGGGCCGGCCGAGCTCGAGGCGCGTCCGGTGGAGTGGCGCGGCGCGTCCGAAACCCGCACCCGCATCGTGCCCGAACGACGACTCGCCAACGGGGACGATCTGCGCTGATTTGCGCCCGCTCGCTTCGGCGCGTGATGAATACCACACATTGATAACGCTCTGATTACGCTTTTCCCCAGCGACACAAGGCCCTTCGGCAGGTGCAGAGCGCGTGCTAGATTACGCGAATCCGTGGGTTGTGGGTCGTGCAGTATCGTGTGCCGCCGTCACGGGGTGGAAGAGGGAGTCCGGATGGCAGACAGCACCGCTGTCGAAGCGCGCGACGGCGCGGTTCCGATCGCGGGACGCACTCCGTGGCAGATCACGAGAGCGCGGCTGACCCGCGACAAGGTCACCATGGTGGCGCTCGGTGCCGCGATCTTCTTCATCCTCCTCGCACTGAGCGCGCCCCTGATGATCCAGGCGGGCTGGATCGACCCGTATACCGCCCATTCCGATCTCGTCGGCGGCCTCGGTTCGATGCCGATCGGCCCGGCGGGCGGGGTGTCCTGGGCGCACCCGATGGGCGTCGAACCAGGCACGGGGCGGGACATCTTCTCCCGCGTGATCGCCGGCCTGACCGTCTCGCTGATCGTCGCGACCAGCGCCGTGCTGCTCTCCGCCGTGCTCGGCACGGTGATCGGGATCATCTCCGGCACCGCGGGTGGCCGGATCGACTGGTTCTTCTCCCGCGTGATCGATTTCGTGCTCAGCTTCCCGCAGACGCTGATGCTGATCGCGCTGTCGACCATCGTGATCGACGCCCTGCAGGCCGCAATGAACACCGACCGGACAGTCCCGTCGATGGTCTTCATGATCCTGGTCATGGGCTTCTTCGGCTGGCCGTACTTCGCCCGGATCCTCCGCGGCCAGGTGCTCTCGCTCAAGGAGCGTGAGTTCATCGAGGCCGCGAACTCCCTCGGGGCGAGCCGCACCCGCATCTACTTCACCGAACTCCTGCCGCATCTCTGGGCGCCGATCCTGGTCTACAGCACGCTGATCATGCCCCAGAACATCGCCACGGAGGCCGCCTTGGGCTTCCTCGGCGTCGGCATCCAGCCACCCACCCCGTCCTTCGGCTCGATCCTCAACGACTCGGTGCACTACGCCACGTCGGATCCGGCCTACTTCATGTTCCCGGGCATCACGCTGTTCCTGGTGGTGCTCTCGTTCAACCTGCTCGGCGATGGGCTGCGGGACGCGCTCGACCCGAAGGCCGACCGCCAGTGAGGGCAGGCACCAGTAATCTCCGCAACAAACACGAAGGAGAATCGATGAAGCGAGTCAAGATTGTCGCGGGTGTCGCGACAACCCTGGCGCTGGGCCTGGCGCTCAGCGCGTGTGGCGGTGGTGGCACCGGAACCGGCACCACGTCGGCAGCACCGGGTGGGGCAACCGGCGCCGGCGGCACCCTGTACATCCTGTCCGGCACCGCGACCGAGCACTGGGATCCGCAGCGGGTCTACGTCGGCGTGAACATCGAGGCCGGCAACCGGCTGTTCACCCGGACGCTGACCACCTTCGGCCCGGTGAGCAAGGACGGTGACCAGTCGACCCTCGTCGCCGACGCCGCGACCGACACCGGCACCGCGAGCGCTGACGGCAAGACCTGGACGTTCACGCTCAAGGACGGCCTGAAGTGGCAGGACGGCAAGGCCGTCACCTGCGAGGACTTCAAGTACGGCATCTCCCGCACCTTCGCGGTCGACGTGATCACCGGCGGCCCGAACTACGCGATCCAGTACCTGGACATCCCGAAGAACGCCGACGGTTCGTCCAAGTACGCCGGCCCGTACAAGAAGACCGGCCAGGACCTGTACGACAAGGCTGTCATGTGCGACGGCAACACCATCACCTTCAAGATGGCCAAGCCTTCCGGTGACTTCAACATGGCCCTGACCATGACCGCCTTCGGCGCCTTCCGCGAGGATCAGGACCAGGGCGACAAGTCGAACTTCGCGATCTTCTCCGACGGCCCGTACATGCTGGACGGCGAATGGACCACCAACAAGGGCGGCACCTTCGTGCGCAACCCGAACTGGGATCCCGCGACCGACACCACGATCCGCAAGGCCTACCCGGACAAGATCGTCTGGGACGAGTCGCTCACCCAGGAGACCCTGTACGAGCGCCTGATCGCCAACCAGGGCGATGACCAGAACGCGATCACCTTCGACCAGGCCCCGGTCACCGCGCTGGCGAACGTCGCCACCGCTGAAGGCCGGTACTCGAACGTCGCTTCCCCCTACACCCGCTACCTGACGCCGAACTTCAAGTCCAAGGTGTTCAGCAACGACAAGGCTCGCGAAGCCCTGGCCCTGTCCACGGATCGCAGCGCCTACGTCACCGCTGCGGGCGGCGACCAGGTCGTGAAGGCGACCAACTCGCTGATCAACCCGGCACTCCCGGCGTTCCCGAACACCCCGCTGCTGGCGGGCGACAAGGGTGACCCGGCCAAGGCGAAGACCGTCCTGGAGTCGGCCGGCCTCACGCTGCCGGTGAAGATCAACGTGGCGTACCGCAAGAACGACACGCTCGACAAGGTCTTCGCGGGTCTCAAGACCGGCTGGGACGCCGCTGGCTTCCAGACCAACCTGATCGGTATCCCGGCCGAGCAGTACTACTCGACGCTGCAGTCCCCGGACTCGGCGAGCAAGTACGACCTCTACTGGGCCGGCTGGGGCGCTGACTTCCCGTCTGCCTCCACCGTGATTCCGCAGCTGCTCGACTCCCGTAGCCAGATCAGCGCCGGAGGCCCGGGTCAGGACTACGGCTACTTCGCCAACGACGCGTTCAACGCCGAGATCGACAAGACCGCGGCGATCACGGACGGCACCGCGCGCGAGAAGGCGTGGGGTCAGCTCGACGCCGAGGCCGTGACGAAGTACTACGCGGTGATCCCGCTGATCAATGACCAGTTCCTGTTCGTCCACGGCAGTAATGTCGATGGCGCGGTCGTGAACACCACGTTCACCGGCTACTACGATCTGGCCACCGTCAGCGTCAAGCACTGATTAGCAAGGGTCGGGAGGTGCGCCTCGGCGCACCTCCCGACTCCTCCAAGGAGACTGCGTGTTCTACTACATCCTGAGACGGCTGGTGTCGGTCGTCGCGATGATCTTCCTGATCACCGCGACCACGTTCGCGATCTTCTACGCCTCGCCGATCGACCCCGCCCGGTACACCTGTGGCAAGAACTGCACTCCGACCATCCTCGAGGGGAACCGGAAGGCCCTCGGCTACGACCAACCGGTGATCGTCCAGTACGGGAAGTTCGTCTCCGGCCTGTTCGTCGGCCGCGACTTCCCCGACAACGAGGAACTCCGCCAGCAGTACCCCCAGCAGGTCGTGCACTGCCCGGCACCGTGCCTGGGCTACTCGCCCACCCAGCACCGGACCATCAACGAGATGGTGGCCGAGGCGTGGCCGATCTCCTTGTCGATCGCGATCGGCGCCTTCATCCTGTGGATGCTGATCGGCGTGGGCGGCGGCATCATAGCCGCGCTCAACAAGGGCCGATGGCCCGACCGCAGCATCGTCGGAGCCGCGCTCGTCGGCTTCTCGCTCCCCACCTTCTTTGTCGGCCTCGTGTTGCTGACCTTCCCTGCGATCAAGTGGGGATGGGTGCCCATCCCCAGCTACGTGCCCTTCTTCGAGAACCCGATCAAGTGGGCCCAGAACCTGATCCTGCCGTGGATCACGCTGGCCTTCTTCTTCGCGGCGAGTTACGTCCGCCTCACCCGCGCGTACATGATCGAGACACTGAGCGAGGACTACATCCGCACCGCCAACGCAAAGGGCGTCGCGCGGGGCAAGGTGATCTTCCGGCACGGCCTGCGCGCAGCGCTGACGCCGATCGTGACCGCAGCCGGCCTCGACCTCGGTGGGCTGCTGGGCGGCGCGATCATCACCGAGAGCGTCTTCTCGATGCACGGACTCGGTTACCTCGCCGTCCACTCCGTGACCTACATGGACCTGCCCACGATCGTCGCGATGGTGATGATCGTGTCCACCTTCTACGTCATCGCGAACATGCTCGTTGACATCTCCTACGGTTTCATCGACCCGAGAGTGAAGGTGAGCTGATGAGTGGCGATCCCTTCCTCCGCGTCACCGACCTCAAGGTGCACTTCCCCACCGACGACGGTGTGGTCAAGGCCGTGGACGGGCTCACCTTCTCGCTCGAGAAGGGCAAGACCCTGGGCATCGTGGGCGAGTCCGGCTCGGGCAAGTCGGTCACGTCGCTGGCCATCATGGGGCTTCACCGCGGCTCCCACGCCCGGATCAGTGGCGAGGTGCTGCTCGACGGCCAGGACCTGCTCAAGATCTCGAACGAGGAGTTGCGCGGCCTGCGCGGACGCAAGCTCGCCATGATCTTCCAGGATCCGCTCTCGGCGATGCATCCCTACTACACGATCGGGCAGCAGCTCACCGAGGCCATCCAGGTACACGAGCGGATCTCGAAGAAGGCCGCCCGCACCACAGTGATCGAGATGCTCGCCCGGGTCGGCATCCCGAACCCCGGCAAGCGGGTCGACCAGTACCCGCACGAGTTCTCCGGTGGCATGCGGCAGCGGGCGATGATCGCCATGGCCCTGATCAACAACCCGGAACTTCTGATCGCCGACGAGCCGACCACGGCCCTCGACGTGACCGTTCAGGCCCAGATCCTCGACCTGATGCGTGACCTGCAGTCGGAGTTCGGCTCGGCGATCATCATGATCACCCACGACCTCGGGGTGGTGGCCGAGATCGCGGACGACGTCCTGGTCATGTACGGCGGCAAGTGCGTCGAGTACGCGGAGGTCGACGACGCGTTCCACCAGCCCGACCACCCCTACACCTGGGGCCTGCTCACGTCCATGCCACGGCTGGATCGGCTCAAGCAGGAGCGCCTCGTGCCGGTGGCCGGGAACCCGCCGTCCCTGATCAACATCCCGCCCGGCTGCGCCTTCCACCCGCGCTGTGCGTTCCGGGAGTTCGCCTCGTGCGCGTGCGACGAGGTGGTCCCCGACCTCACCGAGTCGTACCCCAAGCACGACTCGCGGTGCCACATCCCCGTGGCGAAGCGCGCGGAGCTGTTCGCCGAGCAGATCGCCCCGAGGCTGTAGGAGAGAACCGTGAGCCTGCTGGCCGTCACCGACCTGAAGAAGTACTTCCCGACCTTCAACCAGAAGCTCGTGCGCACCGAGGGCGACCCCGTGAAGGCCGTCGACGGGCTGAGCTTCACTCTCGACTCCGGCGAGACACTGGGCGTGGTGGGCGAGTCCGGCTGCGGCAAGTCGACGGCCGGACGGACGGTGCTGCGGCTGCTCGAGCCGACCGGTGGGACGATCGAGTTCGAGGGCAAGGACGTCACGAAGATCCAGGGCGAGGAACTGCGCCGGCTGCGCCGCCAGGTGCAGATGGTGTTCCAGGATCCCTACGGCTCGCTGAATCCGCGGCACCCGATCGGCGCGATCATCGCCGCCCCGTTCGAGATCCAGGGCATCAAGCCGCCGGGCGGGGTGAAGAAGACCGTCCAGGAGCTGATGGAGCGGGTCGGGCTGAACCCCGAGCACTACAACCGTTACCCGCACGAGTTCTCCGGGGGCCAGCGCCAGCGCATTGGCGTGGCCCGTGCGATCGCGCTGAAGCCGAAGCTGATCGTCTGCGACGAGCCGGTCTCTGCGCTGGATGTGTCGATCCAGGCGCAGGTGGTCAACCTGCTGGAGGACCTGCAGGACGAGCAGAACCTGGCCTACATGTTCATCGCCCACGACCTGTCCGTGGTGCGGCACATCTCCGACCGCGTGCTGGTGATGTATCTGGGCAAGATGATGGAGGTCGCTGACCGGAACACGCTCTACGAGCGTCCGATGCACCCCTACACCCAGGCGCTGATGTCGGCCGTTCCGGTGCCCGAGCCCCGGCGGGATCGCGAACGCATCCTGCTCTCCGGTGATCTCCCGAGCCCGCAGAACCCGCCGTCGGGCTGCGTCTTCCGGACCCGCTGCCCGATCGCCACCGAGAAGTGCGCGGCCGAAATTCCGGCCCAGATCGAGGTCGAGCCCGGCCATCTGGTCGCCTGCCACTACCCCGCCGTCCGCGCGGTCATCTGACTCCATCGCTCGGCAACTGCCCGGTCACTAGAATCGGGCCAGGCCCTGTAGAGGAGGCAACGATGCCCCGGATCGATCTGATCGCGACCATTCCCGTTCCACCCGACGTGCTGCCGGCGGCGTCCGCGCTCCTCCTCGAGTACGGCGAGGTCGTCCGCGCCGAGCCGGGGAACGAGCGCTTCGAGGCCTATCACGACCAGGGCAACGGTGCGATGATCGTCGTCGAGCGCTACGTGGACGCTGACGCATTCGAGGCTCACCTTTCCAACCCGGCGAACGCCGTGTTCAACGCGAAACTCGCCCAGCTGCTGGACGGCGGCGGCTCCAGCCTGCAGATGCTGGCACCGCTCGGCTGAGCCGATCCACCCGGACGCACTTCGAGGCCGGGAACACGTCGGTGCCTGACCTACGCCTTCAGATCCACCTTCGCGCGGCTGACCCGGAAGCCCTCCCCCGTGCGGGAGTTGCGGCAGGTCACGGTGTCCTTCGCCACGGAGCAGCGGAAGTCACCGGCAACCAGGGCCTTTCCGTCCGGGAGGATGGCGAGTTGCTGGGACGGCTCCGGCGGGAACGGTGCTGACGCCCCGAACCGGGCGTCCCACCAAGCGACGCCCAGGTTGTCGTCGTCGGTGCCGCTGGCCAGGAAGGGCAGCGAGTGCGGATCGGTGCCGCAGGCCCAGGCCGCCGGCGTCGTCCCCCACAACTCCGGGCCCATCACGCCTCCCTCGTCCTTGCAGATCTTCCGGGACGGCTCGACGCCTGCGTCCCAGGTGCTCCCGGCGCAACCGGCGCCCGCGGCGCTGATGAAGCAGAGGAAGTTGCCGCTCGGCGAGGCGAAGAAGTTGGCCAGGTACCGGACGCCGTCCCGCTCGGCCGGCCCGCCCATCCGGGACACGTCGCGCTCGGTGGCGTCCGCGGTAGCGGCCACCTGACTCGCGGACGGGCTCGTCGCTGTCGTCACGGCCCGCGAAGGATCCTCGGCGACGCAACCCCAGATGAGGCCGGCAACGGTGAAGAGGGCGAGCGCGGCGATGCCTGCGCGGAGGGTGGGTTGTGCCTTCATGCCCTCACCTACGAGCGGCGAGCCTCGGAAGGTTGCCGGACGTGCGGGCTGTCGTGGCTGGGGATCCCCCCGCTCTGGCACAGTGAGCCCATGGCACTCGAACCTCCCCTGGCTCGTCTGGTCGGCACGTGGCGCGGCGATGGCACCGGCTGCTACCCGACGATCACCGACTTCTCCTACACCGACGAGATCACCTTCACCGACACCGGCAAACCGTTCGTGCACTTCGTCCAGCGAACCTGGATCGAGGGCCAACCACGGCACACCGAAACGGGCTACTGGCGCACACCCACCGCAGACGCCGTCGAAGTGGTGATCGCCCTCCCCACCGGACAGGCTGAACGAGGATCGGGAACCTGCCGAACCGACGCTGCCGGCGTCCTCGTCATCGAGACCGACTCCTCGGTGCAGAACACCCCGACCGCGAAGCAGGTCGACCGGATCGTCCGGCGACTCCGGGTGGACGGTGATCACCTGCACTACGAGGTGTCCATGGAGGCCGTCGGCCAGAGCCTCGCGCTCCACCTGTCGTCCGACCTGACCCGGCAGCCCCTGAGCGGCGTCGACTGACCCTTCGCCCCTACTTCGGGCGCCCACTGGCGGCAACCTCCAAAGGCGGCTATTGGCCCACGTCGCCCAGCGGCATGACAGTGCGTCTTGTAGGGACCGGCGTCCGCGTTGGCGGCGCGGGTAGCCTGCGACTGTGTCGAGCGTCACGGATGACCGGTTCCTCTGGTCCCGTGTGCTCTTGGGCGTGGCGTCGGTCGGATCCGTGGTGGTGAGCGTCCTGCTCTTCACCATCGATCTGGTCATGATCGAACAGGGATTCCGCATCCCCGCTGTGGTGAGCACAACTCCTGCCGTCATGGCTGTGGCCGGCATCGTTCTTGCAGGAGTCGGTGGGCCAGCCTCTCGGATCGCCACAGGGCTCTACGGGTTTGTGGCGGGTGCAGGCGCGGCGATCGTGGCGGCGCTTCGCCCCGATCTGGCGGGACGTCCACTCGTCGCGGCGGCCCTGCTAGGCGCGACCGCGATCGGTTCGGCCGCGATCATCGTGGCTCTCCGCGAAGGATGACTGCGGCGCGTCCCCGGGCGAGCCACATAACGATCTCAGCGGTGGAAGCGCGAGAGCCTCCTGAGGAATCAGCTGGTCGGCTCGTCGTCCTTGTACGGCTCATAGGTGACAGCCTTCGCCCGCTTTCTCCATCCAGGAACGGGAAGCCAGCCGAGGCCGGTGCCGTATCCGGTTTCGGTTATCTGACTTCCGGTGGCGAGTGTGACCCGTACCTCGGATCGCCTCAGTGAGACGAGTTCGATAACGCGGCCGCTGATCACGGCCTCGATGATGGCGCGGGCATGCTCGATGTCCTCGTCGGTGTAGCCAAGTTCCCAGCTCCCGCCGTGTTCGCCGGCTTCGATCTGGAGCCATTGATGCCCGACGACGGCCAAGCTGCGCGCCTTCGGGTTGTGCGGCGTCACCCGGAGAATGCTCAATCGGCCTTCGTTGTAGGTCGATCGTTCAAGACTCGCAGACTCGCCAGCAAGACCCCGAACATACGCCTCAAGCGAGGCCACCGTGCGCTCCACTTCCTCAAGCGAGTCGTCCGCGTCCACGCGCCAAGTCTGCCCGACGAAACTCGCTGTCGTCGGCACGATCGACCGCGCCGGGTGCGGCAATTGCGGACGTTTAGGCTCGAAGTACTTCGTCCACGATCAGCACCGATGGCGCGACCTGGATGCGGCTACGTCCAGCAACTCCAGTGATGCCGTACTCGACAATGACCTCCTTGACGGGCCCATCGCTCATCACTGTGAGACGAGTCGCCAGCTCCCGGAAGAGGTCGCACACGACCACCGCGCTTCGGTGGTGGCGCACCCGGACGCTGCCACCTGTCAGGTCCCAGGTGATCTGGACCTCTTCAGCATCACCCACCGGGATGGTCAGCCCGCGAACGAAGTCGTCGCTCGTCGCACGTTCGGACTGGGGCAAGGCTCCGAGCGCCGCCAACCACGATTCGTCATCATGCTCGGCGTGGTCAACGGTCCGCACTTCGGGCGCCGATCGGACTGGGTTGGATGGAGTTGGGCTGATCGTGTCGGCCCCGCAACGAGCATGGGTGCGGCCCAGATTCAGCGATCCTTCAGTAGGCTCGAGTGGGCCGGTCGAGGCGGCTTGTGCGTGCCACGAGCCTGGAAGGTGAGCTGATGGACAGGGACGGCCCTGAGGTGACCGAGGCGTGGCGGCCGAGATGGGCTGTCGTCCTCTCCATACTCGGCGCGATTGCGGCGTTTACCGGAGCCCTGTGGGGGCTGTCACTGGTCCTTCTTCCAGGCGACCCCCGGATCATGGCCCTGGCAATGGGTCTTCCGGTACTGGTGCCGCTCCTGATAGCTGGTCCGATGTTCATCTCCTTCGCACGCAACGGCGGCGGAGGAAGACTGACTATTGCGCTCCTCCTTCTCGCCGCCGGGCTGCCCTACGGGTGGAGCCTGTTCGGATAGCGGCATTTCCGGGTGTATGGCATCACCCCTTGGCGGTCGCGGCAACCCACCAAACCGGCGACACCTCACGACTCTCAAGCGCATCCAGCCGCTCCTGGGCATGCCGGACAAGCTGGTCGGGGAGCCGCACCTCGTGGTCGAGGATGTAGTGCGCGAGCCCCTCTGGCCACACGTAGGTGCCGTCGGTGTATTCAACGGCGCCGTTGTTGATCCCGCAGATCCGGCACGGTGAGTAGCCCATATATGTGCGGACGAGAGTCCCGGTGGCGAAGTAGAACCAGGTGGCGTGCCGTTCGTCCTCGTCCCACTCCGTGTCGATCCAGTCATGCGGGTCTGGGTAATCGGAGGTGAAGTCACCATCGGCTCGCCAGTAGCCGATCAACAAGAGCGGGGCCATGACGGCATCATCGCGCGTTGGCCGTGCACGGCGTTGGCAGGTGGCCGGATCCACCCGTACGACGTGCGGCAAAGTCGGATGCGCTCAACCCCCGTCGTGTTGCATCGCATTTGGCGCCTCAGGAGGGCCATCGCCATCGCCGAAGCCACGGCTGGGGTGCCTGAACTCCTCGATCGCCTCCTCAACGAGGACGAGGGCATCGGCGGAATCGGTATCGATGAGCTGCTCAAGCAGGACCGCCTTCGGGCTTGAGTCGACGTCAAGAAGTCGCTGCCAAGCGCTTGGGTGATAGCGCGCCAATATCGAGAATGCATGAAGCACGAGGAACCAGGTCAGAAGGGGATGCTGAGCGGAGGAGTTGCCTCCGACCGCTGGAAGGATCAGCGCTTCACCGCGCCCGTGCCCCGAACCATCAACACGCCATATGTCCACGAAGTCAGGCAGATCTGCTACGGACCGCACCGGGGAGTTCCGTCCCCAGTTGAGATACGCCCGACGCTCGGCGGCCTCAGCAGGATCAAGATGCACCCGGGTTGGCTGGGGAAGCTTTGCGAATGTCGGATATGACTCGATGAGCCCCATGACGCTTGCCAACTCGTCGCCCTCGAGGTGCTCGCCAATACCCATGAGCGTGATTTCCCAGTCGGCCGCGTCCACCTCGACGGTCATCGCAGTGGGCACCGAACCGCCGGTGACGACGAGGGGCTGCGTGGGGAGCGCAGCAATCAGGCTTTCCAGGGTGGCACTTCGGGCAAGTAGGGGGGTCCCGAGTGCCGAGGCAAGCGTGATAGCGGCGCCGCTCTGCAACGCACTGACGGTGACGTCGGCGAGATCGAGGACGCCGCTGCGCGGTCGGACGTCGACCTCCACTCCATGCGACGCCCGCGGCCGCCAGTCGGCGTTGCTCAGGTTGCTAGCGGCAATGACCGCCCAAACCGCCTGGAGGAGGGCGTAGTACCGGAGGATCGGGCTGGCGACCGTCGACACTCGAGCCGCTGCCGCCCACATCGCTTCGGCCTGAGAGAGGCACACGGAGTACTGCTTCGCCCGAGCCCCCGAGATCACCGCTGCCGTTCGTACCGACCGCAGCCCTCGAAGCCCGCGCCCGCTGACGCCGACGTCTCTTCTGTAGCGATTAACGAGCATCCCAGCCTCCCGCACATCCGGTTGTCCTCAGCGTCATTGTTGCGGTCAGACAAGACGGATTCGGGCGTTCTGCCAACAGCCAGCAAGCCCGCGTAAGCAGACACGACAACGGAGGGTCTACCGAACCGCCAGGCGAGCGGCGGCAGATGAGGTCACGGCCGGGCAGCCGTGAGGCTACCGTCCGCGGCGCGGCAGAAGAGTGCGTCTGGCGGATGTGCTGAGCCCGCCTTTGGCGCCGGCAGTCGTCACGCGGGCACTGGGCGGGCACCATCCCTCCGCGCACACGGAGATCAGTCACGTGCGACGATGTCGGCTCAACTGGTGTAGGCAACCTGCTATCTAGTGGAGTCCCGTGGGCCGTAGCTTGCGACAACCTGGATTGTCCCGACGATGTGATCGTTGAACTCCTCCAGATCTTCGGCAGGAACCCAGTACTCGAGGCTGGTGTTGCTGCCCACACGTTGCACATCGAACTTGGCCACGTAAGCCGTATCAATCTCGAACCGGGTGACGTGGCTGACGCCAAACGCGGGCACCTGGAACCCGCGAGCGATCTCAGTCGCGTACTCCTCGTTCAGGACGGGGTAGAAAATGGGTTGCCAGTCCAGCCTTGGCGGCCACCGCCGCCAACCGGTCTCGGCAACTAGAGCGAGCTCTGCGTCGTTGCAGGGCCAGTGGAGTCCATCAGAGTGGTGTACGGGTTCGGCGGTGAGCGTGTCGCTGTGATGTAGGCGACGGTCACCGCGTGATCCTTCGAGTGATCTCTCACAAC
>PHEV01000098.1 GCA_002843035.1 Actinobacteria bacterium HGW-Actinobacteria-5 | reverse complement strand
CGCGTGCGCGGCGATCGCCGGCATGGCGCAGGCCTACGAGGCGCAGCTCGCCGCGCCGCAGGGTGAGCACAAGCCGCTGATCGGCGTGACGATGTTCGGCGTCACCACACCGGCGGCGAACGAGGCGCGCGAGACCTTGACCGGCCTGGGCTACGAGGTGCTGGTCTTCCACGCGACCGGCACCGGTGGGCGCGCGATGGAGAAGCTGGTCGAGTCGGGCCTGCTGGCCGGCGTCTGCGACCTCACCACCACCGAACTGGCCGACGACCTGGTCGGCGGCGTGCTGTCTGCCGGCCCGGACCGGCTACAGATCGCCGGTGCCACCGGGCTGCCGCAGGTGGTCAGCCTCGGCGCTCTCGACATGGTCAACTTCGGGCCGATGGACACCGTCCCGCCACAGTTCGCCGGACGGAACCTGTACGTCCACAACCCGACGGTGACCCTGATGCGCACGACTCCGGACGAGATGGCCGAACTGGGCCGGCGGATCGCGGCCAAGCTCGCCGCCGCCACCGGGCCGACCGAGCTGTTCATCCCGCTGCGTGGCGTCAGTGCCATCGATGTGGACGGCGCTCCGTTCCGCGACGCCGAGGCCGACGAGCAGTTGTTCGCCGCGCTGCGCGCGGGCTTGGCCGGCTCGAACGTGGTTGTCCACGAGGTCGACCAGGCCATCAACGACCCCGGCTTCGGACAGGCCATGGCCGAGGCCCTGCATCACCGCATCACCAGCAAGTAACCGATTCACAAGGAGAAACACGAAATGTCACGCCAAGAGATCCTCGCCCGGTTCCGGGCACAGGTCGCGGCCGGCCAGCCGATCATCGGGGGCGGTGCCGGCACCGGCATCACTGCCAAGTCCGCCGAAGCCGGTGGCATCGACCTGCTGGTCATCTACAACTCCGGACGCTTCCGGATGGCCGGACGCGGGTCGCTGTCGGGCCTGCTCGCCTATGGCGATGCCAACGCCATCGTGATGGACATGGCCAACGAGGTCCTGCCGGTGGTCAAGCACACGCCCGTCCTGGCTGGGGTGAACGGCACCGACCCGTTCCGGGTGATGCCGTATTTCCTCAAGCAGGTCAAGGAGATCGGCTTCGCCGGCGTCCAGAACTTCCCCACGGTCGGGCTCATCGACGGCGTGTTCCGGGCCAACCTGGAGGAGACCGGAATGGGCTACGGGCCTGAGATCGACATGATCCGGATGGCTCACGAGCTGGATCTGCTCACCTCGCCCTACGTGTTCGACACCGACCAGGCCAAGGCCATGGCCGCGGCGGGTGCGGACATCCTGGTACCGCACATGGGCCTGACCACGTCCGGGACGATCGGTGCCCAGACCGCCCTCACCCTCGAGCAGGCCGCGGTGAAGGTGCAGGAGCTCGCCGACGCGGCGAAGTCGGTGAACCCGGACATCCTCTGCCTGTGCCACGGCGGCCCGATCGCGAACCCATCGGACGCGCAGTACATCCTCGATCACACCGAGGGCATCGTCGGGTTCTACGGGGCATCGTCCATCGAGCGCTTCCCGACCGAGGTCGGTATCCGCAAGCAGACCGAGGACTTCAAGGCCATCACCTTCGCCAGCTAGCCAGGTGGGGTGGCGGGCCGCGCCGAAATCGCAGAACGTCACGGCCCGCCACCGAGCCCTCACACGAAAGGAACAACTCTCATGTCCGAGACTCAACAAGCACAGTACAAGGAGACCATCCCGCTCTGGCTGGCCGTCGCGATCACCGTCCTGATCTCGGTGCCGTTCTCGCTCTGGCTGGGTGCCTTCAACTTCGCGGTGTGGTGTTCGTTCATCGTCTGGGCCGAGTACTTCGCCCTGGGCGCGAAGCCCGCGGCACTGAAGACGATCATCCCCAGCTTCGCCTACAGCGCCGTTCTCACCGGGCTGACTCTGGCCGCGATCCCGCTGCTCGCCTTCCTCCCCACGCTGGTGACCCCCGGCGACCTCGCCGTGATGGTGGCCCTCTTCGTCGGCGTCGCCTTCATGGTCTACTCGATGCGCTGGGCCAAGGTGTTCGAGGACGGCAGCCTGCCGTTCTTCAACGGCATCTCGATGGTGCTGGCGATCTACTTCACCGGCAGCTACCCGCAGATCGTCAGCGGCCCGCTCACACCGCTGTGGGCGGCCGCCTGGGCCATCCTGATGGCCATCTTCGGCGGGCTGCTCGGCGTCTTCAACGTGTGGCTCACCTTCCCCAAGAAGGTGGAGAGCCCCCAACCCGCAGCTCAGGCATAGGAGGCCTGGACATGGCACGTTCGTACTTCAGCACGACGATCGACGTTCCGCTCGAAGAGGTCTGGGCAGTGGCCCGGGACTTCAACGGGCTGGCCACCTGGTGGTCCGGCAGCGTCTCCGAGAGCCAGATCGAGGATGGCAAGACCGGGGACACCGTCGGCGCGATCCGTCGCTTCACCTTCGGCACCGACCAGATCCGCGAACACCAGCTGGAACTGTCCGACGTCAGCCACCGCTGCGTCTACGAGTTCTGCGAGCCGGCACCCTTCCCGGTGACCGACTACGTTGCCACCCTGCAGCTGACTCCGATCACGGACGGCGACCGGTGCTTCGTGGAGTGGTGGGCCGACTTCGAGAGCGAGGCCGAGAAGCTGGACTACTGGCGCGGCTTCTTCGCCAGCGAGGTGTTCGCTCCGGCCGTCGAGGGCCTGCGCAGCTACCTCAAGGCCTGAGCGGAGCTGCGGTGGGCGCGGACCGCGACACCCGGTCGCCGGCCCGCGCTCAGCCGCGGCCGGAGTAGAGGCTGAGCAGCCGGAACGCCTCCTCGGCGAGGGCCGACCGGGCGGGGTCCATCCACTTCCGGGAGTCGACCATCGCCGGATCCGCGGCGAGGGCGTCGCGGACGGCGCCGGTGAACACCTTGTTGAGGTGGGTGGAGACGTTGATCTTGGTCATGCCGGCTGCGATCGCGCCGAGCATCCCCGCGTCCGGCACTCCCGAGGAGCCGTGCAGGACCAGCGGCACGTCCACGGCCAAACGGATCCGGGCGATCAGGTCCTCGTCGAGCTGCGCGCTGCGCGTGGTCATCGCGTGCGAGGAGCCGACCGCGATCGCCAGCAGGTCGACCCCGGTGTCGGCGACGAACCTGGCCGCGTCCTGCGGTGAGGTGCGGGCGGTCGGGTCGTGCACGCCGTTCTTGCCACCCACCTCGCCCAGTTCCGCCTCGACGTCGACGCCCGCGGCGTGGCAGAACGCGGCGACCTCCCGCGTGGCCTCCCGGTTCTCGGCGTCGGGCAGCTTCGACCCGTCGTACATGACCGAGCTGAAGCCCAACTCGACCGCCGTCCGGATCAGGGCGACGTCCTCGGCGTGGTCCAGGTGCACCGCGACGCTCGCACCGGACCGCTCCGCGACGGCGAGGGTGGCGCGCCCGATCGGCACCAGGTCGCCGCCGTGGTATTTGACGGCGTTCTCGGAGATCTGCAGCACCACCGGAGCATCGGCCCGCTCGGCGGCGCGGACGAACGCCGTCGCGTGCTCGAGGTGAATCACGTTGAAGGCGCCCAGGCCGAGCCGGCTGCGCTGAGCGGTGTGGGCGAGTTGCGCGAGGGAGGTGAGCATCAGGCCCGGTCCGCCGGCACCCGCAACGGGTGGATCACGACGCCCTGGACCACCCGGTTGACGTCGCCGGAGGGGAACGGGTTGTCGACGTGCTTGCCCAGCGCGGCCGAGGTGTAGGCCCCGAGGAGCTGGGGGATGAGGATGTGGACGGCCGCGACGAACGCGTCCGGAACGTCGTCGAGGTCCGGCAGCACCCAGGCACCGTCCACCTCGACCGGGCTGCCTGCGAGCACGAGCACGTTGTCGGCTCCGATCCCGGCCCTGAGTTCGGCGACGATGTCGAGGTCGTACCGGCGGGTGTAGGGGTCGGAGGAGACGAAGACGACGACCTGCGTGTGCTCGTCCACGACGGCCTTCGGTCCGTGCCGGAAGCCGAGGGCGGACTCGAAGAACGACACCCGCGCTCCCGCGGTGAGCTCGAGGAACTTCAGCCCGGCCTCGTGGGCCAGGCCACGCAGGGGTCCGGAGCCCAGGTAGACCAGGCGGGCAGGATCCTTTGCGACGAGCCGCGCGACGTCGGCGACCCGGGTGGCGAGCACCGTGTCGGCGGCGGCGGCGAGCCGCCCGAGCACGGCCGTGGACTCCCCGCCCAGCAGGATCAGGCAGGACAGCAACATCGAGGTGAACGAGCTCGTCATGGCGAAGCCGGTGTCGTTGGCGTCGGCCGGCATCAGCACGACGTGAGAGCCGTCGCGCCCCGAACGCGCCAGCGCCAGTTCGCCGTCGGCCGCGCAGGTGAGCACGAGGTGGAACGGCTCGGTCAGCAGCTGGTCGGCGAGGTCGGCCGCGACCACCGACTCGGGGGAGTTGCCCGAGCGGGCGAACGACACCAGCAGCGTCGGGACGTCCTGGGCGAACGCCTCGCGCGGGTTGGAGACGATGTCCGTGGTGGGGACAGCCTCCACCCTGCGCCTGGTGGCCCGGGCGAGCGCGGGGGCAGCGATCTCTCCGACGAACGCGGACGTGCCGGCCCCGGTGAGCACGATCCGCAGATCGGGACGCGCGAGCAGCGGCGCGAGGAAGGCGGCGTCCGCCTCCGCGCCGGCGTCCAGGATCTCGGCGAGCTCGCGCCAGATCCGCGGTTGGGACGTGATCTCCCGGTAGGTGGCTGACGTGGTCGGGTCGGGCATGGTGTGCTCCTGTTCCGTGGGGGACTCGGGTGGTCGGCTGCTCAGGCGCGGCCGTAGCAGGCTGCGGCGTACGGACGGATCGCGTCCCGCACGCGATCGATCAGGAGCGCCTCGGGGGTCGCGACGAGTTGCCCGGACCGGACGCGCTCGTACTGTGCGGGAAGGTACTGGCTGAGCAGCGGCAACGGAATTCCGCGGTCAGCCAGGTTGGCGACCAGGCGCTCGCGGGAGGCCCGGATCGCCGGATCGGGCCAGTAGTAGCGCATCCGGTCGCTGTAGCTGAACCGCCGCGCGATCCGCTGCTCCTCCGAGGTGCCGGTGTAGTAGGACGCCCACTGGCCCGGCTCGGCCAGCATGCGCTCCTCGACCACGGCTCGCAGGTCGGAACGACCCTGGGTGAGGAGCTCGTCCTCGATGTGAGAGAGCGCGAAGAGGCCCTCCCGGAGGGCGAAGGTGAGGCCTGGGCCGACCTTGAGGACGGCCCAGTGGTCTTCCACCAGCTGGGCGAGCGCCTCCGGGGTCTGGTAGTCGGTGGAGTGCGCCTCGAAGACCAGGTTGGGTTCGTCGTCGAGGACGGTGCGCAGTCCGGCCGTCGCCGCGCTGCGGTAGTCGATCACCTTCAGGTGGTCGAACTCGACCGCGGGCTGGACGACCAGCGCCGAGACCCGGGGCCAGACGTGGCCCAGCCCGGCGGCCGCGAAGGCGGCGCGGTGGGTCTCCAGCGTGGCGCGGGCCGCCTCCGGCGGCGTCGGCACCAGTTCGCCGAGTTCCTCCTGATGGCCACCGGGCACCGGCACCTCGGTGCCGATCACGTAGCGGAGGTCCGCGCTCGTCCCCGCGGAGACGGCGCCCTCCTCGGCCACCCTGAGCAGGCGCACCGCGCGCTCGGCCACGATGTCGTCGGTGAGGGGGTAGGGGTCGCCGAGGCAGGAGAACGTGCAGTCGAGGTGGATCTTGGTGTAGCCGGCCTCCGCGTACGCGCGGACGAGCTCCTCTGCCCGCGCCATCGCCACCTGCGGCGCCTCCGACTGCCACCGGTTGGGTCCGAGGTGGTCGCCACCGAGGATGACCCGCTCGCGCGGCAGCCCGACCTCGTCGGCCAGAGCGAGCACGAAGTCGCGGAATCCGGCCGGCGTCATGCCGGTGTAGCCCCCGTACTGGTCGACCTGGTTGCTGGTGGCCTCGATCAGAGTGGCGGTGTCGTCCTCCCGGGCCTGGACCAGCGCCGCGCGGAGCACGGTGGGGTCGGCGGAGCAGACGGAGTAGATGCCGCGCTTCCGTCCGGACTTGTGGGCGGAGACCACCTCGGCGTAGTTCATTGCTGTCTGCTTCCTCGCTGGCTGGGGCGCGGTGGTGTGGATGCTCATGAGGGACTCCCGTTCGGTGCCAGCCAGCTCCCGCGGCGCAGCACGTGGGTGAGCCGGGTGCCGGTCAGGGCGACCAGGTCGGCGCGGTCGCCGGGCCGCAGCCGCGGAACGTCGAGCCCCAGCACGGCGGCCGGGTTCGTACTGGTCCAGCGGACGACCGCGTCGTAGCCGGTGCCGCGGCCGAGCAGCCGGGCGACGGAGTCCCGAATCAGGGACGTGCTGCCAGCCAGTGAGTCGCCCTCGACCAGGCGGGCGACCCCGCCTCCGACGTGCACCCGCGAGCCGGCGAGCACGTAGTCTCCGTCCCCCAGGCCGGTGGCGGCCATCGCATCGGAGACCAGCAGCAGGCGGTCGGCCGCGGCCCGGACGACGAGGTCGACGGCGTCATCGCAGACGTGCTGGCCGTCCACGATCAGCTCGACCCACAGTCGGCGGTCGATGAGCGCGACGCCCGGCAGGCTCACCTCGCGGTGGTGCAGGGGTTCCATCCCGTTGAACAGGTGGGTGACGTTGGTCGCCCCGGCGTCCAGGGCCGCGCGGACGGTGTCGGCGTCGGCGGCGGTGTGACCGAGCGCCGCGACCACGCCCGCGGCCACCATTGCCCGGATCGCGTCGATCGCGCCGGGCAGTTCGGGTGCGATCGTGATCATCCGGACCGCGCCGTCGCCGGCCTCGACCAGGTCCATCACCTCGGCGGGATCGGGCGTCCGCAGCAGGCTGGGGTCGTGGGCTCCCTTGCGGGCCGGTGCCAGCCAGGGGCCCTCCAGGTGGATGCCGGCGAGCTCGCCGGAGCGGACATAACCGGACAGCTCGCGGATCCGCTCCCGCATCGAGGCCGGCGTTCCGGTGGCGATCGTCGCCTCGATCGTGGTCGAGCCGTTCCGGTGGTGGTGGGCGATCGCCGGTTCGGGGTCGACCCCGACAGTGCCGAAGTCGACGCCGCACGCGCCGTGGGTGTGGATGTCCACGAAGGGGGGCAGTACGACGTCGAGGTCCAGGTCGGGCTCGCGGGGCGGGACACCGGTCCCGCGAGCGGTGATCCGGGTGCCGGAGACCTGGAGCCAGCCGGCGCCGTCGGAGTCCGCGTCGACCAGCCGCGCGGCGCGGAGCAGGAGTTCAGGCATCGATCGCCTCCATCCGGGCCCGCCCGACCAAGGCGGCGCCGAGCGCTCCCGCCAGCCGGCCGTGGGTGGCCGGGCGCAGCGTGGGCAGGGGGAGTCCCGGGAGGTAGCCGGCCAGGTGGCGGCGGGTGGGAGCGAACAGCAGTTCACCCGACTCGGCCAGGCCACCGCCGACGATGATCACCGCGGGCGCGATGGTCGCGGTCACCACGGCCAGGGCGAACCCCAGCGCAGCGGCCACCTCGTCCCACAACTCGGCGGCGCGGGCGTCCCCGGCCGCTACCAGCCGGGCCACCTCTGCGGCGCCGTCCGTGCCCATCCGGGCGGCCAGGATGGAGGCGGAGGCCACCTCCTCGAGGCGCTTGCCTGCGTGTGGGCCGCCGGGGAAGACGAGCTGGCCGATCTCTCCCGCCCACCCGTTGCCGACCACCGGACGGTTCCCGACGAAGATCGCCGCAGCCAGGCCGGTCCCGACCGGGATGAAGGCCGCCACGCAGTCGGGCTCGACCTCGCCCAGGGCGTGCATCTCGGCGAGGCCGCCGGCACGGACGTCGTGGCTGAAGCCCACCGGGGTGCCGAGGCGTTCCTCGACCAGGCGGCGGATGGGCACCCTGTGCCAGCCGAGGTTGACCGAGTCGAGGACGACGCCGTTGCGCTCGTCGGCCAGCCCGGGGCTGGTCACGCCGACCGGTGTGCGCTCGCCCTTGGTGAGTTTCCGGACCAGCGCCGCGATAGCGTCGGCGGTGTGCGCTCCGGTGGGGTCGGGCTTCGGGGTCGGGCTCGACTGCTCGGCCAGGATGGCGCCGTCGTCCGAGACGAGGACAGCCTTGATGCCGGTGCCCCCGACGTCGACCCCGACCGCGCTGGCCGTCAGGGGGTGACCGGTCGAGTGGGCGCCTCGTGATGATTCCGGTGTGGGCACGCCGAGTTCCTTTGTGAGAGTTCTGGCTCGAATGATACAGATATTGATCAGTATCGATCAACAGGCGTCGATCCCCGGTCGTGCCTGCCGTGATCTCTGTCACCATGGGGGCAGAACGGTGCGCGCGAGGCGCTTCCGGTGTCCGGAGGGGGGCTGCCCGATGACCCAGCAGGACCGCCTGAACCGTGTGCTCGAGCTGGTCGCCGAACGCGGCAGCCTCAGCATCGGGGACGTCAGCGAGGCGCTGGGTGTGTCGCCGGCAACCGTCCGGAGGGATCTCAACCAGCTGGCCGATCAGCAGTTGGTCGTCCGCACCCACGGCGGGGCGTCCGTGCTCAGTTCGGGTTTCGAGCTCCCGCTGCGCTACAAGGTGCCGAAGGAGTCAGGGGCGAAGCTGGCCATCGCCGCAGCGGTGGAGCGGATGGTGCAGCCGGGCATGGCGATCGCGCTGAACGGCGGCACCACGACCAGTGAGGTCGCCCGCGCACTGGGCCGCAGCCAGCGGTTGCTCTCGCCCGGCGGCGAGCCCACGGTCACCCTGATCACCAACGCCTTGAACATCGCCTACGAGTTGACCCTGAGGCAACAATTCCGGCTGATCGTCACCGGCGGTGTGGTCCGCCAGAAGTCCTACGAACTGGTCAGCACGCTCGTCCAGCAGACCCTCGGCGAGTTCACCGTCGACCTGGCCGTCCTCGGTGTGGACGGCATCTCGGTGGGCAGCGGTGCGACGACGCTGACCCCGGAGGAGGCGCTGGTCGGCCGGTGGTTCGCCGAGGCGGCCCGGCGGGTGGTGATCGCCGCCGACAGCACGAAGCTGAACCGCGCCACGTTCGCCCGGCTGTTCGGGATCGATCGCGTGGACGTGCTGATCACCGACTCCCGGGCGAACCCGCAGCGGGTGGCGGAACTCGTCTCCGCAGGCGTGGACGTCCGCCTGGCCGACGCCGTTCACTGAACCGATCCGATCGCGACCACGGGTGGCCTCTGTTACAAAGTTGTGACTGAAAATGACGGGTATTTGCACACTTCGATCAGATACAGTCAGACACAGACAGATCCTGCTGCTGCCCCGGCGGTGGTGGCTGCTCAAGAGGAGGACTCACCCGCATGGCCAAACTCACTAAGGCGCTCGCCCTTGCTGCAGCGTCCGTCTTCGTCCTGACCGCGTGCAGCACCGGCACTGGAGGCACGGCCAGCAGCGCGGCTGCCGCCGGGCAGCTGCCGGCCACGACGATCAAGATCCTGGCCCCGTCCTACGGCGACTCGTCGCAGGCCGACTGGCAGAAGATCATCGACGAGTTCAAGAAGAAGGAGCCGAACGTCACCGTCGAGCTCCAGATCGAGGCCTGGGACAACTTCACCGACAAGGTGAAGGCCCGGATCCAGGCGAAGGACTACCCGGACATCCTGAACGACAACGCGTTCGCCTCCGAGGCGACGGCGGGCCTGCTGTACCCGATCAACGAGGTGATGAGCGACTCCACCCTGGCCTCGATCGAGCCGGCCCTGCTGAAGAACGGCCTGGGCACCGACGGGAAGCAGTGGGCCGCACCGGACATCGCGTCGGCCCGGCTGATGGCGACCAACACCGACCTGCTCAAGAAGGCCGGCGTCTCCGCGCCCCCGAAGACCTGGGCCGACCTGGAGACCGCTGCCGCGAAGGTCGCTGCGACCGGTGTCTCGGGCTACGGCATGCCGCTGGGCTCCGAGGAGGCGCAGGTCGAGGCGTCACTGTGGCTGTGGGGCGCCGGCGGTGACTGGCCCCAGGGCGACAAGCTGGTCGCGAACCAGCCCGCGTCCGTCGAGGCGTTCACCGAGATGAAGAAGCTGATCGATGCCAAGTCGACCCAGCCCGATCCGGGTGCGACCAACCGTCAGGCCGTGGCCGACCTGTTCGACAACGGCAAGCTCGGCATGTACGTGACCCACTCCGGTCTGATGAGCGTGACGCGGCAGAAGTTCCCGAACATCCACTACGAGCTCTCCCAGATCCCGTCCAAGGACGGCACCCCGGTCGCGTTCGGCGTGACGGACTTCATCCTGGCGTTCAACAACAACGACGCCAACCGCAAGCAGGCCACCAAGGAGTTCCTCGACCTGTTCTACTCGGACCCGATGTACGAGGGCTGGTACAAGGGCACCGGGCTGCTGCCGGTGACGACCTCCATGATCGCCGCGGGCAAGGCGAGTGACACCGACAACGCGGCCTTCTACGACGCGCTGTCCTACGTGAAGTTCCTTCCGGTCAGCAACCCGCAGTGGGATGCGCTCAAGAACGCCCTTCAGGGCACCGCCGGAACGATTGCCAAGGACACGCCGGAGAACGTCCTCAGCAAGATTCAGGCACAGGTGGACGCTCAAGGCTGAGACCGGGCCCGACTCCCCATTCGCGGGGGCGCCGCCTCGGCGGCGCCCCCGCCTCCACAGGAGGACGCATGACCAGACCTTCGGCCGTCACGGCGCTGCGATCCGATTCCGCCCGGCCCCGGAAGAGACCCCGGCGCACCGGCGCGCTCACGGCGCTGCCGTGGGTCACGCCGACGTTGTTGCTGATCGCCGGCGTGGTGATCTATCCGACGATCCTGATGTTCTGGACGGCGTTCCGGAAGTACAACTCCTACGGGATCGAGCAGGGATCGGCGGGACTGAACAACTTCATCGGGCCGGCCGGGGCGTTCACGTTCCCGACCGTTCCGTGGGCGTCGGTATGGACGAACACTGTGGTCTGGGTGGTCGTGGTCGTGCTGCTCACGCTGCTGCTCTCGCTCGGGCTGGCCCAGTTCCTGAACAAGGACTTCCCCGGGCGCAAGGCGCTCCGGCTGGTCATCATCCTGCCGTGGGCGAGCTCCGTGGTGATGACGACGACGGTCTTCAACTACGGGCTGCAGACCGACGTCGGGCTGTTCAACAGGCTGCTGGTCGACACCGGCATCCTGCAGACCGCCTACGGCTTCACCAAGGATCCGACCTCGGCCTTCTGGGTCGCGGTCTTCGTGGCGATCTACGTGTCGCTGCCGTTCACGACCTACACGATCCTTGCTGGCCTGCAGTCGGTGCCCAGGGACGTGCTCGAGGCTGCGCACGTGGACGGGGCCGGTGCGGCGCAGCGCTACTGGCAGATCGTGCTGCCGCTGCTGCGTCCGGCGATCGCGGCGGCGACGCTGATCAACATCATCAACGTGTTCAACTCGCTGCCCATCCTGAAGATCCTCAACGAGACCCCGGGCTTCAACACCGGGCACACCACGACCACACTGATCTTCGCCTACAAGTCGACCCTCGGCCCGGGCGTGGCCTCGGCGTTGTCGATCTTCAACTTCTTCTTCTGCCTGGTGATCATCGCGGTCTACCTGGGGATCGTGAAGCCGACCAAGGAGGTGCAGTGATGGCGATCAAGGGCGGCATCGACGCCAGGCCGAATCCCGTCGGCACCATCATCGGGGCGGCAGCGATAGCGCTGTTCTTCAGCTTCCCGTACCTGCTGATGTTCCTGTCCTCGCTGAAGACCCGGGAGGAGATCACCAGGATCCCGCCCGACTACTTCCCGGTGACCCCGCAGTTCAGCAACTACCTCACGGTGTGGAGCTCCTCGGTCGCCCCCGGCTCGTCGCTGCTGGCGACCATCGTGATCTCGCTGGGCGCCACCCTGCTGGTCCTGCTGATCGCGACGCCGGCCGCCTACTACGTGGCCCGGTTCCGGTTCCCGGGCCGGATGGTCTTCCTGTTCCTGGTCCTGATCACCCAGATGCTGCAGCCCACCGTGCTCGCGGTCGGCCTGTACCAGCAGTTCTCCGGTTGGCGCGGCTACCTGGTCTGGGTCGCGCTGATCCTGATCAACGGTGCGTTCAACCTGAGCTTCGCGGTCTGGATCATGCAGTCCTTCTTCGCCTCGATCCCCAAGGAGATCGACGAGGCCGCGCTGATCGACGGCCTCGGACGTCTCCAGACCATGTTCCGGGTCTCGCTCCCGCTGGTCTGGCCGGGCATCGTCACCGCCATCGTGTTCGTCTTCGTGAACACCTGGAACGAATTCGCGGCGGCCTTCATCCTGGTCCAGGACAACGCCCTGCAGCCGCTCACGGTCTCGATGCCGCGCTTCCTCGGCATGTACATCCGCGACTGGCAGTACCTGTTCACCGTCGCCGTCGTGGCCATCGTCCCGGTGATCATCCTGTTCAGCCTGATCGAGAAGCGGCTGATCGGCGGCCTGACCGCCGGCGCCGTCAAGTGAACCGCCGCCGGGCCGCGTGACCGGCGGCCCGGCGTCACCAGGTGATCACGGTGACGTCGATCACGGCGGCATGCGCCTTGATCGCCGCGACCAGCGGCTCCCCTACGGTTCCCTCGACGTTGATCCGGGCGACCGCGGCGAGGGCGCCGTCGAAGATGACGTTCTCCATCTCCTGGACGTTGATGCCGGCCGCGCTGATCACGTCGAGGGTGTGGGCCAGCGTGCCCGGCCGGTCGAGGTGGCGCACCACGATAGAGGACGTCGCCGGCGTCTGGGTGGCCAGATTCACCACGTTGGGCACGGTGCCGGTCTCGGCGAACACCCGGACGATCCGGACGGCCTCCGCGGCGATCGCCTCCTGGGCCTGCTCGGTGGAGGCGCCGATGTGGTGGGTGCCGTACACGTTCGGAAGGCCGGCCACCTCCGGGGCGAAGTCGCCGGTGCCGGTCGCGGGTTCGTCGGCGTAGACGTCCAGGCCGGCGCGCAGGCCCTTCGACCGGATCGCCTCGCCGAGCGCAGCCTCGTC
>PHEV01000097.1 GCA_002843035.1 Actinobacteria bacterium HGW-Actinobacteria-5 | reverse complement strand
TGCCGTCCACGCACCGAGGCTACCCGGCTCCGATTCAGCCGGCCGACCCGCCGAGTCGGCGCAGGGCGCCGATCGCGGTCTCGCGGTCGGTGGTCATCCAGAAGCCGGGCATCGACGCCTTCAGGAAGGTCCCGTAGCGCGCGGTGACCAGGCGTGGGTCGAGCACGGCCACGACGCCGCGGTCGGTGAGGGTTCGGATCAGCCGCCCTGAGCCCTGCGCCAGCAGGAGACCGGCGTGGGTAGCGGCCACAGCCATGAAGCCGTTGCCGCCCGCTTCGGCCACCGCCTGCTGCCGGGCCTGCATCAGCGGGTCGTCCGGACGCGGGAAGGGGATCTTGTCGATGATCACCAGCCGGCAGGTGTCGCCCGGCACGTCGATGCCCTGCCACAGGGACAGCGTGCCGAAGAGCGACGCCTCCTCATCGTTCAGGAACTCCGTGGTCAGCCTGGTCAGGTGGGCGTCCCCCTGGCAGAGCACGAGCCGCTCCGGCACGTGCTCGCGGCAGTAGCGCGCGGCAGCCTCCGCCGCGCGCTGGGACGCGAACAGGCCCAGCGTGTGCCCGTCCGCAGCCCACAGCAACTCGGCGATCTCGGCCAGCACCTCCGGACTCGTGCCGTCCCGGTTGGGCGGCGGCAGTTGCCTGGCCACGTAGAGGATGCCCTGGGTGCGGTAGTCGAACGGCGAGCCGACGTCCACGCCGCGCCAGTCGTCGGCACCCTCGGCGCCCAGTCCCAGGGACGCGGCGACCGAGCGGAAGTCACCGCCGATCTTCAGGGTCGCGGACGTGAGCACCACCGGGTGGTTGTCGAACACCTGGTTGCGCAGCAGACCGGCCACCGACAGTGGCGCGCAGTTCAGCTGTCGACCCAGCCGCTCCGACTCCGAGACCCAGATCACGTCACGCTCGTCCAGCTTCGCCATCCGCTCGGCGATGTCGAAGACCTCCTGGGCCGCCGCCTGGGCCTGTCGCCGCTCGGTCTCGTCGTCCTTGCCACCGGCCAGTCCGGTGACCGCAGCCCGGGCCGCAGCGCGGACCACCCGCAGCGCCGCGGTCACCTCGCCGTCCGGATCGGTCACCCGACCCACCTCTGCGGCATCCAGACCCAGCTGCAGCGCGTCGCCGGCGTCCAGGAACTCCACGCCCACGTCGTCACTCAGCCAGCTCAGGCAGCGCCGGGCGACCCGCTCCACCTGCGCAGGGCCGAGTTCGACCGACGCCGCCCCGGTGACCCGACTGACCAGTTCGTGCGCCTCGTCGATGACCAGCGCGTCGAACTCGGGCAACGCGGTGCCACCGTGCAGCGCGTCGACGGCCAGCAGGGCGTGGTTCGTCACGACCAGCTGGCTCTCGCGCGCCCGCACCCGGGACTTCTCCACCAGGCACTCCATCCCGAACGGGCAACGCTGGGCGCCCAGGCACTCCCGCACGGGCACCGACACCTGGGCCCAGGCCGCAGGCGTGTGCGCAGGGGCGTCGTCCCGGTCAGCGAGTCGACCCGCCTCGGCCTCGTCCTCGGCCCAGCGGCGCAGCGCGACCACCTCCGCGCCCACCCCAGTGGCCTCGCCGGGCTCCGGCAGCAGCGCGTCCTGCTCGGCCCCCTGCCCCTCCCGGACGCGGAGCAGGCACGCGTAGTTGCTACGCCCCTTCAGAATCGCGTGGCTGACCGTCTCCCCGCACACCTGTTCGCAGGCCTCAACCGCGGCCGGAATGTCCTTGGTCGCCAGTTGCGCCTGCAGCGCGAGCGTGGCTGTGGCGATCACGATCCGCTGGTCCGGGTTCTCGACCAGGCTGGCCAGCGCCGGGGCGAGATAGCCCAGCGACTTGCCGGTACCGGTGCCGGCCTGCACGAGCAGGTGCTCGCCGGTGTCGAAGGTACGCGTGACCTCGTCTGCCATCACCCCTTGTCCGGGACGCTGCTGGCCGCCGATACCCGCAACGGCCGCAGTCAGGATCCGCTCGGCCAGCCGCTCAGGCATCGGTGGCGTAGCGCGCCAGTTCCCCGGCGAGATCGGCGTTGACCCTCGCCACCACGAGCGTGCCGTGCTCCGTGTGGTCGGAGCTGACGAACTCCCCGCTCTGGTGGATCCGGTTGATCAGGTCGCCGCGGTCGTAGGGCACCAGCGCCCGCACCTCGATCTCCGGACGCGGCAGCCGCTGCTCCACCCGCTCCCGCAGCTCCTCCACCCCCGTGCCGGTGCGGGCCGAGACGAACAGGGCGTCCGGGTAGCGCCCGCGCAGCGCCAGCAGGGTGTCCGGCTCGGCAGCGTCGGTCTTGTTCACCACCAGTTGCTCGGCCACATCGGACGCACCGATGTCGGCCAGCACCGTCCGCACGGCCGAGATCTGGCCGAACGGGTCCGGATCGGCGCCGTCCACGACGTGCAGCAGCAGGTCGGCGGAGGTGGACTCCTCCAGCGTCGACCGGAACGCCTCGACCAGGTCGTGCGGCAGGTGCCGGATGAACCCGACCGTGTCGGTGAGCGTGTACACCCGCCCGTCCTCGGTCTCGGAACGGCGGGTGGTCGGGTCGAGGGTGGCGAACAGGGCGTCCTCGACCAGGACCCCGGCGCCGGTGAGCCGGTTCAGCAGCGAACTCTTGCCGGCATTGGTGTAGCCGACGATCGCCACGCTCGGCACCTGGTTACGGGTGCGCTGGGAGCGCTTGGTCTCGCGGACGGACTCCAGCTCGCGCAGCCGTCGGCGCAGCACCGAGATGCGGGTCTTGATCCGGCGCCGGTCGGTCTCGATCTTGGTCTCACCCGGGCCGCGCCCACCGATGCCCGCGCCTGCGGCGGCGCGCCCACCGGCCTGCCGGGACAGGTTGCCGCCCCAGCCGCGCAGCCGCTGCCGCAGGTACTGCAGCTGGGCGAGCTCGACCTGCGCCTTGCCCTCTGCGCTCTTGGCGTGCTGGGCGAAGATGTCCAGGATCAGCGCCGTACGGTCGATCACCTTCACGCCGACCCGGTCCTCCAGGTTGCGCAACTGGGCGGGCTCGAGCTCGCCGTCGCAGATCACCGTGTCGGCCCCGGTGGCGATCACGACCTGGCGCAGTTCCTCCACCTTGCCCCGGCCGATGAAGGTCGCCGGATCCGCGGTGCCGCGGCGCTGCACGAGGCCCTCCAGCACCTCCGAGCCCGCGGTCTCGGCCAGCAGTTTCAGTTCGGCCATCGCGTTGTCGGCGTCGATCTGGCTGCCGGCGGTCCACACGCTCACCAGCACGACCCGCTCGAGCTGAAGCTCGCGGTACTCGACCTCGGTGATATCGGCCAGCTGGGTCGACATGCCGGCCACGCGGCGCAGCGAAAGCCGATCGGCGAGGTCTTGCTGGTCGCCGTCGAAGTCGGGTTCCTCAGGGGTGGGCGTGGAGTACGGAGACGTCAATGCTCAGCCCTCGCCCAGCGTGCAGGTTCCGCGGGCCACTACGACGGCGGGCCCGACCAGCACGGCCTCCTCGCCGGACAGGTCCACCTCGAGGGTTCCGCCCGGCACGTCCACCACGTAGTGGTCGGCATCGCCCATGGCCGCGGCGGCGGCGACCACCCCGGTGCCGCACGATTCGGTCTCGCCGACCCCTCGCTCGTGGACGCGCAGCCGAATCCGTCCGGGGGCTTCGCGCACCACGAACTCCGCGTTGACGCCGTTCGGGAAGGCCTCCGCCGGGTGCCAGGTGGGAGCGTGGGTGAGATCGAGGTCGCGCAGCGCCCGGGTGCTCGGCAGCACGGCGACCGCGTGCGGGTTGCCCACGTCGACGCTCCTCGCTCGCCAGCTGTCGGTGCCCAGCCGCAGCACCACCTCTTCGCCGGTCGTCGCCGGACCCATGGTCACCGCGATCCGCCCGTCGGACAGGAAGGTGCCGGTGCGCAGACCGGCCCGGGTCGCGACCGTGACCTCCGGACCGGAGACCAGGCCCTCCTCGGCCAGGTAGCGCAGGAAGACGCGCAGCCCGTTGCCGCACATTTCCGCAACCGACCCATCGGCATTGCGATAGTCCATGAACCAGCGATCCGTCTCACCCTCGAAGCCCGGCACGAACTCCGCGCGCACCGCCCGCAGCACGCCGTCCGCGCCGATTCCGCCGCGCCGGTCGCACAGGAACGCGACCTCCTCGGGGGCCAGGTCGTAGAGGTTGTCGGGGTCGACGAACAGCACGAAGTCATTGCGGGTCCCGTGACCCTTCGCGAACTCGATCTGCATGCTCACTCCCCTCGGGCTCCGGCCACGATACCCCGGACAGCGGACGCCATCGACGCGGCACTCTCCGGGCCGGCGGGAAGCCAGGTGATCCGGGGGTCCCGGCGGAACCAGCCGAGCTGCTTGCGGGAGAACTTCCGGGTGCCGGTGACCGTTGCCTGCTTCGCTTCGGCCTCGGTGAGCTCGCCATCCATCAGCGCCAGCACCTGCCGGTAGCCGAGCGCGCGGGACGCCGTCCGGCCCTCCCGCAGACCCTGCCCGACGAGGCGCTCCACCTCAGCCACCAGGCCGTCGGCCCACATCCGCTCCACGCGGGCCTCGATCCGGGCGTCCAGCACCTCGCGAGACACCTCCAGGCCGAACTGCACCACGTCGTCGAGGGCGTACTCCCAGCCCGGCAGGGTGGAGCGGAAGCTGCCGGTGAGCTCGATCACCTCCAGCGCACGGACGATCCGGCGGCCGTTGCCGGGCAGGATGCCTTCCGCCGTCTCCGGCGCGACGGACGCGAGGCGGCGGTGCAGCTCCGGCGCGCCGACCTCGGCCAGTTCGCCCTCCAGCCGGGCACGCACGGCCGGATCGGTGCCGGGGAACACGAAGTCGTCGAGGATCGCGTGCACGTAGAGGGCCGATCCGCCGGCCAGCAGGGGCACCACCCCCCGGGTGCGGCAGTCCGCGATCGCTGCCCTGGCCAGGGCCTGGAAGTCCGCGACGCTGGCCGACTGTGTGACGTCCATGATGTCGATCAGGTGGTGCGGCACGCCGCCACGCTCGGCCGGGGTCGGCTTCGCCGTGCCGATGTCCATGCCGCGGTAGACCAGCATCGAATCGGCGTTGACCACCTCGGCCTCGATCCCGCCCGCGCCGAGCGCGTGCGCGAGCGCCACGGCCACGGCGGTCTTTCCGCTTGCCGTTGGCCCATTGAGCGCCACAACCGGGATGATCACGTGCGGCATTGTCTCAACTCTCGACGCCAGGTGCTTGGCAGCGCCCACCGAGCGGCAGACAATGGAGGCCGCAGCCGGGAACGACTCGGCGCCGGGAGCAGAAAGGAGGTCGCATGGACATCGTCGGACAGATCCAAGGTGCCGTGGCCGGCCACGAAGCTGAAATCGCGGAGGGCATCGAGAAGGTGGGTGACTTCGTCGACGAGAAGACCGGCGGCCAGTACGCGGACCAGGTGGACCAGGCCCAGCAGTTCCTCAAGGACCAGCTGGGTGGCGAAGCCAAGTAATCCTGTAGCCCACAGATCTGGACGCGGGACGAACTTCCCGCACCACGACGAAACCCGAGGGGTCGACCGGAAGGTCGGCCCCTCGGCCTATGCCCGGACCAGTTTCGGCAGCCCCAGCGCGGTGGGCGCCGGGCCGTTGCCGGCCTGTCGGGCAGCCCAGGCGTCGCCGCCCCGGGTGCGGCGCAGGCCGATCAGCCCGTCATCGGCGTTCAGGTGGTGCGGAGCGGCATAGGTGATCGCCACCTCGGCCAGGTCGCCGGGGCGCGGACGCTGTTGCGGATCGTCCGGGACGCGCACGTGCACGAGCCGGTTGTCCCTGGCCCGTCCGGACATCCGCTGGGTGGCGGCGTCCTTGCGTCCCTCGCCGTCGGCGAACAACACCTCCACCCTCTCCCCGACCAGCTTGCGGTTCTCGGCCCAGGCGGTCTCGCCGACGAGGTCGACCAGCCGCTCGTAGCGCTCCTGAACGACCTGGTGGGGCACCTGGTCGGGCATGGTGGCCGCCGGCGTGCCCGGCCGGATCGAGTACTGGAACGTGAACGCGGCGGAGAAGCGGGAGGCGCGCACCACGTCCATGGTCGCCTCAAAGTCGGCGTCGGTCTCACCGGGGAAGCCGACGATGATGTCGGTGGTGATCGCCGCATGCGGGATCGCCGTCCGGACCCGGTCGAGGATGCCGAGGAACTTCTCGCTGCGGTAGGAGCGGCGCATCGCCTTCAGCACCGCGTCCGAGCCGGACTGCAGCGGCATGTGCAGGCTCGGCATCACATTGGGGGTCTCCGCCATCGCGGCGATCACGTCGTCAGTGAACGCCGCCGGGTGAGGCGAGGTGAACCGGACGCGCTCCAGGCCGTCCACTTCACCGCAGGCGCGCAAGAGCTTCGCGAACGCGCCCCGGTCGCCGAACTCCACGCCGTAGGTGTTCACGTTCTGGCCGAGCAGGGTGACCTCCTGGACGCCCGCTTCGACCAGCGCCCGCACTTCGGCGAGCACGTCGCCCGGCCGCCGGTCCGTCTCCTTGCCACGCAGCGCCGGCACGATGCAGAAGGTGCAGGTGTTGTTGCAGCCCACGCTGATCGACACCCACGCCGAGTAGGCCGAGTCGCGTCGCGTCGGCAGGGTGGACGGGAACCGTTCCAGCGATTCCAGGATCTCGACCTGCGCCTCCTGCTGCACCCGCGCCCGCTCCAGCAGGACGGGAAGGGAGCCGAGGTTGTTGGTGCCGAAGACGACGTCCACCCACGGAGCCCGGTCAACCACGGTCTGCCGGTCCTTCTGCGCCATGCAGCCGCCGACGGCGATCTGCATACCGGGGTGCGCCTGCTTCACCGGAGCCAGATGGCCCAGGTTGCCGTACAGGCGGTTGTCGGCGTTCTCCCGCACCGCGCACGTGTTGAACACCACCACGTCGGCCTGCGTGCCGTCCTCCGCGGCCACGTAGCCGGCGTCCAGCAGCACGCCCGCGATCCGTTCGGAGTCGTGGACGTTCATCTGGCAGCCGTACGTGACGACCTCGAAAGTGCGCTCTGACACGTTCCTGGACTTCCTTCGGCCTCGGCGGATCCCGGCGTCCGCCGGGGGACGGGCGGAGCAGAGCGGTACTCTACCCGCTCACTTGGCCAGGGCCACCGCCCGCGACTCGCGCACGACGGTCACCTTGATGCTGCCGGGGTAGGTCAGCTCTTCCTCGACACGCTTGGCGATGTCTCGGGCGATCACCTGGGACTGCGCGTCGTTCACCAGCTCCGGGGCGACCATCACCCGCACCTCGCGCCCCGCCTGCATCGCGAACACCTTGTCGACTCCGGCGTGTTCCTTGGCGATGTCCTCCAGCCGCTGCAGGCGTTTCACGTACATCTCCAGGCTCTCCCTGCGGGCACCGGGACGGCTGCCGCTGATCGCGTCGGCGGCCTGGGTCAGCACCGCCTCCACCGTGCGCGGCTCGATCTCGTTGTGGTGCGCCTCGATCGCATGGACGATATCGGGGTGCTCGCCGTGGCGCCGGGCCAGGTCGGCGCCGACCTTGGCGTGCGATCCCTCCGCCTCGTGGGTGAGGGCCTTGCCGATGTCGTGCAGGAACGCCGCGCGTCGGCAGGTCTCGATGTCGAGCCCGAGTTCGCCGGCCAGCAGCGCGGCGATGTGGCCGCACTCGACTAGGTGCCGCAGCACGTTCTGGCCGTAGGACGTGCGGTACTGGAGCGAGCCGAGGATCGGCAGGAGACCCGGCGAGAGGTCGGTGATGCCCATCTCGATCAGCGCGTCCTCGGCGGCGCGGACGCACAACTCGTCGACCCGCTTCTTGCTGCGCTCGTGCACCTCCTCGATCCGGGCGGGATGGATCCGGCCGTCCGCGACCAGTTCGGTCAGGGTGAGCCGCGCGGTCTCGCGCCGCACCGGGTCGAAGCAGGAGAGCAGCACGCTCTCGGGGGTGTCGTCGATCAGCACGTTCACGCCGGTGATCTGCTCGAAGGCCCGGATGTTGCGACCCTCGCGTCCGATGATCCGGCCCTTCATCTCATCGCCCGGTAGCGGGACGGTCGCCACCACCGACTCGGTGGTCTGCTCGGCGGCGAGCCGCTGGATGCTGGTCACGATGATCTTGCGTGCGGTGGCGTCCGCGTTACGGCGCGCGTCGGACTCGATCTCGCGGGTGAGCTGCGCGGCATGCAGCCGGGCGTCCTTCTCCACGTGCGCCATCAGTTCGGCCCGGGCGTCCTCCGCAGACAGCCCGGCCACCTCGGCGAGGGCATCGACCCGCTCGCGTTCCGCCTCGTCGAGCTGGGCCTCCCGGTCGTCCAGGCCTGCGGCGATCTGGTCGAGGTGCGCCTCGCGGGTGTGCACCTCCTCGAGGTACCGGTTCAGCCGGTCCTCCCGCTCGGCGAGCAGTTCCTCACGCCGGTCCACCGCCTGCCGCCGCGCCCGCAGCTCGTCGTCGTGGGCGGGTTGCACCGGGCCGGAGGCGGGAGCGGGTGGCGCGGGTCGACGAGGCCCCGGCTGCCCCCGTCGCGTTGCGGGACGCGCGCCGGCCGGGCGTCCGGCTGGGACGGCCCCCCGAACCAGAAGGACGAACAGGACCACCAGGGCGACAGTGACCAGCGCCAGGACGGCCACCAACACGGTCAGCAAGACGGTCGGATTCATGGCGTCCTCCTTGAGCGTTTGCGGGGACGCTGACAACCCAGTCCTCAAGCGGCCATGGCCAGCACGGCCATGGGTGTGGCAGGTCGGGCCCGGCCGAGCCGGGCCTGCAGTATCGCGGGGTTCAGTCCCCAGTGATGGTCAATCAGTCGCTCAGGAGAGGGTTCGCTAGCGCACCCATCGGCAGGCTAAGCCGACCGGGGTCATTCCGCAAGCTCTGCCGTCTCAGCGAGGACCTCACGGGTCACCTGGGCGACAACTGACGCCCCGAAGCCACGGCGGGCGAGGGCACCCGCGAGCCGGCGATACTGCACCTGCGGGTCAAGCCCGACCAGTGACCGGACCTTCCGCTCGGCGAAGCCTCGGGCCACCAGGTAGTCCCGGTCCGAATCAAGTTCGGCCACCGCCGCTTCGATGACGTCTCGATCGACGCCCTTCTCCCCCAGCTCGGCCAGCAGCGCCCTTCTGCTCTTCTGCCGGCGCTCCCCTGCCGCCAACCAGTCACGCGCAAACACCGCATCGTCGATCAGCCCCACCTCCGCGAGTCGGTCGAGGACCACGTCGGCGACGTCGTTGGGCACGTGCTTTCGGGCCAGCGCGCGGGCGAGCTCCGCCCGGCTGCGCGCGCGCACCGTGAGTTGCCGCAGCGCGATCTCGCGGGCGACCGAGACCAGGTCACCGTCCGACCCATCGTCAGGCGACGGCCCGGCGACCTCGTCCGGATCGTCCTTCCGCCCGCGATTCAGAACTCGACCTCTCCGGTGACCGGATCGATGCCCTCCGGGACATCCGTGGACGTCCCCACCCCCAGCTGGGTGAGGATGCGTCGCTCGATCTCGGCGGCAACCTCGGGGTTGGACTTCAGGAAGTTGCGGGCGTTCTCCTTGCCCTGGCCGAGCTGGTCGGCCTCGTAGGTGAACCACGCGCCCGCCTTGCGGATGATGCCGCAGTCGACGCCGAGGTCGATCAGGCTGCCCTCGCGACTGATTCCCTGGCCGTAGATGATGTCGAATTCGGCCTGCTTGAACGGCGGTGCGACCTTGTTCTTGACGACCTTCACCCGGGTGCGGTTGCCGACCATCTCCGCGCCGTCCTTCAGGGTCTCGATGCGACGCACGTCGAGCCGGATCGAGGAGTAGAACTTGAGGGCGCGGCCCCCCGTGGTCGTCTCGGGCGAGCCGAACATGACCCCGATCTTCTCGCGCAGCTGATTGATGAAGATCGCCGTGGTGCCGGCGCCCGACAGCGCACCGGTCATCTTGCGCAACGCCTGGCTCATCAGACGGGCTTGCAGGCCCACATGACTGTCACCCATCTCACCCTCGATCTCGGCCCGCGGCGTGAGCGCGGCGACCGAGTCGATCACGACCAGCGCCAAGGCGCCCGAGCGGACCAGCGTGTCGGCGATCTCGAGCGCCTGCTCACCGTTGTCGGGCTGGCTGACCAGCAGCGCGTCGGTGTCGACACCCAGCTTCGCCGCGTAGTCGGGGTCGAGGGCGTGCTCGGCGTCGATGAACGCACAGATGCCACCGGCAGCCTGCGCATTCGCGATCGCGTGCAGCGCGACGGTGGTCTTGCCCGAGGACTCCGGACCGTAGATCTCCACCACCCGGCCGCGCGGGAGGCCGCCGATGCCGAGCGCCACGTCGAGTGCGATCGACCCTGTGGGGATCACCTCGATGGGCTGCCTGACATCTTCGCCCAGCCTCATCACCGATCCCTTGCCGTGCTGCTTCTCGATCTGGGCCAGCGCCGCCGCGAGCGCCTTCTCCCGGTCCGCTACCGCCATCTTGTCGCGTCCTCTCACTCGACACTTTCATCGTTGTCGCCATCACCCTAGGCAACGCCACTGACAATCGGTCAGGTGGTGGCGTCGGTGTGGATATCTCCACGCGCGCCGGGCAACTGTCCACAGGCTAGCCGAACAGATGTTCGATATATGTGCGACACGCGCGGGCCCGGATGGACGGAAAGGAGAACCGTCCCCTTCTCGGCCGCGGACCCGGGTGGACGAAAAGAAGAACCGTCCCCTTTTCGGCCACAGGCTCAGCCGAGGCGCGCCGTCACCGGTCCGCAAGGGGCAGTTCGAGGGCAGCCCACGCGGCCAGCCAGATCTTCTTGCACGGAGTGCCGCCGGCCAGCGCCTCGCTCACCGTGCGGTGCCCGAGCGCCTCGAGCACGACCGTGTCGGACCACATCAGTGAGTAGCTTCCGCCGAGGTGTGACGCCAGCCTCGCCTTCAGGTCCGCCTCGCGCATCGGGTCAGGCTGCGGCGATGTGCGGGGCGCGCACGGGCAGCGCGGTGACGCCGACGTGGTCGTCAATCTTGTCCGAGACCTGGCGCAGCACGTTCGACAACGGCACGTCGAGCGCACCGCAGATCGCGTTCAGCAGCTCCGAGGACGCCTCCTTCTGGCCCCGCTCGATCTCCGAGAGGTAGCCGAGGCTGACCCGGGCCTTGCCCGAGACCTCGCGAAGAGTCAGGTTCGAGGACGTGCGCAGCTCACGCAGCGACTCACCGAGCAGCTCGCGCATCAGCAGCGGCCGCTCGCGCACTTCCTGAATCATGGCTCGACTCTACCTGTCCCGCCGGGCTCGTCTCCGACGGTGGTACAACGCCACGCGGGCGCGTCCTTGTTCCCTGAAGTCGTGGTTGAGGTTCGAGCGGCGAGCGCGGCACCGGCGCGGACCCGATCCGCGGCAGGCTCGCCCAGCTGCCGGTTCCGCTCAGCCGGCATCCTCGAGCGCCGCGGCGAGCAAACCCAGCGCGGCCGCGACGGTGGCGTCCCGGATCGCCGCGCGGTCCCCGGTGAAGGCGTGACGGACGGCCCGCGCAGGCACGCCGGGCCCGGCCAGGCCGAGCCACACCTCTCCCGGCTCGTGCCCGTCCTGCGGGTCGGGCCCGGCCACCCCGGTCGCTGCGATCGCCCAGTCTGCGCCGGTCGCGGCCCGCACCCCGTCAGCCAGGGCCGCCGCCGTCCGCGCCGACACGGGCCCGTGCGCGTCCAGCAGATCCGTAGGCACCCCGGCGAGCCGCGCTTTCTGCGGCGTCGCATAGGCCACCACACCGCCCAGGTAGGCGGCCGAGGCGCCGGCGACAGCGGTGAGGGCGGCCCCGATCAGGCCACCGGTGAGCGATTCCGCGGTGGCCAGGCTCTGCCCGCGCGCCGACAGGGTCGCGATGATCCCGGCCGCCTCCGGGTCAGGACTGGCCACCCGGGCCCTTCGCCGCAGCGTCGGCCTTGAGCTTCAGCGCGTCGCGGACGTACATCACGCCGGTGACAAGGGTGAGCACGAACGCCGCGCCCATCACCAGCCACGCCAACCAGAACCAGAACGGGAGCAGGTCGCGAAGTGCGGGCATCGGGTAGGGCAGGAACATGATCAGCGCGATCGACTGCAGCACGGTCTTCAGCTTGCCGCCGGCGGCCGCAGCCATCACCTCGTACTTCAGCATCGCCGCGCGCATCCAGGTGATGCCCCATTCGCGCACCAGGATGATGATGGTGATCCACCACGGCAGCTCGCCCAGGATGCTCAGCGAGATGAACGCCGCACCGGTCAGCGCCTTGTCGGCGATCGGGTCCCAGATCTTGCCGAAGTCACTCACCAGGTTGTAGCGACGCGCGATCTTGCCGTCGAACAGGTCGGTCAGGATGGCCACGCTGAACGCGAGCGTCGCCGCGAGCCGCCAGCTGAACTGGTCGGGGTGGACGAACAGCAGGACCAGGAACACCGGGACCAGGATCAGTCGCAGCACGGTCAGCGCATTGGGCAGCCAGGCGGGCACGCCGACGTCGGCGGATTGCGCGTGCTGCGTCATCACCCCTCCAGCTCCACGATCAGGTCCACGCCGTCCGTCGCCGTGACCGTGCCCCAGGCGAGCGCGCCCGTGACCAGATCGTTATCTGCTGGTCCGAGCGTAGTACCACCGTCGGTCTCGGGACCCTGGTGTACGGATCTTCCCGACCGGGTGCCGTCCGGGGCGATCGCCTCCACCAGCACCTGCGTCCGCTCGCCCACCCGCTCGGACGCGCGGTCCGCGGACACCTCGTCGACCAGCGTGCCCAGCCGGTCCACCCGCTCGTCGATCGCGGATCGATCGACCTTGCCGTCCAGGCTCGCGCCCTCTGTGCCCTCCTCGTCGGAGTAGCCGAACACGCCCACCGCGTCGAGCCGGGCGGCGGCGAGGAAGCCGGCCAGCACCTCGACGTCTGCCTCGCTCTCGCCGGGGAAGCCCGCGATCACGTTGCTGCGGATCCCGGCGTCGGGGCGCACGTCACGGATCCGGCCGATCAGGTCGAGAAAGGAGTCGGCGTCCCCGAACCGGCGCATCCGGCGCAG
>PHEV01000275.1 GCA_002843035.1 Actinobacteria bacterium HGW-Actinobacteria-5 | reverse complement strand
GCCGATGATCTGGTCTTCGGTGAACCTGCTGCGCTTCATCTCTGGTCCTTTCGGTTGGGCCAGAGTCTACCTCAAACTGGATTAGGCCGAGGGGGCAACGTCAATCGGGATCGTGACTATCCTGCACGAGCGGATGCATCAGATCGACCGTTTCAGAGATGACTTTGGGCTTGGTTGATTAGCCAATTTCAGATGCGCGTCGGACTTGCGCAGGAGTTCGCTTGTTCCACCACCAGTCGACATAATCACCTGAGAGCGTTCGACGTCAGGCCCATCCCCTCCGCCACTTGCCCAAGCGAAAGCGTTCTCCCGATCCGGCTGCGGCCGGATTTTTCCGTTGTTTTCAGGGGTTATGCGGGTGGGGCTGTTAACCGGCGCCTCCCCCAGACGGTCAGGAAGCGTTCTCTCCGGGCCGATATTCTCCTGACCTGATGACTGCGCCGTTTTGGTGATTAGCTTGCAAGTAGCTGAAATGTCGCCTCATTATTACTGGCAGACAGCTAACCAGTTCGCAATACCAGCCGCCTGTCGGTGGCGACTGCCCTCCAACTTCCAACACTCCTTGCAGATCGGGGCTAAGAGCGACAGCGCAAGAGTTAGCCGTGGGAATGGCTGGAGTCGAGCGGCAGCCCGCGTTGCGTCTGGAGGGCCTATCCCCGCGCGTGCGGGGGAACCCTCGCCGCTCGATCGGCGCTCGAACCCTCTTAGGGGCCCATCCCCGCGCGTGCGAGGGAACCGGAATAACAGGGCACAGGACATTGCCCGCGATGGGCCTATCCCCGCGCGTGCGGGGGAACCGCCACGGGATGCGCGGCGGCGGAGTCTTGTAGGGGCCTATCCCCGCGCGTGCGGGGGAACCTGGAACTGGCGCGAGTGACCTTGTGTCTCTGACGGGCCTATCCCCGCGCGTGCGGGGGAACCACTGCGGCGCGCTCTACATCGAGGGGCACGGCGGGCCTATCCCCGCGCGTGCGGGGGAACCCCTCTGCGCGGCTGGTATCAGGTGCCAGACACGGGCCTATCCCCGCGCGTGCGGGGGAACCGCACAATCTCGTGGGTTTCCGGGGAGTTGAAAAGGCCTATCCCCGCGCGTGCGGGGGAACCACAAAGCGACCGGCTGAGCAATACCTGGCGTGGGGCCTATCCCCGCGCGTGCGGGGGAACCGATTTCGTAAATAGCGGCCTTTGTCTGGTCGCGGGCCTATCCCCGCGCGTGCGGGGGAACCACCAGTTCGCGGGCGGCGGCGATGAATCGGGCGGGCCTATCCCCGCGCGTGCGGGGGAACCTTCCGCGCTCGCGCGCTGCTCCAACGCCTCAAGGGCCTATCCCCGCGCGTGCGGGGGAACCCAGATCGGAGCGGCGGGCCAGATCGGATTCCAGGGCCTATCCCCGCGCGTGCGGGGGAACCCGGATAGCGGATCGGAGGGTAGTAGGCGCCCAGGGCCTATCCCCGCGCGTGCGGGGGAACCATCAGGCGATCATACTTTTCGCGGAAGTCATCGGGCCTATCCCCGCGCGTGCGGGGGAACCATAGTCGAGCACGTCGCTGACCACCCGGATCGGGGCCTATCCCCGCGCGTGCGGGGGAACCAGGTCGCGA
>PHEV01000096.1:8669-21838 GCA_002843035.1 Actinobacteria bacterium HGW-Actinobacteria-5 | reverse complement strand
AGGAGGTGTGATGGCAGCCGAAGAGCCGACGACGTCGCCGCAGCCGCGCCGTCTGGCGCCCCCCGAACCGGATCTCGAGCCGGTCTCCGCGACCGAACCGGCGCTCGAACGGCGCGACCAGCCAGCACGAGTCCTCGACCAGCCCGGCGGGGCGATCGCCACGCTCGAAGCGCCGCCCGTGCCGGTGATCGGAGTCCCGGACGACCCGCGCACCGGCGAGCCCCGCGTTCCGCGGACGGTGGTTCTCGCATCCGTGCTCAGCTTCCTTTCCGTGGCGAACGTGGTGGCGGGGCTGCTCCTCGTCTACTGGGACGCGGTGCCCAGGGACAACTTCCCCAACGCGTCCTGGCTGATGGGTCAGTTCGTCACCGAGCCCGGTTCGACCGGACGGGTGCTGCTGGCCGTCGCCGTCACGGTGATCACCCTGCTGATCACCGTCCCGCTGGCCATCACCGGGTACTACGCGTGGGCCGGCTACCGCTGGTCCCGGATCAGTGGAACCATCGCCGCCGCACTCAGCCTCGGCGCCCTCACCCTGAACCTGTACGCGTGGTCGGCGATCCCGCTGGCAGTGGTCGCCGCGGTGCTGCTCTGGTTGCCACCCGCGTCCCGCTACTTTCTCGCCTGGTGGGTGCGTCGGCACCCCCAGCAGGTGTTCGCCCCGCCGACCGTCGACGTCTTCTACGGCCCGCTGCCGAGATACCGCCAGGACTGAGGGCGCCGAGTCCGCCGCGGGTGGTCTGCTACGGCTCCAGGGGAACCAGCAGGGCACCGGCATGGGCCGGCAGCACCACCGAAGAGCCGACCAGCCGTGCGCCGGACGGGGTTGCCCAGCGCAGCTGGTGGCGCCCGCCGAGTTCCACGGTGGCCTCCTGCTCGCCGAAGTTCACCGCGACCGCGAGGCCCGCGCGCCGCATCAGGAACCAGCGTGCGTCCTCGTCGACCTCGCAGGTCGTCCGGGTCAGCACCGGGTTGCTCAGCTCCGCGTACTGCCGCCGGAGCGCGACCAGAGTGCGGTAGGCGTCCAGCACGACCTGGTGGCGGCCCGTGCCCACTTCGGACCAGTCCAGCTTCGCCATCAGGAACGTCTGCGGATCCTGCGGGTCGGGTACCGCACCCTCGTCCCAGCCCATCCGGGAGAACTCGGCCAGGCGTCCCTGCGTGACCGAGCGGGCCAGGTCGGCCTCCGGGTGCCCCGAGAAGAACGGGAACGGCGTGCTGGCGGCCCACTCCTCGCCCATGAACACCATCGGGGTGAACGGCGCGGTGAGCATGACCAGCGCCGCGCAGGCCAGCTGGTCGTCGTCCAGCTGCGCACAGGGCCGATCGCCGCGCGCCCGGTTGCCCACCTGGTCGTGGTTCGAACTGGACACGACCAGCCGCCAGCCGGGAGTGGTCGCGCGGTCGAGCGGTGCGCCGTGCTCGCGGCCGCGGAAGCTCGACCACGTTCCGTCGTGGAAGAAGCCCGATTCGCAGACCTTCGCCAGCGCAGAGAGCGGGGCGAAGTCGGCGTAGTAGCCGTCGGTCTCCCCGGTCAGGGCGACGTGCAGCGCGTGGTGGAAGTCGTCGCTCCACTGGGCGTCCACGCCGTAGCCGCCGGCCTCGCGCGGACGGACGATGCGCGGGTCGTTCTGGTCGGACTCGGCGATCAGGGTGAGCGGGCGCCGCAGGTGCGTCGAGAGGTCGGACGCGACCAGCGCCAGCTCCTCCAGCAGGTGCACCTCGGAGGTGTCCACCAGGGCGTGCACGGCGTCCAGCCGCAGCGCGTCCACGTGCATGTCGACGAACCAGAACCGCAGGTTCTCCGCGATCAGCCGGCGCACCTCCGCGCTGCCGTCGCCGTCGAGGTTGATCCGGGTGCCCCAGCCGCTCTCCCCGTCCCCGGACTCCGCGCTGTGCAGGTAGGGGCCGAACGCCGGCAGGTAGTTCCCACTCGGGCCGAGGTGGTTGTAGACCACGTCCTGCGCGACCGCAAGGCCGAGGCCGTGGCAGGCATCGACGAACCGGCGGTAGGCGTCCGGGCCACCGTAGGGCTCGTGCACCGCGAACCACGCCACCCCGTCGTAGCCCCAGCCACGATCGCCGTTGAACGCGCTGACCGGCATCAACTCGACGATGTCCACTCCGAGCTCGACCAGGTGCGAGAGCTGTGCGGTCGCGGCGTCCAGGGTGCCCTCGGGGGTGAAGGTGCCGACATGCAGCTCGTAGACCAGCCCGCCGGCGAGCTGGCGGCCCGTCCAGCCCTCGTCGTGCCAGGTGAACGATGCCGGGTCGAAGGTGCGGGAGAGCCCGTGCACGCCGTAGGGCTGCCAGCGGCTGCGCGGGTCCGGCAGCGGGGTCGGGTCGTCGTCGACGAGGTAGCCGTAGTCGACCCGCCCCACCGGCTCGGGCTCGGTCGGCGTCCACCAGCCGTCGGACGCGCGGGTCATCGGCACCACGCGGTCGCCCACCTGCAGCCGGACGCGATCGGGAAGCGGCGCCCAGACGTCGAACCGGCCCCGCTCCCCCGCGCGGCGCTGCTCGCGCACCAGCAGCGCCACCGGGTACTGCGCGAACACGTCGCCGAGCAGTACGCCTCCGTGCTCGTCCGGCGCCACGCGGTGGCCGGAGACCTGGTCGCGCCAGCGGCCCTCCGGCAACGGGATCCAGGTGCCGCGCCAGCCGCCTTCCGCCGCCAGCCCGACCGGTAACCGGGTGGCCAGGCTGATCGCTCCGCCGCGGTCGAAGCCGATCAGGTGGTCGGCGGCCGGCCCCTGCGCCTCGACCGGCACATAGGTGGTGAACAGCTCGGGGTGGTCCCTTCGCAGGGTGAGTGCCTGGTGGCAGAGCAGGAGCTTGGCCGCACCGTCCTCATCCAGGGCGTCGGAGAGGGGTGGACGCGCGCCCGTACGAACCGCGGCGAGCAGGTCGGAACGGGTCTCGAAGTCGACCGGGCGCCGGTTGTCCGGGTCGACCAGGTTCAGTTCCCACAGCTCGCTGCCCTGATACAGGTCCGGGACGCCGGGAATGGTCAGGTCGAGCAGCTTGGCGGCGAGCGCGTTGCTGCGGCCGGGGGCGACCACGGCGTCAAGCACCCGCCGCAGCACCGCAGTCACCTGCGGATCGTCGAAGGCTGCGTCCACGCACGCCTGGATCGCGCCCTCGTAGCCGGCGTCCGGAACGATCCAGGTGGTGTGGTCCCCGGCCTCGCGCATGGCCTTCTCCGCGTAGGCGTGCAGCCGGGCCCGGCTGGCCGGCCAGGCGCCGATGATCGCCTGCCAGAGCAGGTTGCCGAAGCCCGCGTCCGGCACCGGGACGAGCCTGAACAGCTCGGCCAGTGCCTCGGCCCACAGCTCGGGGAGCTCCGCCAGCACGCTGATCCGGGCGCGCACGCCCTCACTGCGCTTGGTGTCGTGGGTGGTGCCGGCCACCATCGCGATCGGCCACTCCAGCTGGCGGGTGAGCATCAGCTCGTGGAACTCCGCCACGCTGATCGAGAACAGGCTGGGATCGCCGCCGACCTCGTTGAGTGAGGTCAGCCGGGCCCAGCGGTAGAACGCGCCGTCCTCGACGCCCTTGGCCATCACCATGCCGGAGGTCTGCTGGAAGCGCTGCGCGGGCCCGGATGCACCGTCGGCCAGCACGGGGTAGAGCAGGTCGAGCTCCCCGCCGAGGTCCGGGCGGTGCTCCCAGGCGAAGCCGAAGGCGCGGTCGAGGTGCTCGCGTCCCTCGGGCAGGTAGGAGCGGTACACCTCGAAGTCGGCCAGCAGCTCCGCGACCGCCTGGGCGAGCTTCTCCTCGTCCGGATCATCCGCGGCGTCCAGGCCGGCGATCACCTCGCGGGCGATCCGGCGCACCTCGGAGTTGAGCATGCCGTGGGCCACGACGAGCTTGCCGTCGTGGACGAGCCGCACCCAGTCGACCGCCCCGCCGCGCAGACGATTCTCCAGGTCCGTGAGCGGCGCCTCGCCCGCGGGGTCGACGAGCACCCGGTCGATCAGCGCCATCGCGTCATACCCTGTAGTACCGGCGGTGGCCCAGGTGGAGGGCAGCTCCTCCAGCGCGGCGTGGTCGGAGTCGCCCTCGCGGATCGCCAGGATCTTCTCCACCAGCACGTAGGCGCCACCGGTGAGCCCGGCGAGATCTTCGAGGTACTTGCCGGGGTCACGCAGGCCGTCCGGGTGGTCCACGCGCAGCCCGTCCACCAGTCCCTCGTCGAACCAGCGCCCGATCTCGGCGTGCGACTTGGCGAACCACTCCGGGTCTTCCACCCGGATCGCGACGAGGGTGTTCACCGCGAAGAACCGTCGGTAGTTCAGTGTCCGGTCGGCCTCGCGCCAGCCGACCAGCTCGTAGTGCTGCCGGGCATGCACGGCGTTCGGGTCCTCGTCGCCTCCGCGCGCGCTGTCGAGGGCAAGCGGGAACCGCTGGTCGTGGTAGTGCAACTCGCCACCGAGCACCTGCAGGTGGGCGATCCGGCCGTCCGGCAGCAGGTCGTCGTCCCCCACGACCGGGATGCGCAGCCGGCCGCCGCCTGCCGCCCAGTCGATGTCGAAGGCGGAGGCGTAGGGCGAGTCCTGGCCATGGGTGAGCACGTGCCACCACCACTCGTTCTCCCACGGGCGAGCGATGCCGACGTGGTTGGGCACGATGTCGACCAGCACGCCCATGCCGAGCCGGCGGGCCTCGGTGGCGAGCGCAGCCAGGCCGGACGCGCGACCGCGGGACGGGTCGATCGCCCGGTGGTCGGAGACGTCGTAGCCGTGCTCACTGCCCGACTCGGACGCGAGCAGCGGGGACAGGTAGACCCAGTCGACCCCCAGCTCGTGCAGGTACGACAACGTGCGGGCCGCCGCGACCAGGTCGAAGTCCTCGGTGATCTGCAGGCGGTACGTGCTGGCGGGAGTACGCATCACCTTGACCATACCCAAATCGGTCGAGCACCTGACGCGATCCGTCCACTCAACCGGTGGCGTGTGACGGTTGAGCGCCGTGGGACCGGAAGCGCGGACGGATCGCGACACCCACCTCTTGTCGCGATCTGAGCGCCCGCGGCGTCCCACCCGTCACAGGCGTCACGGGACGGGGTTCCGGCGGCCAGATCGCGACAGGTCAGTCCTGGTCGGGATCGGTTGCGCTGGCCTGGGTGAGCACCGCAACGGACGCGGCGGCGGACAGCTGCGGCTGCACGGCCACCCCCATGTGCTGGATCAGCACCAGGAGGCTGTGCCCGGCAAGCTCCCGGGCCGACCCCGCCGGCAACGGCGTGGCCTCGGCAGCGTCGGCGGCGGTGTCCACCGCCACGTCCCAGGCGAAGGCGTACTCGTCGGCCGGCAGCGTGACCTGGACCGCGTCCTGGCCGGCGTTGAAGTAGAGCAGGGCGTGGGTGTCGGTGATCGGGTTGCCGGTCTCGTCCGTGCTGGGGATGCCGTGCCCGTTGAGGTACATCCCGAGCGCACGGGCGTCCGGAGCCGACCAGTCCCCGTCCTCCATCGGACGGCCGTCAGGATGCAGCCAGACGATGTCGTTCAGCCGCTGCTCGTCGCCGACCCGCACCGCGGTGCCGGTGAAGAACCGCTTGCGCCGGAAGATCGGGTGCTGGGCCCGCAATCGGGCGACCGTGGCGGTGAACTCCATCAAGGGGGTGTCCATCGCGTCCCAGTGCACCCACGAGACGCCGGAGTCCTGTGCGTAGGTGTTGTTGTTCCCGCCCTGGGTACGGCCCAGCTCGTCGCCGTGCAACAGCATCGGGACGCCCTGACTGAGCAGCAGCGTGGTCAGGAAGTTGCGCTGCTCCCGCGCCCGGGCCGCGAGGACGACCGGGTCCGTCGTCGGCCCTTCGACGCCGTGGTTCCAGGAACGGTTGAAGCTCTCCCCGTCCCGGTTGCCCTCGCCGTTGGCCTCGTTGTGCTTGTCGTTGTAGGAGACCAGGTCGTGCAGCGTGAACCCGTCGTGGGCGGTCACGAAGTTCACGCTGGCGACCGGACGCCTGCCCGAGTGCTCATACAGGTCCGCGGACCCGGCGATCCGGGCCGCGAACTCGCCGAGGTTCGGCTCGCCGCGCCAGAAGTCCCGGACGGCGTCGCGGAACTTGCCGTTCCACTCGCTCCACTGGGGTGGGAAGTTGCCGACCTGGTAGCCGCCCGGACCGACGTCCCAGGGCTCGGCGATCAGCTTCACCTGGCTGATCACCGGATCCTGCTGGACGAGCTCGAAGAAGGCGGCCAGGCGGTCCACGTCGTAGAACTCGCGGGCCAGGGCGGACGCCAGGTCGAACCGGAAGCCGTCCACGTGCATCTCCAGCACCCAGTACCGCAGCGAGTCCATGACCAGCTGCAGTGCGTGCGGGTTGCCGACGTTCAGCGAGTTCCCGGTGCCGGTGTAGTCCATGTAGTACTGCCGCTGGTTGTCCACGAGCCGGTAGTAGGCGGCGTTGTCGATGCCGCGGAAGCTGATCGTCGGCCCGAGCTGGTTGCCCTCGGCGGTGTGGTTGTAGACCACGTCGAGGATCACCTCGATGCCCGCCTCGTGGAGTGTCTTCACCATCCCCTTGAACTCCTGCACCTGGCCACCCAGGTCGGTGGCGGAGGAGTACTCGGCGTGCGGCGCGAAGTAGCCGATCGAGTTGTAGCCCCAGTAGTTGGTCAGGCCCTCCTCGAGCAGGTGGGCGTCGTGCAGGAACTGGTGCACCGGCATCAGCTCGACGGCAGTGACCCCCAGGCTCTTGAAGTGCTTCACCACGGCCGGGTGCGCAAGACCGGCGTAGGTGCCACGCAGTTCCTGCGGGACGTCCGGGTTCAGCTCGGTGAGCCCCTTCACGTGCGCCTCGTAGATCAGCGACTCGTTGTAGGGGGTGTTCAGCCTGTGATCGCCCGTCCAGTCGAAGAACGGGTTGATCACGACGGAGTACATCATCCGGTCGGCGGAGTCGTCGTCGTTGCGCGAGTTCTCGTCGCCGAAGTTGTACGCGAACAGGGACTGACCCCAGGCGAGCCGGCCCTCGGTGGCCTTTGCATACGGGTCGAGCAGCAACTTGTTCGGATTGCAGCGCAGGCCGTTCGCGGGGTCGTACGGCCCGTGGACGCGGTAGCCGTAGCGCTGGCCCGGCTCCACCTGTGGCAGGTAGCAGTGCCAGACGTGGGCGTCCACCTCGGCGAGTTCGATCCGCTGCTCGAGGTGCACCTCGTCGAACAGGCACAACTGCACCCGTTCGGCCACTTCGCTGAAGATCGCGAAGTTGGTGCCCCGCCCGTCGTAGGTGGCACCGAGCGGGTACGGAGACCCCGGCCAGACCTGCATGTGGCTCCTTCTGTTGTGTGCGCGCTAACAGTACCCAACGGGTGCGCGCGCCAAGCGGTGCCGGTGACGTAGCGTTCCCCTGTGGCGGCGACCAACACCATCATCACAGCGATCCTCGACGCGCTCTCCCCCGGACGGAGGCGCGCCCGCCCGGCCGGCAGCGCCCCGAGCGGGCCTGCGTCCGGGTACCCCGGCGATTTCCGGGGGCGGACGACGCTGACGTACGCCCCGCACCCGGACAACATCGCCGACCCGGGCGAGGTGGTCTGGACCTGGGTGCCCTACGAGGAGGACCACAGCGAGGGCAAGGACCGTCCGGTGCTCGTGATCGGCCGGGACGGGCCGTGGCTGCTCGCGCTGCCCATGACCAGCAAGGATCACGACAGGGACGCGGCCCAGGAGGCGGACGAGGGACGCTACTGGGTCGAGATCGGCAGCGGCGGCTGGGACCGGCAGCGCCGGGTCAGTGAGGTGCGGGTGAACCGGATTGTCCGGGTCGACCCCGACCGGGTCCGGCGGATCTCCGAGCGGATCAGTCCGGAGCGCTTCCAGGCCGTCGCCGAGGCTGTGCAGCGGCACTGGTGAACGAAGGGACGCCGGCCCCGCGGCGGGCCCGCATTCGGGGATGGCGCCCGCCTGGAGCGTGTGGGGAGTAGCCTGATTGGCAGAAGTTCCGCCACGCGGAGGGAAGCCGGTGAGAGTCCGGCGCTGACGCGCAACCGTGAGCCGTCGTTGACGGCGAGTCGGGATACTCCAGCTGGTGGTTTGGCCCTGACCCGCTGTCGCGCACGCACGGGAGGCGGCGAGAAACCGTCGTCCCTGGCAAGCAGCAGAAGGATGACGACGATGAGCGTCCCGTACTGGCTGGAAGCCTCGCTCGAGGTATCCCGATACCCGCTTCCCCCGAGCCCGGGGGGCCGGACCGGACGCGCCGGGACGGTGACCGCGGCGGCCGTCCGTCCGTTCAGCGCGGAAGAGCTGGAGTCGGCCTGGGGCGAGTGGTCCGGGTACTCCCCCGTGCTCGCGGACGTGTTGCTGGTGCTGGCCCGGACCGGGCTGCGCTGGAGCGAGGCCAGGGCGCTCACTGTGGGCGACGCGAACCCCGAGCGGATCACGGTGGCGCGGTCGGCCCGGGAAGGCGGACCGGTCCGCTGCTACCCGACGCGGCGCGTCCGCGGTGTGCCGGTCGAGACGCGCGTGCGTCCGATCGTCCAGCGCCTGCTCGCTGGACGCGACGCCGACGAGCCGCTGTTCGCCACCAGCCTGGGCGAGCCGCTGCGCCGCGCTCCGGTCCTGCGCCGGCTGAACTGGCCGGAGACCGGACGCGGCCGCCGGCTCCAGGACCTGCGCCACACTGCGGCGTCGCTCTGGCTGGCCGACGGCGCCGCGCCCGCCGAGGTCCGCGCCTGGCTCGGCTGAGGTGGACCGGGTTCGGAACCGTCCCCAATGTGGTCCGTGGACCAAGTTGGGGACGGTTCCGAACCCGGTCCGGTTCAGCGGACGTTCAGGCCTCCGACGAGGACGCAGCGGCGCCGGCGGGCGAACGAGCGGGCGGAGGTCAGGCCCTCACCGGTGGGACCGGCGATCGTGAACGTGCAGTAGCCCTCGCCACCAATGCCGATGCCGGCGTAGGAGGGCCCGTTCTTCACGAAGATCGTGGTCTGGATCCGCTTGGCCATCTTCGTCAGGGCGTTGACGTCGCTGGAGTGCATCATCGCGGTGTGCCGGTTGCCGTGCTCGGCGATCACCGCGAGGTCCATGCCTTCCTCCACGTCCTTGACCCGCACGATCGGCAGGACCGGCATCATCAGCTCGACCCGGACGAACGGGTGCTCGAAGGGCACCTCGGCGATGATCAGCTTCACCCCGGCCGGCGGCTCGATGCCGATGGCCTTCAGGATCACGCAGGCGTCCTTGCCGACCCACTCGGTGACCGGGTGCCTGCCGTCCACCACCAGCGCCTCCAGCTTCGCGATGTCGGCGGCGTCCCGAAGCTCGTACGCGCCGTGCTTGAGCATCTCGAACTTCAGCAGGTCGGTGATGGACGCGACCGCGAGCACCTCCTTCTCGGAGGTGCAGGGCAGGTTGTTGTCGAAGCTGGCCCCGGCGACAATGTCCTTCGCCGCCTTCTCGATGTTCGCGGTGGCGTCCACCAGCGCCGGCGGGTTGCCCGCCCCGGCTCCGATCGCCTTCTTGCCGCTGGACAGCACGGCCTTCACGATGCCCGGCCCGCCGGTCGCGACCAGCAGCCGCACCAGCTTGTGGGCCATCATCGCGTTGGTGTTCTCGATGGACGGCTCGGTGACCGTCACCACCAGGTTCGGCGGCGCGCCGGCGGCCGCCAGCGCCTCGTTGATCTTCCGGACCAGCCATTGACTGATCTCCGTGGCCCGCGGGTGCGGGCTGAACACCACGGAGTTGCCGGCCGCGAGCATGCCGATGGCGTTGTTGATGATGGTCTCGGTCGGGTTCGTCGTCGGTGTGATCGCGCCGATCACTCCGAACGGGGAGATCTCGATCGTGGTCAGTCCGTCGTCGCCCGACCAGGCCTCGGTGGTCAGGTCCTCAGTGCCGGGCGTGAGCTCCGCGGCCGCACGGTTCTTGGCGATCTTGTCCGGCACGTTGCCCATGCCGGTCTGCTCGACGCAGCCGCGGGCCATGTACTCGAGGTTCTCCGGCAGCAGCGCGACATCCCGGATCGCCTTCACGAACCGTGCGCGATCCTTCATCGAGCAGTCGAGGTAACGGCGCCAGGCCAGGTCGGCCGCGGTGATCGCGGAGTCCATGTCGGGGAAGACCCCGTCGCTCACCGGCGTCGTGGCCGCGGACCGGGAAACGACCTCTGCGACGACCTCTGCGACGACCTTGCGGACGACCTCGGGGCTGATGGTGGTCATATCTGCTCCTGAACGGTGTTGAGTGCGTGTGTGACGATCCGGACGTCCTCGGCGACAGTGCCGCCCGAGACGCCGATGCCTCCGGCCAGCCGGCCGTCGACGAAGACGGGCAGTCCTCCACCGAAGACGACGACGCGTCCGGCGTTGGTGACCTCGATGCCGTGCAGCTCGCCGGACGGGGCGGACGCCTCGGCGAGCGCGGCGGTCGGGAGCTTGAACGCGGCCGAGGTGAAGGCCTTGTTCGTGGCGATGTCGATGCTGCCGAGCAGCGAGTCGGCCATGCGGTGCAGCAGCATCAGGTTGCCGCCCGCGTCGACGGCGGCGAAGACGACCGGGACACCCAACTCGGTCGCCTTCGCCTCCGCCGCCTCTGCCATCGCCTTGGCGGTGGTCAGGTCATAACTGCGAGTGGTCGCGGTGGCCGTGCCCAGCGCCTTCTCGACCGCTGCCCGGACCAGTTGCTGGACGTGGCCGAGGTCGTAGGTGTGCTCGGTGAGCCGGGCCAGCGCGTACAGGGTGTCGGAGAGCCGGTTGAGGTACTTCACGAGCTCCGGGCGCACCTCCCGGGTTTCCGCCATGGTCAGGACGCGGCGCTCCGCGCGCCGGGTCACCGTCCGCGCCTTGTGCAGGGCTGCGGAGGGGGCGTCGCGTCCCGGCACCACGAACGCGCGCTGCGGGCCCGTGACCTCCAGGCACATGTCGATGATCGACTCCAGGTCGGAGACGTCGGCGGCACTGATCGTGTTGTCGAGGACGGCGCGTCCCTTCGCGTCGCTGGCCAGTTCGGCCGCGAGCACGAACAGCCGCTGCTGGATCCCGTGGAGGGTTTCCCGGACCGAACTGTCCGTCGCTGCGGCCTTCGCCTCCCCGATGGCGGCGTTGGCCTCGTCGACCGTGCCGTACGCCTCCACCTCCGGGTCCTGCTTGGGCACGCGCGAGCCGCCGAACAGGCCGGTCGAGCCGGCATCGCCGGTGCGCGTGTAGACGTTGGGCATTGCTACGGTCCGATCTCCACGTCGTCGACGATGCCGACGATGGTCGCGTCGATGGGCGAGTCCGGACGGGCCGAGACCCGTGCCGAGCTGCCGCCAGTGACGATCACTGTGGCGCCGACGCCCGCACCGACGGTGTCCACCGCCACCTGCGGGAGGCCGACGTACTCCTCCTCGATGCCGATCCGTTGTACGACCAGCAGCTTGAACCCGACCAGCCGCTCATCCTTGCTGGTCGAGACGACCGTGCCGCGCACCTTTGCCAGGAACATGTCACACCTCCCGTGAGATCCGAATGGTTCGGGCCGCGGCGGCGTCCCGCGCAGCTGCGGTCACCTTGGCCTGGGGGCCGATCCGCAGCTCGACCCCGGTAGGCAGTTGCTGGATCACCTGCTGGCTGATCAGGCTGCGGGTGCAGGGCACCACGCCCGGCGCGGCGGGCGCGGTTGCCCGGCCGTGGCCATGGTCCGCACCCGTCGCCTTCTCCTCGGGGCCGGCGAAGGCGGCGCTCAGTGCCGCCACCGAAGTACCCAGGGCGACCAGTGGGGCGTGCCGCACCGCGTCCCTGCGCTCCCACGCGGCCAGGGCCGTCCGGCAGAGGAACCGCGACTCGGTGAGCCGGACGCCGAAAGAGCTCAGTGCGGCGAGGTTCCCGCGCAGCATGTCGGCGTAGCCCGGCGGCATCTCCGGGAACCAGGACTGCTTCGCCGCCCCGTCCGGGCAGATCGCAGTGCGCGAGGCGACGACGAGCCGATTGCTCATGATGAACTCGCTGAACAGGTTGCTGGCCCGGCAGTCGGCGATGCCGTGGGCGACCTTGCCCGCGATATTGGCCGTCAGCGTGGGCGCGATCAGCATGTCGTGCTCCTCGACCATCCGCCGGCTCACCTCGCGCATGCCCACCGACCTGATCAGGTCCTGGTCGAGGATCCGCTCGGCGCTCGGCGTCTGCACGTAGTCCAGCTGGACGCCCTCGGCGAGGAGCATCCGCAACTCGGGGATGCAGTCCTCGAAGCCGAGCAGCCCGCCGGTGAACACCACCAACGCCCGCCGCGGCGGTGCCAGCACGTCCAGGATCGCCTGCCGGATCAGGTTCCTCAGTTCAGCCTCGGTCATCACCGACCTCCTTATCGGCGAACGGGGACTCCTGCATCGGGATCCCCAGCGGCGTCACGAACAGCGGCTCGATCGGACGGACGACCGGTCGGCCCAGCGACGCGGCGAACACGTCCGGAGCGTTGGGGAAGGAACTCGAACCGCCGACGAGGTACACCATCGGCACGTCGCGACCGGCCAGGGCGGCCTTTGCGATCGAGGCCATCTTCTCCAGGGTGGGACGGATCACGCCGACCACGTCGTCGCGCCGGCTGGGATCCTTCTTCATGGCCTCCGCGGCCTCGTAGCCGATCCGGTAGGCGCCGGCCAGCACCAGCGTCATGTGGTGGCCACCGGTCGCCTCGTCGATCGACAGCATCACCTCGCCGTTCGAGAGCAGCGAGACCCCGGTGGTGCCGTGCCCGATGTCGATCACGCAGCCGTCGTCGATGCCCAGCGCACGCGCGGCGGCGACAGGCTCGTCCACAACCTCGTCGGTGTCCAGCCCCGCAGCGCCGGCGACGTTGCGGAAGACCTTGATGTCGCCCTCGCTGATTCCCGGAGGGATCGACACCGACGCCCTGGTGAAGTGGTGGCCGAGCCGCCGCTCGACGTCCTCGGTGAGGCGACGGACGGCGGTGGTGGCACCGAGCCAGTCCACGACCACGCCGTCGCGCACCACGCTGGAGTGCACCCAGGCGCCGGCCACCGGCCGGTTCAGCTCGTCGACGACGGAGACGACGATGTTCGCCGTGCCCAGGTCGATGCCGAGCCGCGGCGTGCCGAACGGCTCGTCCACCTCGCCGGTGCGGACCAGCTCCGCGAAGCGGCGGATCGCCGCCTCGGGGGCTTCGAGACTCCGGATGGTCGGTGCCATGGTCGCGGTCACTCCCTGATCAGCTTCCCG
>PHEV01000096.1:0-8554 GCA_002843035.1 Actinobacteria bacterium HGW-Actinobacteria-5 | reverse complement strand
GCGTGGCTGGGGCCCATGTGGATGTGGCGCGCCGCGATCATCACGCCGTGCTCCACGTGGATCTTCCCCTTCGGGCCCTCGATGTCGATCGGCCCCGCGTTGTCCAGATGCCCGGACTGGGTGAGGGGCGCGTCGATGCCGAGTGCGACGCAGTCGGTGCGGCTCAGCTCCACCTGGGTCTTCGCCCGGCACGGCCCCATCAGCCTCAACTTCGGGAACGTGGCCCGGGGGCCGGAGATGGACACGGTTTCCACCGCAGCGAAGTCGCTGGGCTGGCGGACCCTCCGGTAGACCGTCATCTCGTCGAGGCCGAACAGCGTGGCCAGATCCTCCCTGCTCAGATGGGCATGGCGGTTGGACACGCCGACGACAATGCGCATCTGCAGGTCCTCCAGGCGGCCGAGCACGACGCGGGTCACCTCCTCGACGAGTTGACGGGGATCCGGAGCAGCCATCTCAGGCCTTCTTGGGCAGCAACTGCTCTACGTCCGCGTGCGGCCTGGGGATGACGTGCTTGCTCACGACTTCCTCGCCCACCTGGGCCGCGGCGGCGGCGCCTGCGTCGACGGCGGCCTTCACCGCACCGACGTCGCCGCGCACCATCACGGTGACCAGGCCGGCGCCGACCTTCTGGTAGCCGATCAGCACGACGTTGGCCGACTTGACCATGGCGTCCGCTGCTTCGACGGCTCCGACGTAACCCTTGGTCTCGACGAGACCGAGCGCTTCACTCATCGCAGTTCCTCTCTCTCCTACTTCTTGGTCCGGGGCGTGGTGGTCTTGCGGGTCCGCGTCGCGCGCGGCTTCGGCGGAGCCGGCGGGGCCTCCACCGGCTCGGTCACCGACTCGGGAGCGGGCACCTCGGCCGGCTCAGCGACTGCCTCCGGCTGTGGCTCCGGCTCGGGCTCGGGTTCCGGCTCGGGTTCGGGTTCCGGCTCGGGCTCGGGCTCCGGTGCGGGTTCCGGTTCCGGTGCGGGCTCGGGCTTCGGCGCCTCCAGTCCCACGGTCACGTCGGTGAGCACGACCGGCTCCAGCTGGGTGCTCGGCCGCGGGATCACCGAGGTGGCGAACACCTTCGACACCTTGGACGCGGCAGCGCAGGCGGCGTGGATGGCGGACTGGACCGCGGACACCTGGCCCTCGATCTTCACCGCCACCATGCCCATCCCGTCGGTGGTCTCGTAGCCGATCAGCGTCACATCGGCCGTCTTCAGCGCCACGTCCGCGGCCTCGACCGCGGCGGGCAGGCCGTACACCTCGATGGTGCCGAGGCTCAGGTTGGGCATGTCTGGCTCCTTCAGATCGCAGTCAGGTCGGTGAGAGGCATACGTTTGACCAGGCGGGCGGCGTTCGCGCCGACGGCCCGGTCGCTCGCGTCCGCCCGGTTGAGGTTCTCGACCAGGTACGGACGGTCGGCGGGCAGCTTCTCCGTGGTGATCACCACGAAGTCGAGCCCGACGCCGATGCCGATCCCCAGCCGCGACTCCAGGCTCGCGTCGTGGGCCAGCACCAGCGGGTTCTGCTCAGGATGGTGGGTGACCTCCACGGGCACCCCCTCCTCCTCGATCCCGTGCAGCACCTCGGCGATCCGGACCTCGGGGATCCGGTCGCTGAGCCGCAGGCGGATGGTGGGACGATGCGCGTTCATCGCTGCGCCTCCCACGCGAGCACGAGACCGGTGGCGACGGCGTTGCGCGGGCCCTCGCAGCCACGGATGTTCGCGCGCCCGGCCACCACCCGGTACTCCCCGAGCGCCTTGGTGACGAGCTGCGGGATCTCGAAGTCCAGGGCGGAGCCGCCGACGAGCACGACGTGCGCGACGTCGCGGACGCTGCTGGTCGGGCTGACCGCGGCCAGCGCGCGCAGGGCGTTGGTGACGAACACCCGCTCCTTGGCCCGGATCCGCACCTGGCGGATCAGCTCGAGCGGCTGGCGCAGCGGGAGCGGGATCATCCCCTCCGGATGCAGCACCACCGTGCGGGCGAACACGGCCGGCGGCAGCGGGTTGTCGAAGAACTCGACGGTGCCGTCCTCGTGGCGGATGTTGAACAGGGTCTCCACCCGGGCCAGCGGGTAGCGCTTGATGTTCTCGGCGTCCTCGGAACTCTCCAGGCCCAGCTCGGACTGGATCAGCAACGTGACCATGTTGCCTGCGCCGGCCAGGTGGATGCTGCGGGCCGTCCCGTCCTCCTTCAGCACGGACGCGTCCGTCGAGCCCGCGCCCATGTCGAGGATCGCGATCGGCACCGAAGAACCGGGCGTGGTCAGCGCGCCGCGGACGGCCATCTCGGCCTCCACACCGCCGACCTCCACCGGGATTCCGAACTGCGCGGTCATGTCGTGGGCGATCTTCTGCATCTGCAGGTGGTCGGCCCGCACCATGGCGGCGATGCCGACGGCCGCCTCCAGCGAGAACTCGCCGGCCAGGCCGCCGGTGACCTTCTGCGGCACCTGGGTGTCGACGGCGAGCAGGTCGGTGACTTCGATGCCCGAGGGGTCGCGGTCGGTGAGCCGGCCCATCACGACGCGGACCTTCTCCATCATCCCGCCGATGTTCGTGCCGGGCTCACCCTTGATGTTCGAGATCGGGCCGACCGTTCCGGCGACCCGCATGATCTCCTCCGCGCCGCGGTCGACGTCAACCTCTGCCGAGCGGTCGCCGATGAATTGCAGCGAGCCGGCCGGGATCCGGCGCTCGGTCACGTCGCCCTTGGGCGTCTTGATCACCACGGCCGACCGGTTGCCCACCAGGGAGCGGGCCATCGGCACCACGGAGGCCGTCTCGTCGGGGTTCAGCCCGAACAGGGTGGCGATGCCGTAGGGGTTGGCGAGGGTCTCGATGATCCGTCCGACCTCGGCCACCTCGATCGCGGCGAGCATCCCGATCGGCACCTTGTCGATCAGGCTGACCTCGTCGACGATCGGCATCTTGTGGGCGAGCCGGTTGTGCACCAGCACGCCGTCGTCGCGCTGCAGGATCGCACCGGTCACCTGCACCCGGGTCGCTGCGGCGTTGATCCGGGACGCGACGTCCTCGAAGGTGTAGGTGCGATCGGCCACCACGATGTAGGGGACGCCGGGAGTACCGCGCTCGAGGTCGGCGAGCAGGATCGTCGTACCGACCCCGATCCCCAGACCACCAGGGGTGGCGGGGTTGTGGCCGATCATCGTCGACTCGGTGATCACGGTCTCCGAGATCGTCTCCATGGCCACGTCGCCGATCACCGGCGCGGCCTCGTTGATCCGGATCAGGTCGAGGTCGGAGATCGAGCGGTGTGCCTTGTCCAGCGCCTCGCTCAGCGCGGCGAACACGCCTCGCGTGTTCTGCGAGGTGCCCTTGATCCCGGTCGTGGGAACGATCGAAGACGCCAGGAACACCGGGGTGGCACCCGAGGAGAGTTCCGCGAGTGCCACCTCGGTGGTGGCGTTGCCGATGTCGATACCGGCGATCAGGGCCATTGTTCAGCTTCCTCGATCGTGGACGGGGGTGGTGGGGCCGGCGGTCACGGACCGCCGACCCCGCTTCCTCACTCGGCCTTCAGGCGACCGCGCTTCTCGTACACGTCCGCCGCTTCCTTGATGAAGGCCGCGTTCACGGAACAGCCGTACTTGGTCTCCAGGTCGTTCGCGAGGCCGTAGAGCTCGGCCTTGGTCGAGCGGTACGGGCGTAGCGCGTTGTAGACCTGCAGGAGTTCGGCGTCCGGGACCTTGATCAACTCGGCGGCCCGCCGCATGTTGCGGGCCAGGCTGTCGCGTCCGACGGACTCGGCCACCTGCGCCTGCATTTCGAGGGTCTCCGGGGCGATCCGGAAGTCGTCGGCGGTGAGCTCGCCCGACTTCACCTTCGCGACGCTGAAGTCGGCCAGCACCTTGCCGGTGGCTGCCTTGATCTGGCCCGGCATCTTCTCGCCCAGCGGGTAGCTGGACGCGTCCACGCCACCACTGGCCGCGGGCTTCTTGGCGAACGACACCTGGTCCTTGCCGAGGTTCGCCATGACCTCGGACATGATCTGGCGGATCAGTTCTTCGGATTCCATGTCGCTCTCCTACCGGTACTCGACCCGAAGGGTCTGGGTCTTCTTGTTCGGGTCGCAGAGCTGGGTCTCCTTGATGTGCCACAGCGCCGCGATGGCCTGGTACTTCGGCCTGGCCATCTGGTCATTGCGGACCGGGACCGGCGACGGCGACTCACCCTTGGCGTACTTCGCCGCGTTGGAGCCGATCGCGCGGAACGTCTCCAGGTCGACCAGCGGTGCCTGGGAGAACAGCTCCAGGTTCGACAGCGGCGGCAGATCCTTCTGGTGGATCACCGTCGTGCCGCGGGACTGGATGCCGATCCCGATGCCCGAACCGGACAACTTCGCCGCCTCGTGGGCGATGAAGCCGACGTCCGCGGTGCGGAACACGCGGATGAACCGGTACGACAGTCCCTGCTCCTCGATGCCAGCGCACACCTCGCGCAGGACGTCACCGTGGTCGACGTCGATGATCGTGTGGGTCATCCGGCCACCGAAGCCGGGTGCCAGGGCGATCACGACCTCGCGCGGGTTGGTGCCGCGCTCTGCCGGACCGGCCTCGCTGATCTGCAGCGAGCCGGCTGCGGAACTCACGCTCGGCGCGGTCGCGACGGCCGTGGCCGTCCCGCCGGAGCCACTGGTGAACTCCTTGATGACCTCTTCGATGATGCTGCGCAGTGTCTTCTCGTCCATCTCACTCTCCTCAGACGTTCTCGGGGCTGATCGCCTGGCGGATGGTCTTCAACTGCTCCCACTTCTCATCCGAGATCTGGTAGCCGGTCTGCGGCCCGCGGTAGTCGTTGGGCTGGTTCACGGCGCTGATCACCTCGAACGAGTCGTTCAGGATCGCGGACGTGTGCAGGTAGTCGCCCGCCACACGCTGCTTGAGCATCCCGAACACCGAGCCGGCCACGTCGTCGAAGCCCGCCTTCGCGAGCGCCTTGACGATGTCGACCCCGGTGAGGCCCCGCTTCATCAGCTCGCCGGCGGCCTTCATGTCCTCCACCACGTTCCGGTTCGGCATGTCCTGTGAACCGCGGGCGTAGGTGGCGGCCTCGACCTCGGCGTCCGAGACCTCGGTCAGACCGAGCTCGCGGAACAGCGCCTGGATCACCTTGGCGGCCTTGTTGCGCACCCGGACCACGTCCTCCTCGACCACAGGCACCAGGCCACCGTCGATCTTGAGGTCGCGCTGGATGATCAACCAGTCGTCGTAGTCGTCGGCATCCCAGTTCGAGCCGGCGAACATGTTGTCGTAGTTCGGCGTGGCCGAGTAGCCGGAGCAGATGAAGTCCGTGCCGGGCACGAACTGCATCAGCGACCGGGCGACGCGGCGCAGGTCGGAGTGGGTGAACGTCTGGTCATTGGACGAGGCGCACTCCAGGTCGAGGGCCATGGCGATCAGGTTCTCGGCCAGGATCGCCCGGATGCCCTGGGGCACGGCGGCCGGGACGCCCACGCAGGACACCGAGCCGTTCTGGATGCCCTGTGAGCCGGCGCCCTTGGTGATGTAGATGCAGCGAGCCTCGAGGTACAGCATGGACTTGCCCTCGGCGTAGCCCATCTGGACCTCGGAGCCGGTACCGGAGGTGAACCTCATCTTCAGGCCACGCGACGCGTAGCAGGAAGCCAGGAACGCCTTCGACCACGGAGTGTCGTCACCGTCCATGAACACGGCCTCGGTGCCGTACACCGAGACGGTCTCGGCGTAGGCGGTGAAGCCACGCATACCGAGCTCGAGTTCGGTGGCCTCCTCGACCGCGCACTGGGTGAGGATGCCCGGACGCCCGACCTGCGCGCCCACCATCAGCGCGATGGCGTTGAACGGTGCGTACCGGACGATTCCGACCGTGGTCTCCAGCTCGGCGAAGCCGCGCAGGGCGGCCTCGGCCGCGTCCGCGGCGATCTGGACCGGATGGTCCTTCACGTTGGTGACGTGGGCCTGGTTGGCCGGGGACTTCCGGGCCCGCATCTTGGTGACGGCCATCATCATCTCGAGGACGGTCATCTTGCTGACGACCTCGGTGATCTTGGCCGGGGTCATGGCGGTGGTCAGGGCGACCACCTCGGCCCGCGGCACGTTGATGTCGCACAGCTTCCTGGCCAGCTCGAGGGAGTCCATCTTGCAGACGGCCTCGGCGTTCTCCAGCTTGATGCCGTAGTCGGCGATGAACGTGTCGATCATGTCGAAGTCGGCTCGCTGCTTGCCGTCCAGCTCGCAGACCTTGCCACCCTCGATGCGGATCGACGGCTTCGGGTCGCTCGGGCTGCTCATGGCGATCAGGCCGACCTCAGGCCACTCGGTGACGAACCCGTCCTGGTTGACCGGACGTGCGTCGAGTGCCTCGAATCGCTTGCTCTTCACGAAGTTGCCTCGTCTCAGATGTACGGAGTGGTGACGGACTCCGGGTACGCGCCCATCGAGCCCAGCAGGCCGCGGCCGACCTCACGCGCGGCGATGATCGCCTGACGCACCGCACCGGAATCACCGGTGAAGAAGGAGATGACCTCGTTGGAGTAGCTGGTGCCGTCGGCGGGGCTCGCGTAACCGATCACATCGATCGTGGACGCCTTCACCGCGGTGTCGGCCAGAACCACGCCGATCGCCGCGGGGGCGCCGACGGTGATGCCGAAGGCCTTGCCGAGCGGGGCGCCGAACGCCTTGTTCAGGGCGTGGGACGCGCGAGCGGTGTACTGGAACTCCAGGTGACCCGCGTCGTTGGCGTACACGTCGCCGAAGGTGCGCTCGATCTCGTCGAGGGTGACCTCGACCGCACGACGGGCGTCAGAGACATCCTGGGCGCCGAAGATGATCAACGAGCCGTGGCCCGCTCCACCCTTGGTGTCCCGCGGCAACTCGATCGTCACGATCTCGGTGTTGGTCGCCTTCACAGCCTCATCGGCGGCGAAGATCTGCGGGCCGGCACCGGTGCGATCACCGATGATGCCGATCGACTTGTACTTCGGATCGATCTTCATCAGGGCGTGGATCTGCGGGTCGACGTTGGCGATGACCAGGCCGATCGTGTCGCCGATCGCGCTGCAGCCGACGAACTCTGTGCTCGCCGGACGGGCGCCGCCGGTGGTCGTGGGCGCGGCCGGGGCCGGCTTGCCGTCGATCTTCTTCATGACGGCGTTCATGATCTGGTCGACCAGTTCTTCACTTGCCATCAGGGTTCACTTCCTCACTTCTCCGCCGACGGGAGGATCTTCTCCACGTCGGTGTGCGGACGCGGGATCACATGGACGGAGACGAGCTCGCCCACGTTCTGGGCGGCGACGGCACCGGCGTCCGTGGCTGCCTTGACGGCGCCGACATCGCCACGAACCAGCACGGTGACCAGACCCGAGCCCACCCGCTGGCTTCCGATCAGGACTACGTTGGCCGACTTGACCATGGCGTCAGCGGCTTCAACGGCGGCGACGAAACCCTTCGTCTCCACCATTCCGAGGGCTTCTTGCATTCCAGACTCCTCCGTTGGGTCGGTGGGCCGCCCACGCCATTGCGACGGCGGCATTTCGTTGTGAGGTTAGGTCCGGACCCGGGGCAATAAACGCACCTGGAAGCGTCGGTTTCGGGCAGCTTGGAGCACAGGAACGCGACCAGAAAGTGCAAGCCCGGCGACCGTTTCGTGCAACTGTGCACAAGACCGACCGGGTGGTTGACACCCCCGTCCACCGCACCGACGATGGGCCTGTTCAGCACCCTTGTGGACCAGGTCGGGGACGGTTCCGAACCCGGTCCACCGGCGGCTGCGCAGAGAGGCGGGGATGTCGGAGAAGCAGCGCATCATCCAGGAGTTCGTCCCGGGCAAGCAGGTCACGCTGGCCCATGTGGTGGCGAACCCGGATCCGCGGCTGTACCCGAAGGTCGGCCTCGCCCAGCAGGACGGGGCGATCGGCGTCATGACCATCACCCCTAGTGAAGCCGCGATCATTGCGGCCGACGTGGCCACGAAGACCGCGTCGGTGGAGCTGGGCTTCGTGGACCGCTTCTCCGGTTCGCTGGTGGTCATCGGCCGGCTGACCGATGTGGAGTCGGCGGTGGAGAACGTGGTCAGCGTGCTGTGTGACCAGCTCGGCTTCGCCCGTCCGCCCTTGACGCGGACGTGAAGCGGATCCTGCTTGTCGGGAGCGTCGGCTGCGGCAAGACCACCCTGCTGCAGCGCCTGCACGGTGAGGACTTCACGTACTCCAAGACCGAGACCATCTACACCGACCGTGCCATCGTCGACACCCCGGGGGAGTACCTCGAGATGCCGTGGTTCAAGCACGCGCTGCGCCTGGCGTCCTTCGAGACCGAACTGGTGGTGTTCCTGGCGTCCGCGACGGTCGAGGAGGCGAAGTTCCCCCCGGGCTTCACCACGTTCTTCATGCCGCCCTCGATCGGCGTGGTGACCAAGACCGACATCGCCGGCCCCGCCCAGGTGCGCACCGCCGCCAACCATCTGCGCCTGGCCGGCACGTCCGAGATCTTCGAGGTCTCCGCCCTCACCGGGGACGGCATCCCCGCCCTGGCCGACCGCCTCGCCTGACCG